>DATFBR010000108.1:0-6308 GCA_035253685.1 Jiangellaceae bacterium
GCATCGTACGAGACCGGGCTAGTGAACATACCCGTGCCCGGACGCTGCCCGCGCCGGCTTGCCCGGCGGAACCAAGCGCAGGCAAGCGAGTGCCGCGACACCGGCGGTGACCGCACCGACGGTGAATGCGTCGGCGAAGCCGCCGGCGTCGTGCATCCCCGCGACGATGCTGCCCGCCGCCACGGCGGACATGACGGCGACGCCGATCGCCCCACCGATCTCGTGGGAGGTGTTGACGATGCCCGAGGCCAGGCCGGCCTGGTCGTGCGGCACGTGTGACAGCGCGGTCGTGGTCGCGACGACGAACGCCGGCCCCAACCCGAGAGCCGCGATCAGGTAGCCCGGCAGGAAATCCGTGAGCACGTCGGAGTCGGCGCTGAGCCGCGAGAGCAACCCGATGCCGATCGCCGTCAGCGCCAACGCAGCGGTGGCGACCGTGCGGCCGCCGACGCGGCCGACGAGCCGGCTGGCCAGGTGCGCACCGACGGTGATGGCCACGGCGGCCGGCAGGAACGTCAGCCCGGTGGCGACGGGGTCGAAGCCCTGAACGCCCTGCAGATAGACGGAGGACAGGAAGAACAGCGACAGCATCAGACCGCTCGCGACCAGCATGACGAAGGTCCCGGCCATGACGGACCGCTGCCGCAGCAGATCGAGGCGGATCAGCGGGTTCCGGACGGCTCGCTCCACCGTGACGAACGCGCCACCCAGCACGGCAGCCGCAGCGAGAGGCAGGAGCGTCTGCGGTGCCGTCCAGCCGGAGTCACCGGCCTCGACCAGCCCGTAGACGAGCAGCCCGGCCGCCGCAGTCCCGAGCAGCGCGCCAAGGACGTCTGGCCGCCCGGCGCGCCGCCGGGGCGGATCGGCGGGGATCACCGCAGGAATCATCGACAGCACCGCGAGCCCGACCGGAACGTTGGCGAAGAAGATCCATTCCCATCCCGGTCCGGCCGCGAGCAGCCCACCGAGGAGCACGCCCACGGCGGCGCCGGAGCCGCCGATGACCGCCCAGACACCGAGGGCTCGGTTCCTCTCGTTGCCGTGGAAAGACGTCGTGATGATGGACAGCGCCGCCGGTGACAGCAGAGCAGCACCAACTCCCTGGCTCGCGCGGCCTGCGACGAGCAGGAGGCCGTCACCGGCAAGGCCGCAGACCAGAGAACTGGCCGTGAACAGGGCGAGCCCGGTCAGCAGGATCGTGCGCCGGCCGATGACGTCCGCCAGCCGACCGCCGAGCAGCATCAGCCCGCCGAACGCCAGGACGTATGCGGTGACGACCCAGGTCAGCTGGCTACGACCGACCATGAGGTCGGCGCCGATGCTGGGAAGCGCGACGTTCACCACGGTCACGTCGAGGATCAGCATGAATTGGGCGAGACACAGCAGGACCAGGGCGGTCCAGCGGCGTGGGTTCACCGGCGGAGCCGTGGCCGCCGGGACCGCGGGAGCAGGACGGTGAGAACTCATGGTGATACTCCGGGGACCTAAGTCGAACAGTACTGTACGAGTTATTGATACCCCAGAACCGTATGCGCTGTCCAGTCCCCTACCGAGCGCGTGGTGGTCAGAGTCGGCGGTACATGATGTGCAGTCCGACATATCCGTCGGTCGGGTGGTCGAAGGCCTCGGGCACCGTCGTCAGGATCTCGAAACCGAGCAGGCGCCATAGCGCGACCGCGCGGGTGTTCGACTCGACGACGGCGTTGAACTGCATCGCGCGGAACCCGTCCGCTCGGGCCCGGTCGAGGACGTGCTCGCCCAGTGCCCGCCCGACGCCCTTGCCGGAACGGTCCGGATCGACCATGAAACTGGCGGTGGCCACATGCGCCGCCGGCCCGCCATGGTTGGGGCCGGAGACCGCGGTACCGACCACGGCTCCGTCGTCGGCCACGGCGACCACGGTCCGGCCCGGGGGCTCGGGGAACCACCACGCGCGGGCCTGGTCCTCGCCGATGTCGCGGTCCCACGAGAACGTCTCACCGGCGGCGACGATCCGGCTCATGAAGGGCCAGATGGACGGCCAGTCGTCGAGCCTCGCGTTTCGGATCTGCATGACGTCAGCCTCCGTCAGCGGTCGCGGGCGGCCAGTCGCAGCGACTGCCAGGAGCCGTCGGCGAACCAGCCGCCGTCGACCGAGAGCGTGACACCGTTGACGAAGCCGCTGCGCGCGGGATCGGCGAGGAATGCCACCGCCGAGGCGATGTCCTCGGGTGTCGCGAATCGGCCCAGCGGGACGTGGTCGGTGATGTCCGCGTCGACGTACGCGCCCTCGGCCTGCGATGCCTCGTCCATCTCGGTCTTGACCCAGCCCGGGCATACCGCGTTCACGCGCACGCCGCGACCGCCCCACTCGGCGGCCAGGGTGCGGGTGAGGCCGATCAGGCCGTGCTTGCTGGCGTTGTACGCCGCCCGGTCCGCGATCCCCTGCAGGCCCGCGATCGACGCGATGTTGACGATCGCGCCTTCGCCGGCCGCCAGCATGCGGCGGCCGAACTCGCGGCAGAGCAGGAACGGTCCGGTCAGGTTGACGTCGACGACCCGACGCCAATCGGCCAGAGTCGTGTCCTCCAGCGGCGCAATGAGCGCGATCCCGGCATTATTGACCAGCACGTCGACGCGACCGAAGCGCTCGACGACCGCCTCGCCGAATGCCGTCACGTCGGCCTCTGCGCTGACGTCACCGGTCCAGGCCAAAGTGTCCGGGCCACCCGTGACCGGCTGACTGTCGAACAGCGCCAGGCCGTACCCCTCCGCTGCGAACGTCTCCGCGACCCGCCGTCCGATGCCCTGCACCGCACCGGTCACGATCGCCACCCGAGCGTCGGTCACGATCGCGAGCCTAGTGCGGCTACGGCGGACCGATCGTCGACGCCGCCGGCCCGAGCCGCTCGACGTAGAGCGCGTGCACCAGGCCGGCGTCGCGCAGCACCCGGAGGTGTTTCGACCCTGCGGGCCGGCTCACGCTCATTCCGATGGCGGGATGATCGGCACCCATTCCCGGATTGCCACGCGTGTCACGACGTCGGCGGCCGTGTACGGATCGGCCTCGAGCATGTCGTCGAGCTCTTCGCGGCTGCCGGCCTGGTAGATCAGCAAGGCGCCCGTGTCGTCGGCGAACGGCCCGGCGGTCACCAACCTGCCCTCGGCGTAGAGCTGCCGCAGGTACTCACGGTGTGACGGGCGAACCTCCATCCGCCGGTCGTTGTCCTTGTCGAAGGCGAGCTCCAGCACGTAGGTCGCCACCAGCGACTCCTTCCTCATGCTCCTGCGGGCCGGCAAGCCGGCACACGATCACGTTATCCACGGGCCCGGCCGACGCTCATCGCGGCGGCCCGAGGCCGGCGAGGAAGCCGGTCAGACAGGTGGCGACGGCCTGCGGCTGCTCGACCGGTATCAGGTGTCCGGCGCCAGGGAACTCCACGTATTCGGCTCCGGCGATACCTGCCACCAGGTGCTCCGCGATCGTCACGTAGTCCGGAACGTCCTGGTCGCCGACGCCGACCAGGACCGGCATCCTGATGTCGCCGAGCCGCTCCGCCCCGGTACGGCGCTCGTCATCGAGCTCGAGCTCGTCGACCGTGGTCTGGTTGGCCAGCGCCGTCCGCATCGACGGCTCCACGACCGCCGCAAGAGCGCGCAGCGGTGGAGACCACTCACGCACCGGCCCGCGCACCCACATGTCCATGTTGAGCCGGACGGCATCGTCGAGGTCGCCGGCCTCCAACGCGGCCTCCTCCGCGTCGCCGTACGCCCGTACGTCGGCCGACCAGTCCCAGCCCGCGATGGGCGCGGCGAGCATGGCCGCCGCCCTCACCAGGTGAGGCGACGTGGCCGCAAGGTCCAACGCCAGCTTCCCGCCGAAGGAGTTGCCGACCATCACCGCCGGGCCGACGCCGACGTGCTCGAGGACCATTACCAGGTCGTCGAGATGCCGGAAGCCGGTCGTGGGCCGCGGCGACGCCCCGAAGCCCCGCAGGTCGTAACGGATCACGGTGTACGAGCCGGCAAGAACAGCGGCGACACCGTCCCATGAGGTGTGGTCGGTGACGCCCGAATGCACCAGAACGAGCGGTGCGCCGGAGCCGTCGACGCGGACGGCGAGCCCGAATGCGGTGAGAGCGATCACATTTCCTCGGATCGGCGGCCCGGTTGGCGGGCCACGTGTGGGTGTAGCGCGGCAGGATAGTGCCGTGGTCACGGCGGCGGCGAGCGGTCTGTCCGCCGAGGTCCGCCCGTACCGGCGTGGCGACCGGCAGCAGCTCACCGCCCTGGTCAACGCCCACGTTGCTGCCGTCCTGCCGGGCATCTCCCTGTCGGTCACCGCCGTGACCAGCCACCTCGAGCGCGATCCGGCCGAGTTCGTCGTCGACCCGTGGATCGACGAGCGGATCACACTTGTCGCCGAGCAGAGACAGCGTGTCGTGGCGGCCGCCCATCTGCTGCGGTACAGCTCCGAGGATCGCGTCGGCGAGACCTACCGCGGTGCGGGCGAGATCAGGTGGCTGTTGTGCTGGCCGCCGATGCCCGGCTGGCCCGACTCCGACGAGGCCGGCGACCTGCTCGCCACGGCCTGCCGGGGCCAGTTCGACCGCTGGAAGGTCCGGCGCAGTTACGCCGACGGCACCCTGCCGGTACCCGCCGTGTACGGCGTCCCCGAGCAGTGGCCGCACGTCCGCGACATCTACGAGCGGGCCGGCTTCCGGCACCGGGGCCGCACCGAGATCGTCTTCGTCGCCGCGATCGCCGATCTGCCCAGGCGGCCACCGCCGTTGCCGGAGCTGGTTGTCCGACGCACGCTCGGAGTCAACGGCACCCGGATCTGGGCGCTGATCGACGCAGAGGTGGTCGGCTTCGTCGAGGTCGACACCAATCTCGGGGAGAGCAACCGGGCGGCCGGCATCTCGGCCTGGGCCGACGTCGGGAACCTGCAGGTCGGCGAGCCGTACCGCCGGGTCGGGGTCGGCAGCTGGCTGCTCGGCGAAGCCGCCGACTGGCTACGCCTGGCCGGCGTCGAGCGGCTGATCGACTACGCCGACGCCGAGGACCGCCAGGCGATCGCGTTCCTGCTCAGCAACGGGTTCCGTGAGCTCACGCGGACCATCCGTGGCCTGGTGATCCCTTAGCTCCGGTCGCCAGCGCGAGCGGGCGTTCGGCCGGTGGCAGGAACACGTCGGGCCGCCCCTCCACCCGCAACTGGGGCAGGCGCCGCTCCCACGACGCCGGCAGCCACCAGTTCGCCCGCCCCAGCAGGTGCATGATCGCGGGCACCAACAGCATGCGGACGACGGTCGCGTCGACGAAGATCGCCGCGGCCATGCCCACCCCGATCACCTTGAGGAACACCTCCGGGCTGGGAATGAAAGCCGCGAAGACCGCCACCATGATCGCGGCCGCTGCGGTGATGACCCGCCCGGTGCCAGACAGGCCGTCGACGATCGCACGGCCGTTGTCGCGGGTGCGCAGCCACGACTCACGCATCCGGCTGACCAGGAAGACCTCGTAGTCCATCGAGAGCCCGAACAGCACGGCGAACATCAGGACCGGGATGAATGCCGGCATCGGCGTCTCGGTGTCGATGCCGATCAGTTGGCCGGCCCAGCCGCCTTCGAGGACCAGGGCCACGACGCCATAGGCGGCGGCCACCGACAGCAGGTTCATCAACGCCGCCGTGACCGGGATCGCGATGCTACGGAACGCGACCAGCAACAGCAGCATGGAGAGGGCCACCACGCCGCCGATCAACAGCGGCAGCCGGCTCGCGATATTCGACGTCGAGTCGATGGAGGTCGCGGTGACCCCGCCGACGTGGACGTCGGCGCCGGAGCCGTCGACGGACGCGGGAATGACGTCGTCGCGCAGCGTACGGACCAGTTCCTCGGTCTCCGCAGCCTGCGGACCCGTGGTCGGTACGACCGTCAGCATGGCGGCGTCACCGGCCGGGTTCAGCGCCGGAGGGGTGACTGCGGCCACACCGGGCGTCGTCGCCAGCCGGCCGGCCAGGTCGTCGATGACCGCTGCATCCCCACCGTCGGGGAGATCCGCGACCAGCAGCAGCGGTCCGTTGGCGCCCGGGCCGAATCCTGCGGCCACCGTGTCGTACGCCTGCCGCGTCGACTTGCCCTCGATGTCGTTGCCCGCGTCGGGGAAGCCGAAGCGGATACCAAGGAACGGTGCCGCCAACGCGAGCAGGATCCCGAGGCCGGCGACTGCGGCAATGACGGAATGACGGTCGACCAGCCGGCTCCACCGCACCCCCCCCCGGGCGGGCACGACGTGGCCGCCTTCGGCCACCTGCACCGGGCGCCGCC
>DATFBR010000109.1:0-11470 GCA_035253685.1 Jiangellaceae bacterium
CTTGCCGCCGCCGTCGCGATCGTCGTGCTGGTGCCGCGGTCGCGACTGACCGCCGTCGCCTTCAACCGTGACGAGCTGACCGTCGTCGGCATTGCTCTCGCCGTCGGCGCCGTCGTCTGGCTGGTCGCCGCGTTGACCAGCCACCGGGCGCTGGAGCCGACAGGGCTGTCCGGGGGTCAGCGACTCGGCGGCGCCCTGGTCGTCACGCTCGCCGCGAGCCTGGTCGTCGCGCCGATGGCGCTAGGTGCGCGGTACGCATTCACCCAGCGCGACCTCATCGGCGCGATCTCCGCCGACGACGAGGCAAGCCTCACGACGCCCGACATCGAGGAGAAGGCCGACCCGTGGGCCGATATCCCCCGGGTCAACGTGCTCCTTCTCGGTGGCGACGCCGGCCGCGGCCGCGAGGGGCTGCGTCCGGACACCCAGATCCTGGCGAGCATCGACACCAGGACCGGCGACACGATCATGTTCTCGCTGCCGCGCAATCTGCAGGGTGTGCCGTTCCCCGCGGACAGCCCGCTGGACGATTACTACCCGGCTGGCTTCGGACACCGCAACGACGACGCCAACTATCTGCTCAATGCCGTGTACCAGAACGTTCCGGCGGAGGTGCCGGCCGAGGTGTTCGCGGGCTCGGAGAATCCCGGCGCCGACGCCAACAAGTGGGCCGTCGAGGGGGTGCTCGGAATTCCGGTCGACTACTACGTGCTGGTCGACCTCGCCGGATTCCAGGCGATCGTCGACGCGCTGGGCGGCATCACGATCGACGTCCCCCGTGACATTCCGATCGGGGGAGGCACCAACGAGTTCACGGGCGGGAAGAACCCGGTCACCGGCTACATCGAGGCCGGGGAAGACCGGCATCTGAACGGGTACGACGCACTGTGGTTCGCGCGGTCGCGGGAAGGGTCCGACGACTACGAGCGGATGGCTCGCCAGCGCTGCGTCATCGGTGCGATCATCGACGAGGCCGATCCCGCCACCATGCTCACCAGGTACGAGAGCCTGGCCGCCGCCACCAAGGACATCGTGCGCACCGACATTCCCGCCGATCTCTTCCCGGCGTTCGCAGAGCTGGGGCTGAAGGTCAAGAACCGGCCGATCGAGACATTGTCGCTGGACAACAAGTTCTTCCAGAGCTTCGGAAGCTCGACCACCAACCCCGATTACGAAACCGTTCACCAACTCGTGCAGGAAGCCCTGACGGCCGTTGCCACATCCACGCCGACGGCGACGGGTGCGCCGTCCGATTCGGCGTCGCCGGCACCGGGAACGGAAGCCGGCGCAACTGACACTCCCGGTGCGTCGCCCACGGCGACACCCGAACCTGGCGAGGCGGCAGACCTCAGCGTCGTCTGCTGAAGGGGCCGCCGGCCCCTCGGTACTACCGGCCCGACGAACAGGACGGACTCGGGTGCGCCCCGCGCTATGCCCAGGTCGGCCGCCTCCTGGAGGCAGTCGGTCCTGTCGGTCGGGCCGCGTCAGCCCGGGCTGGCCTCGTCACGTCGGCGGGCGGGCGGCGTCGCGGCGGACCAGCCGAGCCCGCATCTCCTTCGCCAACTCCCGGGTCTGCACGTCGAGCACACCGGTCCGGATGATGCTTTGACGGCCTTCGGACAGGTCCACTGACACCACCGGGCCGTCGGACTGGACCCGGCGGACGTCGCGCCACGCCGCTCGTCGAACCCCGGCACCCGGACCGGTCGCGTTGAGGAACCCCTCGTCGTCGAGCTCCACACGCGCACCGAGGCCAAGCAGCCGAAGCACACCGACCACCAGCACGGTGAGCGCCAGCAGGGCCAGCAGACCGAGTACGAGCCCCACCCCGACCACGACAGCTCGGGACGGTTCGGCCGCACCCAGGAGCGAGACGCCGACGACGGACAGCCCCAGCCCGATCGTGCCGATACCGATACCGCGCAGAGCTACACCGGTGGGAACGCGGAAGACCCGCGATCCGGCGCCGTCGGTGCTGGTGCTCACGAAACCAGTGTGACCGATGATGCCGGATCAGGGCCGTTGGACCGCGGAGATGACATGTTCCTCATTCGTAGAGGACGTAGCTCGGCTGCGGTCGCAACGCGAGCACCTCGGTCGCGGTCATCAACGAACCGCTTCGGGCGTCCTCGTCGTAAAAGAGCTTGAAGCCCGTGTAGATGTGCGGCGCCAGATTCTGGGTCAGCCGGTTCCACGTCGCGATCTTGTCCGCCGGCGCACCGACACCGTCGATGCTCTTCACCAGGACCACCCCCGGATGAGGCCTCAGGTCGGCCTCGTCCACGACCGTGCTGCTGTGGAACTGGTGGTAGATCATGACCTTCTCGGGGAGATCGTTTGCCCGGACCAGCGCGGACAGGTAGGCCGCCACGGAGTCGAGTTCGCTGCCTGTCGTCGTCCCGAGGACCTCGCCAGGCACCTGGCCTGAGCCGACCGCCCACTCGGCATCCAGCGCCAAGCCGACGTCGGGTTCGAGCAGCCACTCCTCCAACGCCTTGACCTCGTCGAGGAAGTCGGCGCGGCCGGGCTGGACGTTGAGCAGCAGCATCCCGCGGTGCCGGCGGGCTGCCGCCAGGTACTCCTCGACGACCTCGGCGGGCTCACGGGTGCGGTAGAGGCCGCCATCGGCCGGAGTGCGGTGGGCGATCACCGCGATCAGCTCGAAGATCGGCAGCGGTGTGCGGCCTTCGGGGGTGTACTGGGCGGCGATGTTTTCGATCTCGGCGGCCCGCTCGTCGATGTCGCCGATCCCCAAGCGGCCCAGCGACTCGCTACGGCCGCCGGAGAACCCCACCAGACGGTGTTCCGGAAAGATCGTCCGCCCGCCTCTCGGCAGTTCCGGAGGTGGTGTCGGCGTGGGAGTCGGCGACGGCGTGACGGAAGGAACCGGCCTGTGGACGTTTGGAAGTCGCCGGGCGTCGGACTCACCGGGGCCGGTCGCGGCGCACGCTGCGATGATCACACTCGCGACAGTCACGACCCCGACGCGGTGCAGGCGCATCCGCCCTAGTGTGCCCTCCAGTGCAGCCCCCCGGGGGGGTGGCCTCGAGTCGGTCGTGCGCCTCTTCCAGCAGTCGGCAGAGTGGGCACAGGTCGAGCCCGCCTCGCCGGGCCCACGCCGTCAACCCCGCTCGTGCCTCGTGCGGTGTGTGCCCCACCGTGCCGGTGTCGCCACACTGATCGCACACGATGACGACAAGAGCGCTCATTCTCGCCCCCTGATCCGCCCGTCCGCCGCCCCCCCGTCGACAAGAATGCCCACTCCAGGTCCAGCACGCGAGCGTGAAACCGGGTGGCGACTCCGCGGAGGGCGTGGGATTCGAACCCACGAGGACGGAGTGGGCCCCGCCCTAGAACTTTTCAAGAGTTCCCCGTTCGGCCTCTCCGGCAGCCCTCCTGGTGCCCCAGTTTTCCATGCCTCGGGCCGCTGGGTCTTTACCGACCGGCCGCGGCGAGGGACCATCAGGTGCAGGACGACCCCGGTCGAGCCGGAGGTGAGCGATGACGACGCACCCCCTGCCCGGACCCGTGGACGTGGCCCGCACCCGACGTGCCGAGCTCCTCGCCGCGATGACCGCGTTGGAGCGTGCCCTCGCCGCACCGGCCCGCGACCCGATCTGGGTCGCCCGCGTCCAGGCGCGCACCGATCGGTTGGTGACTTCGTTCGACGATCACGTCGTCGCCACCGAGGGGCCAGACGGGATGTATGGCGACATCCTTCGCACCGCTCCCCGGCTGAACTTCGCGGTCGCTCGGCTGGCGTCCGAACACGACGACATCCGGATCTCGATCACCGCACTCGCCAAGCTCGTCGACGACCTGTCCGGCCCGGATGCGGACGCCATCGAGCGGATCAGGGACGAGGGCACCGACCTGCTGGCCCGGCTCGGGCGGCACCGCCAACGTGGCGCGGATCTCGTGTTCGAGGCGTACGCGCAGGACATCGGCGGCTGCGACTGAGCCGTCGCCGTCGGCGCCCGGCCGACCGGCGGTTACCGTCTCATCGTGGACACCACGGCGGGCAGGCGACCTTGGACGCTCGCGGTCGACTGCGGCGGAACCGGCATCAAGGCGATCGTGCTCGATGCCGCGGGCCAGCCGGTCTCGGAGCGGGTGAAGCGGCGCACCCCCTATCCGAGCCCGCCGAACGTGCTGATCGCCGCCGTCACCGAGGTCGCGACGGGGACCGGCCGCACGTTCGACCGAGTGTCCGTCGGTTTCCCCGGTCTGGTGCGGCGAGGGATCGTCCACGCCACTCCGCACTACGTCACGGAGGGCGGCCCGTTCACGCCGAGGCGACCGGATCTGGAGAAGGAGTGGGCCGCATACGACATCCGCAGCGCCTTCGAGGCGGCGCTGGGCAGACCGACCCGCGTGCTCAACGATGCCGAGGTCGCCGGGCTCGCGGTGATCCATGGTCGCGGCTTCGAGGTCATGTTCACGCTCGGAACGGGCCTGGGATGCGCGCTGTTCGACGACGGCCGCCTGCTTCCCAAGGTCGAGATGTCGCAGGCGCCGTTCCGTGAGGGCGAGACATACGACCAGCAACTCGGACACCACATGCGCAAACGGCTCGGTCCGCGGTCATGGACGGAGCGGGTCGTGGCAGCGGTCGACACCTTGCGTCCGGTGCTGTGGTGGGACCACCTCTACGTCGGCGGCGGCGGCGCGAAGCACCTGACGCGCGATCTCGGCCCCGACGTCACCGTCGTCCCGAACGACAAGGGCCTGCTGGGCGGCGTCCGGCTCTGGGCCGACGAGCGCTGGCTGGGTTGATCAACTCCCGGTGCCGTGATGCGCCCGGACGACAGCCCACCGGCGGTGACCCAGCGCCGGGTTCTGCGCTCGGACGCTGTGCAGGCGCTGCTCGTCCAGCACGGCACTGACCACACCCTCGGCCTCGCCAAGGGCCGCCACCACGACGCCCATCGGGTCGATTGCCATGCTGTTACCGCAGTACGAGCGGCCACACTGCGCCGCAGCGAGGACGTCGACCGTGTTCTCGATCGCACGTGCCCGCAGCAGAGTGACCCAGTGGGCCTCCTTCAGCGGCCCGCGTACCCACGCCGCCGGCACGACCAGTACATCGGCACCGGCGTCGACCAGGGCACGGGCGTGTTCCGGGAAGCGCAGGTCGTAACAGGTCATCAGGCCCAACCGCCGGCCGGCGAGGTTCACGACCACCGGCTCGGCCGGCCCGGCTACCAGGCGGTCGGACTCCCGGTAGCCGAAGGAGTCGTAGAGATGTGCCTTCCGGTAGGTGCCGGCCAGCGAGCCGTCCGGAGCGACGGCAACCAGTGTGTTGTATGGCCGGTTGAGGTCCTCCGAACGCTCGAACATGCCCCCGATCACGCCGGCGCCGCGATCGCGTGCGATCACCGTGAGTGCGGCGACGAACTCGCCGTCCAGCGGCTGGGCAATCGGTCCGAGCCGCATCTCCGGCGGGCCGAAGTCACACATGACGGCCTCGGGAAGGACGATCAGATCCGCCTCGACGTCCTTGGTGAGGCGGTTGACCGCGTCGAGGTTGGCTACCGGATCGATACTGGCGGCGAGTTGGACCAGCGCGACCTGCATGGCGGCCATCCTCCCGCACGTCCAGACTGGGACAGATGCAGGGCACGAGCACGTGGGCGGCGGTCGTGCTCGCCGGTGGACGAGGACGGCGGCTCGGCGGCATCGACAAGCCGGCCCTGGTCGTGGGCAGCCGGTCGCTGCTCGACACGGCGATCGCGGCATGCTCCGAAGCGGCGCAAGTCATCGTGGCCGGACCGGAGCGGCCGACGAGTTCCGCGGTCCGGTGGGCGCAGGAGTCACCCGTTGGCTCTGGTCCGCTGGCGGCGATGTCGGCCGGGATCGGCCGCCTTTCCGTCGACGTCACGGCCGTGGTCGTCCTCGCCGCCGACCTCCCCGCGGTCGATGCCGGGACCGTCAGGCGGCTGGTAACGGCGCTCGACGCCTCGAACGTCGACGTGGTGGCGTTGACCGACGAAGCGCACCGCGTGCAGCCGCTGTTGGCGGCGTACCGGCTGCCCGCACTCCGCCGCGCCCTGCACGCGATCGGCGAGGTCGGCGGCCTGCCCGTCAGCAGGCTGCTGGATCATCTGAAACTGGCCACGATCGCCGACCACGGCGGTGCGGCAAAGGACATCGACACGCCGCAGGATTTGGCCGGCTGGACGACGGACGAGGAGGAATGAACGTGATCGAGGAGTGGGTGCAGTCGCTCTGCCAGGTCATGGGCGTGCCGCGCGACGAGGTCGACGTCACAGCTCTGCTCGATCTCGCCCGAGACGCTGCTCACAGCATCGACCGCACGGCCGCTCCGATCACCACCTTCGTGGTCGGCTACGCGGCGGCGCTGCGCGGAGGCGGGGCCGAGGCGGTCGGTGCGGTTACGACGGATGCAGCAGCCCTGGCCCGCAGCTGGGCCGCGCCGCCGGCCACGTAGCGTGCCGGATGAACACTTGGCCGGGGTCTGCGAAAGAGTCCGCTAGCGTCGGTCTCTGTGGAGGTCGAGAGCACGGTACGCCTTCCCGCGGTCGGGCTCGACCCGGTTCGGGCGATCGCACGCCGGGTGCTCATCGCGATCGGCGTGCTCGTCGTCGTGGTGTTCATCGTCTGGCTCGACCGCACCGGATACAACGACACCTCCGACGGCGAGGTCGACCTGCTCGACGCCTTCTATTACTCGACCGTCAGCCTCTCGACCACCGGCTACGGCGACATCACACCGGTGAGCGACTCGGCGCGCATCGTCAACGTCGTCCTCATCACGCCGCTGCGCGTGTTGTTCCTGATCGTCCTCATCGGGACGACACTTGAAGCCCTCACGTCACGGGGACGGGAACAGTTGCGGCTCAACCGCTGGAGGAAGACAGTGCGGGATCACACGGTCATCGTCGGGTACGGCGTGAAGGGCCGCAGCGCCGTCGCCACGTTGCTTTCCAACGGAGTCGACCCTGCGCGGATCGTGGTCGTCGACCCGTCCTCGGCTGCGATCACCGAAGCCAACGAATTGGGGCTGGTCGGTGTACTCGGCGACGCCACCAGGTCCGAGGTCCTCAGGCGGGCCAGGGTGCCGAAAGCGGGCCAGATCATCGTCACGACCGGTCGCGACGATGCCAGCGTGCTTTCAACGCTGACCGCGCGCCAGCTGAACCCGAGCGCAGAGATCGTCGTCGCCATCCGCGAGGAGGAGAACGTCGGCCTTGTCCGGCAGGGCGGCGCCAACTCCGTGATCATCTCCTCCGACGCGGTCGGGCGCCTGCTGGGTCTGGCCACCGTGAGCCCTGCACTCGGCAACGTGCTCGAAGACCTCATCTCGACCGGGGAGGGTCTCGAGGTCGCGGAGCGCGACGTCACGCCCCGGGAGGAGGGCCAGGTACCCCGCCAGATCGACGATCTGGTCATCGCCGTCGTTCGCGACGGAGACGCGTTGCCCTACTACTCACCGGCCGTCGGGCACCTCGTCCGAGGCGATCGCGTGATCGTCGTTCGTCCGGCGGAGGAGCTCCCCTGGGCACCGCGGCCGGGCACCTCGAGAGAGGAACGCCGAGCCGAGTTCGACACGGACAGCGCAGACACCGACGGTTGGTTCTCCGACGACCGGAGCCCGGCTCGCAGACCGGTGGATGGCCGGGAAGCCGACGACCGGGAACGGGACGGCGGGGGAGCCAACGGGTCCGAGTCCGGACCGGGCACGCCGGGCCACCGTTGATGCACGCGGTGGTGGCCACCGCACCCGGCGGTCCCGAGGTGCTGGCATGGTCCGAGGTACCCGACCCGGAGGCGAAGCCCGGTGAAGTCGTACTCGACGTCGCGGCATCAGCAGTCAACCGAGCCGATCTTCTCCAGCGGGAAGGCCGTTACCCGCCGCCACCCGGTGCACCCGGCTGGCTCGGGCTCGAATGCAGTGGAACCGTCGCTGCGATCGGTTCCGGCGTCACCGGGTGGGAGATCGGGCAGCAGGCGTGCGCATTGTTGTCCGGCGGTGGATACGCGGAGAAGGTTGCGGTGCCGGCCGGACACTTGCTCCCCGTTCCTCGAGGCATCGACCTGGTCACCGCCGCCGGACTGCCGGAGATCATGTGCACGGCGTGGTCGAACGTGTTCATGACCGCCGGATTGCGCCCCGGAGAAGTGCTCCTCGTCCATGGCGGTGCCGGCGGCGTCGGGACGGCGGCGGTTCAGCTCGGCCGAGTGGTAGGGGCGACGGTCGCGGTCACCGCGGGCACGCCGGACAAGCTGGACCTGTGCCGGTCACTCGGTGCGTCGGTGTTGGTGAACTACAACGAGGACGACTTCGTGACCGCCGTCCGGACGGCAACCGACGACCACGGCGCCGACGTCGTGCTGGACAATATGGGAGCCGCGTACCTGGCCCGCAACGTGTCGGTACTGGCGCCCAACGGACGGCTGGTCGTGATCGGCCTGCAGGGCGGGCGGGAAGCGTCGCTGGACCTCTCGGTGCTCATGTCGAAGCGGGCAGCGCTGATTTCTACGACGCTGCGCTGGCGGCCGGCTAAGGAGAAGGCGGCGATCGTTGCCGCCGTCCGCGAGCACGTCTGGCCCCTCCTGGAGTCTGCAGAGATACGACCCGTCGTCGACCGGATCGTGCCGATGTCAGCCGTGGCTGAGGCACACCGAATCGTCGCGGCGGGCGAGCACATGGGAAAGGTGCTGCTCAGCGTTTGATCCGGCAGCAGGCAATACACGGCCCTAGGTCGGCACCTTCCCGACCTGCCATTCTTAAAATAGCCGCGATCCGCATGCTCGCTATGGCGAGGGCCGATCCGGCAAGACCGCCCGTCCCGACGATGTAGAGAGAAATGGAGACTTGGTCCAGTTCAGCGGTCAGCAGTTGAAGGATCGGGCTAGTGGAGCGCATGCAGTACGTCGAGTCGTTTCCGCCGACTGACGTCTACGGAAGATCCAGGTCAGGGCCGTGTGGCAAGGTGGAAAGCGAGGTGTCTGGGACGACGCGCACATGACGCCACGGAAGGCATCTTGCGTCCATGACTGCCGGGCTCTTGACCCAGCTGAGTTTCTGGTTGTCGACGACGTAGACCTTCGGATCGTGCTGCTCCTTGATCAGTGTTCGGTCGATCGGGATGGTTAGGAGCTTTGACGTACCGCCCGCAGGAATCAGCCGAACCATGCTCCAGTCGAACCCCAGGGTCGTTAGAGTGGGCGGGTCCGGGATAGGGAACTTCGCGCCACCGAAGACGACGTATACCTCGGGACGGTTCCATTCACGAACGAGCGTGAAGTCAGCCGGTATGGGCGGAAGTTGAGTGAAGGGAATGGCACCTGCGAGAAGACGTCGATTACGAACGCTCAACCCGCCGAGCAGATTCCGCCGATCGGGCTCTAGGACCGCTCGGGTGGTAGCGGCGGTCGTGTCCACAGCCATCACACCCAAATAGCCAGGATCGGCCGGGAAGTCCGTTCCTCCGTAGACAACGCTGACCCCCGTACCTGCACCGTTTCTCATGAGCGTGCCATCCGGTAGTCGCACGGCCGGATAGCGGGGGGCCGGAGTATCGGCTCCCGAAGGTCCAAAGGGCGCGTGAGAGTCAGCTACCCAGGTAAACCTCACGGTGCAGCCGCCCCAGAAGTCCCAGAGGTCCTCGGCCGGAAAGGCATACAAGGCCTTTGGGCCGAGGCCGGTGGCCATAGCCAGCACCAGTGTGTCCGTTCCGATGTCGCAACCTTCTGAAGGCTTCCGTTTCTTGATCGTCATCGCTGTCACGGCACCACTGGGGTCGGCGTCGAGGTGGTCGTTCCAGGTGTTGTTGTAGAAGTTGAATGCTTGGATCTGCTTGGTATTGGCCAAGCTCGACGAGAGTTCGACTCTCATCCCGCAGCGAGACAGCGAGAAGTTGCGCGTCACCGTGATTTCTACGGCATCCCACGCGAACACATACCCGTAGTGGTACGGGCCCTCGCCTGCGGTACGGTAGGGATCGATCACCGGGTAGAACCACTGGGTATTAAGCGAGCCTGTGCCCACGCAAATGGTCATCTCTCCGTCCCTCCCGGCGCTCGGCGTTCCGCAACCAGGCCTCGAATGAGACGGTGGAGCACGCGTTCATCCTCAGGAGCGAGGTTCAACCCGTGAAGCGCGATCTCGATGTCTTCCCCGGGACCCGCCTCTGGCGCCGGGGCGGCCGAAGATCTCTCTCGCTCGACGGAATCTGGTTCGCGAACGAATGCGTCAATGAGGAGGCGCACGTCGTCTTGGAGACCCATCGCATCGGCATCCGAGATCCCATGAACGAAGACGTCGATGCGAAGAAGCTCCGGATGCTCGGCAATCGGAGCCCCCCTTCCGATGTCCGCGAAGCCGCCGATTATCGCATCGAGCGGCATAGCCTCGTCGGACCAGAACTCAGGCGCGACTCGGGCTGGATCCTCGTTGGGCGAATCGGTCATGAACCCTCCTTCATGCGGGCGGATCCGTACGAAGATCTTCAGCAGACGTGACGACTGTGTCAATCACTTGAGGTGCGCGATGGTTGCGCGACGGGCTACGGCGCGCCTTCCGGAGGTCCTCGAGCCCACTGGCACAAACTCAATGGTCTCCTGAACGGCGTCATCGAGCGGCTACAGCAGCGGGTTACAACCCGCGGAGCTGGCCAGAGCGCGCCAACCCCCACAACCTCATCCACTACAACCGGCCCTGCGGCGTCGACGGCCAGTCCTTGTCTATCCGCTGTGAGTAGCTTGAGCAGATCGCTAGCGGTGCCCTGCCACGGCCGCTTGATCGTCTCGCGGATCGCGACCGCCACCGAGTCGCACTCGACCACCGTCTCAGCCGTCCTCGACGCCGGCTCGCTGTAGGTGGTGAAGCCGTCGGTGCCGAGCACTTGGTCGACGGCGAACAGCACTCGGGCGAAGTCGGCCATCCGCGGCAGCCCGGTGGTGCGGATCCCGCCCATCGCCTTCAACACGTTCACCGCGGTGTGCAGCAGACCGCCGAGCACGCCAGCGTGGATGGCGGCCCACCTCGCAGTCAGCACCTTCTCCGCCACGCGCGCGTCGTCGGGGATCCGCTCTAGTTCGAAGTTGAGCAGCCGGTCGGCCAGGTCGCCACCGAGGCGGCCGGGATCGATGCTGGTGAGCACGACCACCCGGCGGAAAGCCAGCACGGAGACATCGGAGTCGGTACAGAGCTGCCGACGCAGCAGTCCGTCGCCGGTGACCGCCCGGTAGATGGCGTCCTGCAACCAGGGCTGGATGTCGCTGGCGTTGTCCAGGCAGCTGACCATGATCCTGCTGCGGCAGCTGCCTCGAAGAACAAGCGCACCAAGTCCGAGCGCAGCGAGCGACGGCTGCCACGCAACACTCGAACCACGTTCGGCCCACCGACCTGGACCGCGAAGGCTCCCAGGTTGTGGTCACCCCAAAGATGAATCGCTCCTTGGCCATGTTGGACCAGTTGGGTGGCCGTCGAGTTCGTCCCCCT
>DATFBR010000110.1:0-9112 GCA_035253685.1 Jiangellaceae bacterium
CGAGACGTGTCGCGAGTGCCGGGCCGAGGTGGCCGAGCTGACTGCGACCGCGGCCTACCTCGGCGTGGCCAGCGCGGTCCCCGCTCCCCCGGCGCTGCGGGGCCGGGTGCTCGCGGAGATCGCCCGCACCCGACAACTACCGCCGCAGCGCGGCACCGTTCGTCGGCCCCGGGGCGTCCCCGGCTGGACGGTCAACGTCCTCGCCGCGGCCGCAACCGTGCTCGCCGTGCTCGCGATAGCGCTCGGCGTCCTGGCCTGGCAGGCAACGCAGCGCGCCGACGATCTTGCCGCCGAGGCCGCCCGGCTGGCGGCCGAGGCGCAACGGGTGGCGGCAGTGCTGGCCGCGCCGGACGCCGAGAACGCCGCGGCCGAGGTCGAGGGCGGCGGCCAGGCCTCCGTCGTCGCGTCCGAGAGCCGAGGTGAGGTCGTGCTCATCACCGACGATCTGCCGGAGTTGACCTCTGACCAGACCTACCAGCTGTGGCTCATCGCCCCGGAGGAGATCACTTCGGGCGGCGTCGTCGACGTGCCCGACAGCGGTGACGTCACGTACCTGACCGCCGGCGACCTGGGCGGCGTCACCACGATAGCCCTGTCGGTCGAACCCGCCGGCGGTTCGGATCAGCCCACGACGACGCCGGTCTGGGCGGCGGAACTCGGTTCGGGCTGATCGGTCGGCGCGGAGACTCATCCGCAACATGTCGAGATCGGCTCGGTAGCTTCTACGTGCTCTGTGAAGGGGTTCGCAGCACCCGGAGCCGACCGAGGAGTGCACCGATGAACGCAACAGATCGCACCGAGCCTGCGGGATCCGGCGAGAGAATGCGTCGGGCGACCGGCCGCGACCAGGAGGGGTGGTTCGGGGTCCTCGACACCTGGGGCGCCGGGGGGCGCCCGTACCGCGAGATCGCCGCCTGGCTCACCGGCGAGCACGGGCTCTCCAACTGGTGGGCCCAGAAGATCATCGTCGAGTACGAGCAGGCTCGAGGCCTTCGTGCGGCCGGCGTCCGCCCGGACGGCACGTTCACGGTCGGCGCGAGCAAGACGGTGGCCGTACCGGTCCACCGCCTCTTCGCCGCCTTCGTCGACCCCGACGTTCGCGAGCTCTGGCTGCCCGGTGCCATCGTCCGCGAGCGCACGTCACAGCCGGGACGTTCGGTGCGCTTCGACTGGGACGACGGCGCCACCCGGGTGAACGTCTCGGTCGCCGCGGTGGGCGAGGACAGGAGCCAGGCGGCGGTGGAGCACGAGCGCCTGCCGGACGCACAGACTGCCGAGCAGACGAAGGCGTACTGGCGTGAGCGCCTGGAGGTGCTCAAGACCGTGCTCGAGGGCGGAGCCTCTCAGACCGGGAGCCCGTGATGAGTGACATCAACGTCCTGGCGGTCGCCGTGGCCGCCGTGGCCGCGTTCATCCTGAGTGCGCTGTGGTACGGCGTGTTCGGACGGCAGCTCGCCGAACTCGACGACGCGTACGCCGAGCCGGGCCGCATGCCGGCGTGGAAGGTGGCCGTCGAGCTCGTCCGGAGCCTGGTCGTCGCCACCGTCCTTGCCTGGCTCGCCGTCACCATCGACATCACCGAATGGACCGGCGCGGTGGGACTCGGCCTGGTGCTGTGGGTCGGGTTCCCCGTCGTGCTCCTGACCGGTTCGGTCATCCACGAGAACGTGCCCTGGAAGCTGGCCGCGATCCATGCCGGCGACTGGCTGCTCAAGCTGGTCGTGATCGCCGTGATCGTCGGCCTCTGGCGCTGAGCTCAGGCCGCGAGCCGTTCGACAATCGCGCCGTACACGCCGGGCAGCCGGTGTGCCAGCGGGACGATCCGAGGCCGGACACGGGGACGCCCGGCGGCCGTCACCAGCGCCGCGGTGAGCAGCCGGTAGTCCCGGCTCGCCCGTCGCCACGCCTGCTCGTAGTCGGCCGGACGGCCGACCGACACGGCGGCCACCGCCGCCCGGGCCTGGACGAGGCCGAGCCGGATCCCCTCACCGGTCAGTGCGTCGACATACCCGCCGGCGTCGCCGACCAGCAGGATTCGGCCGGCCGTGCGGCGAACGGTGCCCTGCCACATCGGGCCGGCACCGCGCAGGTCGGATGCCGGCGACCCTGCTAGCAGCCGCTCCCCCACGCCGACGGCCGACGCCAGTACCTGGTCGTACCCCAGCTCCCTCGGCCCCAGCACCGCGACGCCCACCAGCTCGTCGCCAACCGGCGTCACGTAGACCTCGGCCTCGGGTGTCCAGTGCACCTCGACGGCGTCGCTCCACGGTGCGACCCGGTAGTGCCTGCGCAGGCCGTACCGGGCCGACCGGCGCCGGAGACGCTGCAGGCCCAGGTCGCGGCGGATCGAGGAGTGCAGGCCGTCGCAGGCGAACAACCAGCGTGCGCGCAGGGCGCCGTCGACGGTCACGCCGGCAGCGTCCTGCCGCACCAGGTTCACCCTGGTCGGCACCGTCTGCACGCCCACCTGAGCGGCGCGCCGGGCCAACTGCCCGTGCAGAACGGTGCGCCGGACGCCGCGCCCGGGTCCGGTACGGAAGCGGTGCTCGACCGCGAGCCCACCGCCGACGTAGCGGATGCCGCAGAAGTCCCGACCGGAGGGGTCGACGCCGAGGCGGGACAACAGCCGGAGCGCACCCGGCATGAGACCCTCTCCGCAGGCCTTGTCGACCGGGCTGGTCCGCGGCTCGCAGAGCAGCACCGACAAATTCGCCAGGCGAGCCTCGATGGCCGCGGCCAGACCCACCGGGCCGCCACCGACCACGATGACGTCCGCGTCGATCACGAGACCGTCGCCAAAGCGCGTTCCTCGACCGGGATGCGGACCGCGAGCACCGCCGCATTGGCCGCCGTGAACACGACGGCCGTCACCCATGCCGAATGGACGAGTGGCAGCGCGGCCACCTCGACCACGACGGCCACGTAGTTGGGGTGGCGCAGCCAGCGGTACGGGCCGGCCGATACGAGCGGAAGACCCGGCACGACGATGACGCGGGTGTTCCACTGCCGGCCCAGGGTCGCCACGCACCACCACCGCAGCGCTTGGGATGCCGCCACCAGGGCCAGCATCGGCCAGCCCAGCCAGGGCAGGAACGGGCGGTCGGCAACGGCGACCTCGGCGATGCAGGCCACCAGCAGGGCGGTGTGCATCGCCGCCATCACGGGATAGTGGCCATGGCCGAACTCGACACCGCCCTGTGCGAACGCCCAACGCGCGTTACGGGTCGAGACCACCAGCTCGGCCAGGCGCTCGACGCCGACGGCAACGACGAGCAGCACGTAAGCGGTCACGTCACGGCTCCCGCGGCCACCGGAGCAGCACCAACTCGGAGCAGAAGCCCGGGCCCATCGCGAAAAGCAGCCCCGCTCCCCCGGCGTCCGGCGGCGGGCGGTCCAGCGTCGCGGACAGAACGTGCAGGACCGACGCCGACGACAGGTTCCCTACGGTCGCCAGTGACCGCCAGGTCAGGTCGAGCTCCCCATCGCGCAGACCTAGTGCCCGCGACGTCGCCTCGAGCACCTTCGGCCCGCCCGGATGGGCGATCCAGCGCCGGATATCGCCGACGCCGAGGCCGTGCTCGCCGAGGAACTCACGCGCATCGTCGCCTAAGTGCGCCTCGACGACGTCGGCGACGCTCGCAGCGAGGACGATCCGGAAGCCACTGCCTCCGACGTCCCAACCCATCACCCGCTCGGTGTCGGGGTAGAGGCGGCTGCGGGTGGCGACGACGTCGGGACCCGGCAGGCCCAGGCGCCGGGCACGTGCCGCCCCCACCAGGACGACCGCGGCGACCCCGTCGCCGAACAACGCACTGGCCACCAGGTTGGCCGTCGAGACGTCGTCGCGCTGCACCGTGAGAGAGCAGGTCTCAGCGGCCAGCAGGACCGCCACCCCCTCCGGGTCACCACGCAGCACGTCGTGCAGCCGGGCGATGCCGGCCGCCCCGGCGACGCAGCCGAGCCCGAAGACGGGGATCCGGCGAACGTCGGCACGCAAACCGAGCCGCGGGACGAGCCTGGCGTCGACCGACGGGGCGCCGATACCCGTGACCGACACGGTCATCAGCACGTCGACGTCGGCCGGCGCCAGGCCCACGTTCGCCAGGGCCTCCTTGACGGCCTGCTCGCCGAGGTCGACCGCGCAGGCCAGGAAGGCGTCGTTCGCCTCGCCGAAGCCGTTCAGCTGGCCGTAACGGTCCAGCGGCAGCACCAGGTGGCGGGTGCGAACCCCGCTGGCCGCGTGGAACCGCTCCAGCGCAGCCCGGCTCCTACCGGTGAGCGCCAGCATTCTGGCGACTGCCGCAGTGATCTCGCCCTGGTCGTATCGGTGCGGTGGCAGCGCCGTCACGGCCGAGGCGACCCGGGTCATGCTGGCATGGTGTCAGACGGCTGCCCGAGCTCGGCCCGCGAGGACGGCAGTTAGGCTCGCCCGGTGCCCCGACGTATCGATCCCCGTTTCCTCGCGCTGCCGATGCGCCCGCTGGCCGACGCCGCACTGCAACGCGCCCGCGAGCTGGGTGCCGGGCACGCCGACTTCCGGCTCGAGCGCATCCGCAGCCAGGCGATCTCGATGCGCGACGGACGGCTGGAGGGAACGCACGACGGCGAGGACGTCGGCTTCGCGGTCCGGGTCGTCCACGAGGGCACCTGGGGGTTCGCGGCCGCCGTGGACCTCACCGTCGACGAGGCGGTCCGGGTCACCGGGGAGGCGGTCGACATCGCCAGGGCGGCGCACGACATGAGCCCGGAGCGGATCGAACTCGCCGACGAGGCCGTCTACCCCGACACCACCTGGGTGTCCGCGTACGATACCGACCCGTTCGCCGTCCCGGACGCCGAGAAGGTCGAGCTGCTGGCGGCCTACTCGCGGCGCGTGCTCGACCGCGACGGCGTCGACCACGTCACCGCGCACCTGGGCCAGGTACTGGAGGGAAAGTTCTACGCCGACACCGCCGGGACGGTCACGACCCAGCAGCGGGTGCGCCTCCATCCGGTCGTCGAGGCGCTGGCCATCGAAGCCGACGGTGGCCGCTTCGAGACGATGCGAACGCTCGCCGCCCCCGCCGGCCGGGGCTGGGAGTACGTGACAGGTGCCGACGGTCTGGTCGACTGGACGGCCGCGCTCGACGAGCTCCCCGACCTGCTCGCCGAGAAGCTGGCCGCCCCCGGAGTGGAGGCTGGGACGCACGACCTCGTCGTCGATCCGACCAACCTGTGGCTGACCATCCACGAGTCGGTGGGACACGCCACCGAGCTGGACCGGGCCCTGGGCTACGAGGCAAGTTACGCGGGCACGTCGTTCGCCACCCCCGACCGGCTGGGCCGACTCCGCTACGGCTCCCCGCTCATGCACGTCACGGGCGACCGAACGGTTCCGCACGGACTGTCCACGATCGGTTTCGACGACGAGGGCGTGGCGGCCCAGCAGTGGGACATCGTCCGCGATGGCGTCCTGGTCGGCTACCAACTCGACCGGCGGATGGCTCGGCTGATGGCCGCGACGCTGGGCACCAGCCGATCCAACGGCTGCGCATTCGCCGACTCGGCCGGGCACTTCCCCGTGCAGCGGATGGCCAACGTCTCGCTGCAGCCCGCCGAGGCTGGTCCGACGACGGACGAGCTGATCTCGCATGTCGACCGTGGCATCTACGTCGTGGGCGACAAGTCCTGGTCGATCGACATGCAGCGGTACAACTTCCAGTTCACCGGGCAGCGCTTCTACCGGATCGCGAACGGCCGCCTGGCCGGACAGCTGCGCGACGTCGCCTACCAGGCCACGACGACGGATTTCTGGGGGTCACTGGAGGCGCTCGGAGGGCCACAGACGTACGTCCTGGGCGGGGCTTTCAACTGCGGCAAGGCGCAACCCGGCCAGGTCGCGCCTGTGTCACACGGCTGCCCGTCCGCCCTGTTCCGATCCGTTCGCATCCTCAACACCGTCGACGAGGGTGGTCGGTGAGATGGCGGCGCCGATGAGCGCGCAGGAGATCGTCGAGCGTTGCCTGGACCTGTCCGCCGTGGACGGCTGCGTCGTCCTGGTCGACGAGGGGCACAGCGCGAACCTGCGATGGGCCGGAAACACGTTGACGACCAACGGTGTCATGCGGTCGCGGTCGGTCACCGTCGTCGCGATGGTCGGCGAGACATCCGGCACGGCCTCGGGAGTGGTCGCGCGCAGTGCCGTCACGCCGGAGTCGCTCGAGCCGCTGGTTCGCTCGGCGGAGCAGGCGGCGCGCGACAACGGTCCCGCCGAGGACGCGCAGCCTTTGGTCGATGGCCCGGTGGCTCCGTCATGGAGCGAACCACCAGCGGAGACGTCGGTGTCGGTCTTCGCCGACGTCGCGCCGGCCCTGGGCGACAGCTTTGCCCGGGCGAACGCGGAGGGACGGCTCTCCTACGGGTACGTCGAGCACTCGGTGGCCACCACCTACGTCGGTTCGTCGACCGGCCTGCGGCTGCGGCACGAGCAGCCAACCGGACACGTCGCCGTCACCGCCAAGTCTGCCGACCTGAGCCGGTCGGCATGGGTCGGCCAGGCGTCGGCCGACATGCGCGGCAGCGACGTCGCCGCCCTCGACGCCGAACTGGTCCGGCGGCTGGCCTGGGCGAAACGTACGGCCGACCTGCCGGCGGGCCGGTACGAGACGGTGCTCCCCCCGACCGCGGTCGCCGATCTGATGATCTACGTGTACTGGACGATGAGTGCGCGTGACGCGCACGAGGGCCGAACCGTGTTCGCCCGGCCGGGTGAGGGAACGCGGGTCGGCGAGCGGCTCTCGGCGCAGCCGGTGACACTCTGGTCCGACCCGTCGGCGCCCGGACTGCGCTGCGAGCCCTTCGTCGTCGCCCACGCGTCGAGCGCCGAGCAGAGCGTCTTCGACAACGGGCTGCCGGTGGGCCGCACCGGCTGGATCGAGGACGGTGTGCTGGCCGCCCTGCTGCAGACCCGCCACTCCGCCGAGCTCACCGGGCTCGCCATGACGCCCGCGGTCGACAACCTGGGTCTGACCGTCGAGGGAGCCCGAGGCGCGGTGGACGACCTGGTCGCCGGCATGGACCGAGGCCTCTTGCTGACCTGCCTGTGGTACATCCGTGAGGTCGATCCGCAGACGCTGCTGCTCACCGGGCTGACCCGGGACGGCGTCTACCTCGTCGAAGGCGGCGAGGTGACCGGTGCGGTGAACAACTTCCGTTTCAACGAGAGCCCCGTCGCCCTGCTCGACCGGTTCACCGCAGCCGGAGAAACCGCTCCCGCGTTCAGCCGTGAGTGGGGCGACTACTTCCCTCGTACGGCCATGCCCCCGCTGCGCGTCCCCGACTTCAACATGAGCTCGGTGTCCGAGGCCTCGTAGGCACGTGTCCCTGCTGGTGCGGCGGACCCTATTACAGAGTGGGTGGGCACTGGTCGATGCGGCGCTGTACCGACGTGAGCCGGTCGAGGTTCTCGCTGGTCTGGAGTTGCCGTTCATACCACCAGGTGGCGCCGGTGTCGGCGGGTGGCGAGATGAGGTCTCTGGCCTTGGCGGGGTCGCCAGGGCTGACGCCGCCGAGGACGATCTCGAACGGGCCCTCGGTGCAACGCCACCGGGCAACGCAGGTGCTGCGCTTTCCAGTCCGACCAGGCGCCGTTGGGACGATGCCGTATCTCCCTGCAGGGGCCGCTCCAGCCGCTCAGGCAGCACCTGCGTATTTCAGCAGGTCGGCGAATGTGAACTGGCCGGTTACTGGCGCGATCGGTGGGGCGGGTTTCCAGGCTGGGTCGAGGTACAGGTAGGAGTTGGGGTCCCGCTGCAGGAGCCCGACGAGGACCTCGGTGACGATGCGGCCGCCCACCGGTCCGAGCCGCTCACCGTTATACGGCGGCAGCTCGGCCTCCTTCAGAATGTAGAACCACAGCGGTGCCTCGCCCTTCCAGCCCGGATCATTGCTGAGTCCCAGCGTCGAGTTGGACAACACAGGGGCACGCATCGCCTTCGCGACCTGCTGGCCCGACGGCAGTCCGACACGCTTACCGCGAAGGGTGTTTCGTACCGCCAGGTGGACCGTCGGGTCAGGTGGCGGGACGGCGGATCCTGGCAGGCTGGTCAGTGGAAGCGACAAGTTCGTGTCGATCTTGCGCGGTGGGCGACCGGTGCCCGGTTCGATGCGCAGGATGTTGTTCCACACGATGACCAGGTCGGACGGGATCGGGCGCCCGCCATTGAGGTTGAAGCCGCCCTCTGGGCCGAAGATCGGGATACCACCGGCCGTCGCGGCGTTGATGATGTAGGCCGGCCGAATGATGCTGTGGGCGAACCGATAGGCCGCCACGGCGAACTCGACCGGCATGAACGGCCGGCCGTCCTTGTTCGTGGGCTTGTAGTACCTCACGTTGAGGACCGGTGGTTTGCCGGCGACCTCCTTGTACACGGTGCCCGTCGGGCCAACGAGTGCTTCGCCGACGAACCGCGGCAGGAAGTCGTGGATGACGGCCCACTGGTAGTGCCAGCGCGCCAACCGGCGCGCCGTCTCGAACACCCACTCCTTGCGGATGCCCTGCGACCGTGCGTAATCGACCAGCTTGTTGTGGAACTGGATGACGGCCTCGTGGAACTGGACAATGATCAGGTTCTCGTCGTTGCGCGGGTCCGGGATGATCGCCCGGCCGTCGTCGTCACGAGCCACGTCCAGCACGCCGTTGACGTTCGTCCGCAACAGCAGCTTGTCCGGATCGGCCGGATCATAGAAGGTCGGATCGTTCAGCGGCCCGCCCCTATAGACCGAATCGAGGTCGTAACGGGCTGTCCGGAAGTTGACGGTCGCATCGGGGTCCGCGAGCTGCAGATCGAGCGGTGTGGTGTCGAACGTGATGTCGTGGTCGATGAACTGCCCGATGAACGTGAACCCGGCGAACAGAACCGGGCTGGTGTTCAGATGGCTGCTGTCGGGCACGGTCTGATCCTCGACCATGGTCTTGGCCAGGTCCGTTAGCAGTTCGTCGCTGGGCGAAAAGGCAGGCAACTGCTTGAACATCGTCCCGAACCGGCCCTCCGCCAGCCGGTTCTTGCTTGTTAGATACATGCCGCGGAGCTCGGCGCCGTGCAGGCCATCGCCGGTTTCGACGGCATGCGCT
>DATFBR010000111.1:0-25584 GCA_035253685.1 Jiangellaceae bacterium
CGACGGAGACGTTGACATCCCGCCACAAGACGCCGGCGGTCAGTTGCCGGTGAGCTTCTCCCGCAGCGCCTGCAGCGCCTCGTCGGAGGCGAGCGTGCCGCCCTCCTCCGCCTCCTTCTCCTCGGTCGAGGAGTATGACGACGGAACCTCGGCGCCCGCCTCGGCATCGGCGGCAACGGCGGTCTCGATCTGGGACTTGTGCGCCTCCCAGCGCGCCTGGGCCTCGGCGTACTGCCGCTCCCACTCCTCGCGCTGCGCCTCGAACCCCGGCAGCCAGTCGTTGGTCTCCGGGTCGAAGCCGTCGGGGTACTTGTAGTTGCCGGCCTCGTCGTACTCGGCGGCCATGCCGTACAGCGTCGGGTCGAAGTGGTCGGTCGCGGCCGTAGCGGTGTCGCCCTCGTTGGCCTGCTTGAGCGACAGCGAGATGCGCCGCCGCTCCAGGTCGATGTCGATGACCTTCACCATCACGTCGTTGCCGACCTGCACGACCTGCTCGGGGATCTCGACGTGGCGCTCGGCCAGTTCGGAGATGTGCACGAGGCCCTCGATGCCGTCGTCAACGCGGACGAACGCCCCGAACGGCACCAGCTTGGTGACCTTGCCCGGCACGATCTGCCCGATCTGGTGGGTCCTGGCGAACTGCTGCCACGGGTCTTCCTGGGTCGCCTTGAGCGACAACGAGACCCGCTCGCGGTCCATGTCGACGTCCAGCACCTCGACGGTGACGTCCTGCCCGACGTCGACCACCTCGGAGGGGTGGTCGATGTGCTTCCAGGACAACTCGGAGACGTGCACCAGGCCGTCGACGCCGCCCAAGTCGACGAATGCACCGAAGTTGACGATCGACGAGACGACACCCTTGCGGATCTGACCCTTCTGCAGGGTCTGCAGGAACGTGGACCGGACCTCGGACTGAGTTTGCTCGAGCCAGGCCCGGCGCGACAGGACCACGTTGTTGCGGTTCTTGTCCAGCTCGATGATCTTGGCTTCGATCTCCTTGCCGACATACGGCTGCAGGTCGCGGACGCGGCGCATCTCCACCAGTGACGCGGGCAGGAAGCCGCGCAAGCCGATGTCGAGGATGAGACCGCCCTTGACGACCTCGATGACCGTGCCGCTGACGACGCCGTCGGCCTCGCGGATCTCCTCGATCTTGCCCCAGGCGCGCTCGTACTGGGCGCGCTTCTTGGACAGGATCAGCCGACCTTCCTTGTCCTCCTTCTGCAGGACGAGGGCCTCGACGTGGTCACCGACCGAGACCACCTCGGCGGGATCGACGTCGTGCTTGATCGACAGTTCACGCGACGGGATGACGCCCTCGGTCTTGTAGCCGATGTCGAGCAGGACCTCGTCCCGGTCGACCTTGACGATGACGCCGGACACGATGTCGCCGTCGTTGAAGTACTTGATGGTTTCGTCGATCGCGGCGAGGAAGTCTTCCTCCGACCCGATGTCGTTGACGGCGACCTGAGGGGTCGCGGGGGTCGTGGGCGCCTCGATGCTGCTCGTCATGTGGTAGGGGGCTCCGGTCGGGCAGATGAATGTGGTGTGGCGCGCCACGGGCCCTGTGATCGCCGTGCCGTGGGACCCGGACACCGTGATGGCATCAAGTACCAGTGAGCCGACATGAGACGAGCGCAAGCCTGCTCGGTCCGAGGTCGCGCAGGCCCACAACGCACCGCAGAGGTTACCCGCCGAGGGCGATCAGGGTCAATCGGCGTGATCAAGCCCCGGTGTCACGGAACGGGGTCACCGGTGTCACGGAACGGTATCACCGCGGCCGCGCAAACGTCAGCAACACCGGGTCGTGCGGTGGTTACGGCGACGGGCGGTCCGCGCGGAAGTCGAGGATGGCTGGCTTCTCGTCGACGACCGTGTCGTCGGTGTCGTCCACGTTGTCGTGATGGGACTTCTCCGCGGCCCGACGGGGCGTGTACGGAGTGCGCAGCAGAAGGACGCCGGCGATCAGCCCGACCACTCCGAGGATGCCCAGCACCACCGGCAGCACGTTGCCGACGAGATTGAGCTGGCTGGCCAGCGGGCGGTACTCGTCGATGTTGGCCTGCACCTGCTCGTCGGTGTAGGCGATGGTGCCGCTGGTGATCGTCGCGATCTCTTCTCCCTGGTCGACCAGGACAGTGTCCTGCTCCTCCTGCCCCCTGATGATGACGCCGGTCTCCGGCTCGACCCACAGCGTGCGGGTGTTCGCGTAGGTCCGGTCGGCCTCTACCGACGGCGCCGGCGATCCGGCAAGGCTGCCCGGCACCTCGAGTTGGCTCACGACGGTGGGCTCGATGGTCTGGACGAAGCGGTAGACGGTCATGCCGTCGATCTCGTCCTCTCCGTCGAACACGGCCGGCGTCGCCTCGCGCAGGGCGATGTCCCAGAACTCGTAGTCGCGCCGCTCGGTGCCGAACGGGAACTTGAGGATCTGTCCCTCGTGGTCGATCGGCTCGCCGTCGATGGACTGGCCGTAGCCCGGCACACCCGCGCCGGTGCGCCGGTCGAACGCCACGATCGAACGCGTCGCCGTCAGGGTGGTGCCTTCGGCGTCGGTCGTGTCGACGACGGTCTCCCAGACCGCCACGTCCTCGTTACTGCTGCCCTCGGGAAGGTCCTCGACGATCGACACCGTGCCCCGTGTGGAGGTGACGTCTGTGACGACCTGTGGGTCCCGGCCTTCGACCAGCTCGGGAATGGAGAAGATCGTCACGTTCTCCCCGGTGGAGACGGTCGTGCTCTCCTGGTCCTGCGGCGCGACGGCCAACCGGGGGTAGGCATACCACTTGAGGAGAGGCGCCAGGATGAGGAACAGCGCCCCAAGGGCAATGACGGCGAGTCCGACCTTGCGGCGCATGACACCCTTCCCAGACGGAGGACTCTCGACTGCGGCGATGCAAACTAGCGCATGCAGGTTACCCGGGCGTAGTGGCCGAAACTAGTCCGTGACCTGGGCACTCGACCGCCGTGAGCACGTGACTCAGGGGAACCGGCGCCGGAGCACAACGACCAGATTCCAGGTCACGAATTCACGCAGTCCGGGCACCCGGACGACCGCGTGGGACCACCACGGGTGGTAACGCGGGAAGGCGATGACGAGTTCGCCACGGGGTGTGCGATCTGCCCACCGCAGCGCATCGGCCACCGCGACGGCGAACAGGCTCGAACCGAATCGGTTCTTGGGCGGCCGGCCGTGCCGACGCTCGTAGCGCCTGGCCGCCCAGTCACCACCGAGGTAGTGCCACGGCGCCGTCTCGTGGCCGCCCCACGGCGAGTTCCAGACTGTGAACGAACAGAACACGATTCCTCCGGGTCGGGTGACCCGCAACATCTCCTCGGCCATGTGCCACGGTCCCGGGACGTGCTCGAGAACGTTCGACGAGTAGCAGACGTCGACCACCCCGTCGCGTACCGGCAGAGCCATACCGCTGCCGAGAACGCTGCCCGGCACGGGATCGCCACGGGCCGCCATCTCCGCCGGGTCACTGTCCACCGAGGCATAGCAGGCCCCGGCCCGAACGAAGGCGTCGCGGAAGTAGCCCGGACCACCACCGACGTCGAGCACGAGTGCCCCGCACAGTGGCGCGAACCCCGCCACCTGTGCGACCGAGTCCGCGGCCAGGGTCCGGTAAAAGAGGTCCGGATCGGACTGCTCGACGAGGAATGCTCGAAAAAGCCGCACCGCTCGTGCCAACGACGGCCGCCGCGAGCTGACCCTGTTCTCCGCTGCGGCCGGGACGATCTCGTCGCGCACCCGCAGACCGTACCGGACGGTAACAATGCCGGTGGCCATGCCGTACGGTGGCCCGGACCTGCCCGTACGTCCGAGGGTCCTGCCCGATGGCCACTCCGAACACACCGCGTCCGTTGTCGGTCGTGATCCTCAACTGGCGCGACACCGGGCACCCGGAAGGCGGCGGCTCGGAGCGCTACGTCGAGACGGTCGCCGCAGGACTGGTGGCTGACGGGCATCGGGTCACCCTCTTCTGCGCTGCTTACCCGGGTGCGCCGCGGCGTGAGCTGCGGGCTGGCGTTCGTATCGTGCGAGCCGGCGGCAAGCTGACGGTCTATGCCCAGGCGTTGCGTGCGCTGAGCACCGGTCGACTTGGCCGGCCCGATGTCGTCGTCGACGTCCAGAACGGACTGCCGTTCTGGAGCCGGCTGGTGACCCGTGTCCCCGTCGTCGTGCTCGTCCACCACGTGCATCGCGAGCAGTGGGGGGTCATCTACGGGCCGGTCATGGCCGAACTGGGGTGGTGGCTGGAATCGCGACTGGCGCCGCGGGTCTACCGCAGGTCTCGTTACGTCGCGGTGTCCGAGGTCACCCGCACCGAACTGGCGGCGCTCGGTGTCGATCGTGACCGCAGTACCGTCATCCGCAACGGCACGCTGACCCCACCGCCGACGACGTCCGGGCGCGAGGTGACGCCGCGCATCTGCGTTCTGGGCCGACTCGTACCGCACAAGCGGGTCGAGCACATCTTCTTGACCGCGATACGTCTGCACGCACGCTGGCCGAAGCTCCGGGTGGCAGTCGTCGGCGACGGGTGGTGGGCCCGTGAGCTGCGCGACCGGGCGCGCCAGCTGGGGCTGGATGATGTCGTCGAGTTCCTCGGCTACGTCGACGAGCAGCGAAAGCACGAGGAACTGGCCCGGGCCTGGCTGTTGGCGGCGCCCTCATTGAAGGAGGGCTGGGGACTGGTGGTGGTCGAAGCCGCGACCCACCAGATACCGACGGTGGGTTACCGCGACGCGGGCGGGCTGTCGGAGTCGGTCGTCGACGGCGAGACCGGTCTGCTCGTCGACGATCTCGACGGCTTCGTCGAAGCTGTGGCCCGCCTCGTCGAGGACACCGACACGCGCCACCGGATGGGGTCGGCCGCTGCGGCGCGAGCCAGCAGGTTTCGCTGGGAGGCCGCGGTCACGGCGTGGGAGCGGGTGCTGGCCGACGCCGTCGCAGCGGATCGCTGAGCGGCTGCGGCGGCTCAGTTGTTGCCGTAGGCGAGGTCCTCGGCATCGACGGACTGCCCTGCGCGCTGCTCGGCCACTTCCTGCGGCGTCGGTCCGGCGGCGAGATTGACCAGGGTGATGGCGGCCGCGACGGCAAGACCGGCGCCGACCGCGGCGGCAACGACAGGGCCGACTCTGTTGCCGATCATCTCCTGGCGCTCCTTCGACCACGGATGTTCAGGTCATGCGGGACTGTACCAGCCACGATACGGCCCGCCTTCGTCCGTCGCCGTACGAGCACGACCCAGCAGAGGCAACCGAAGACGAAGGTGACAGCCGCAAGATCGGCGACCAGCACCGGGCCGGCAGGTGCCGTCGCCGTCCACGGAAGCGGGTCCCCCGGGACGCGGTAGAGATCGAGCTCAGCGCTCGTGACCACCTCGACGAGGTCGTCGATCAGGCCATCGGGGACGACACCGGGCGTGCCATGCTCGACGGCCACCCAGCCGACTCCTGCGTGCAGCAGACCACGCACCGGATCGTCCGATTCCAGCGCCACTGCGACCGCGGCGGCGCGCGGATCCTCGCCGGCGAGCCTGGTGGAGCCGACCGTCAGCGTGTCGGGACGGACCACTTCCACTCCGGCATACCGCGGCAGGGGATCGAGTGTCGTGCGCCGGTCGTTCCACGGGAACGAACGGAACGGCTGGTACGGCACGACGACCAAGGCGCCGGAGTCCGGCTCCGCCCGCAACGTCGTCCTCACCTCTTGCCAGCTGCGCGGATACTCGACCGGGTTCAACCGCCCACCGACACCCCAGGCCAGGTCGGGCATGGCCGCGAGCGGCAGCACCGCCGCGATGACGAGCACCGCCGTCGCCGGAATACGGTCGCGGGCCCGGTGTGCCACCCACGATGCAAGCCGCGACGCACCGAGAGCGACAGCGGGAGCCAGAGCCAGCGCGTACCACGCGAGGAACTTCTGCCCGTCACGGAGAAGACCGGCTCCCGGTACCAGTTCCACGGCGGCGGTGAGTACCGGGCCGATGGATCCGGCCAGCCCGAGCACCAGTCCGGCGGTCGCGAGGGCGGCGAGTACGAGCGCGGCCGTGCGGCCCAGCACGCGGGCAACCCGCCCGGCACCGGCGAGAGCCAGCGACACCCACGCGATGGTCACGACCGCAGCCGACGCCAGGGCGCGACTGTCGGGCACGGCGTCGGAGTTCCAGATGCCACCGAGGGTCAGCACGCTGCCCACCAACCCCAGCGGCGAGTCAGCATGCGCCGCGAACAGCTCGACGGCCGCAGGGTCAGACGTCAGCCGGGTAGGTGTCAACACGGCCGGCATCACCCAGGGCAGCTGAAGGAGCAGGCAACCACCGACGGCCGCCGCCTGCTGGAGGCGCCACCTGACCGGCGAATCCCCCGCGTGTGGTACCAGGACGGTGAGGACCAGCACCGCCGATGCCAGTACCCCGCCGGTCGGAGTGATGGACGCAGCGGCAACGAGGAGCAGCGCTGCCGGCAACGACTTCCGTCGTCCGGTGCGTAGGGACAGCGTCGCCCGAAACAGCCACGGCAGCACCGCGTACGCCACCAACAGCGTCCAGTGACCGATCACCAGCCGCTCTGCGACATAGGCATTCCAGGCGTATGCGGACGCGGCCACGACTTGGACCGCGGCCGGGCCGGGCAGCATCCGGCCGGCACCCAGTGCGGCCGCGAAGACGACGAGTACCAGGATCACGCGATAGACGACCGCGCCGGGCAGCACCGTGGTGAGCACTGCCAGTACGGCGTCCTGGGGGACCGATCGCGGCAGAGCGCTCCCCAATCCGAGCGACTCGCGAGTCAGACCCTGGTCGGGAACGGTCACCATGTCGTAGGACAGGACGAACCCCGGCCGTACCAGCGGCAGCATCACCATGACGGCGAGCAGTGCGCACCACGCCGGCAGCCACCAGCGGCCGGCCGAGTGCGGACGACTACCGTGCCCCGCCACGCATGTCCTCCCGCCGCCCCGCGTGAATCCGGCCCGGGTGACAGCTTCTCGCGCCGCCGCCGGTTTCCGTGCCCGGGGTGACGGACCGCCGCGCTCTACGGTTGCACTCATGGACCTCGCTGCCACCAATGACGACTGGGAGACACTCGGTCGCGAGGACCCGTTCTGGGCGGTCTATGTCGCACCCGGCAGACGAGACGGAGGCTGGGACATTCGCGCGTTCCTCGAGACCGGCCGCGTGGAGGTCGAGCGGGTCCTGTCCCGGGTGCGGGAGCTCGTGCCGGCGGCCGGCCGGGATCACGCGCTCGACTTCGGCTGCGGAGTCGGCCGGCTCAGCCTCCCGCTCAGCACGCACTTCGCCCATGTCACCGGCGTCGACGCTTCGCCCGCGATGCTGGCGCGGGCGCGCGAGATCGCCGGGCACCGCTGCGAGTTTGTTCTCAACCGCGCGCCGGACCTGGCACGGTTCGGCGACGCGTCGGTGGACCTCGCATACTCGAGCCTGGTGCTCCAGCACCTGCCGAGGGACAACGCGCTGCTCTATGTACGCGAACTCGTACGGATAACCCGCCCCACCGGATGCGTGGTCGTCCAGGTCGCGAGCCGGCCGGACTGGTCGGCGAAAGGCGTTGCCTTTCGGTTCGCTCCGCGCGGCTTGACCGGCTGGGCCCAACGCCACCTGCTCCACTATCCCGCACCGATGCTCATGACCGCTTTGCCCGACCGTGCCGTTCGGAAGGCCGTGAATGCTGCGGGCGGGACGGTCCTGGCGGTCGAGTCCGACCCGTCGTACGGCGGGCACTGGCACTACACGCGTTATTACCTCGCGCCGTCGGGTTCTCAGCCGGCCTGACGCGGCCACGGCGCTCCGACGACCACATCGGTCACGCACGCCGCGTCGCCGGCCGGTAATCCTCCGAGTGAGACCTGCCGCACCGGATGGGTGGCCGCGTACTCGAGGTAGAGGTGGTGGACCCCGTCGAGAAGGTCCACCTCGTGTCGCTCCGCTCCCATCGTCAGCACGCCCGTTGTCGGAGCTGCGCTGTAGTAGCCGATCCTGACGACCCAGCGGCCGGCCGGTACGGTCGCGTCGAGAGGTATGTCGATCCGTTCCCGTCGTACCGGCCAGGAACAAGGCGACGGTCGTTCGTCGACGGCTGCCGTCGCCGCCGGCCGGATGTCGATCGGCTGCGGCAACCCGAAACCGTCCAACATGCGCAGGTCGGCCGATGGGCGTCCGAACCGGAGTCCAGGCAGTGCTCCCACGACGACCGAGGCCCGCGCCTGCTCGACGAAGAACGGAGCGATGACTACGTCGGGCACGGCGCCGTCGACGAGATCAACCGGCCCGGAGGTCTCCGCCGCGGCTCGGGCGTTGGCGACAAATCGGGCCGCGTCGTCCATGGGCAACCGCTGGACGACCGCGAACGTGCTGATCAGACTCGCGTTGACCAAAGCCAGCACGAGCGCGCCCGCCAGCACAGCGCGGGACCGCCATAATGCCGGCGGCAGAATCGCACGGCGATCGCGAACGGCAACCCCCACTGCCGCCAGCACCACGGCGGCCACGACGATCGCATCGGCGAGGTAGCGCGGATCGCGGCCGATGACCGTCCCTACGAAGTTCAGACGCATCGACGCCACCAGCGCCACGTCGACGAGTAGGTAGCCCAGGAGCAGGGCCCATGCCCGGGCGGCCGTCCAGCGTGCGAGGACGAGCGACGCGACGACCACCAGACCGGCGATCTGCCAGGCCGCGAACAGGACGCCGGCCGGCGGTGCGGGCGCCAACAACGCGCCGGCCGGTTCGGCACCTGCCATGAGGCCGAACAGGCTGGGCGCGAAGGTGTCGATGACCGTGAACCTCAGTAGCTGCCACAGCTCCGTGGCCGTGGGCACGCCGGAGCCGTCCTGCTCGATGGTCAGGAGGTAAGCAGTCAGATAGCCGGCGGCCACGACGACGTATCCCACGAGCGCCGGCGCGCTACGGCGCAAAAGGGAGGCCAGCGGCTGCCCGCTGAACAGTGGACCCACCAAAACGGTGAACGCCACCAGCACCAGCGGGATCAGCAGCGCTTTCTGCCAGAACAGCAACCCCACGACGACGGCGAGCGCAGCTGAGGCGGCCGCGACCCGCGAGCCGGTGCGCAGGTAGCGCAGGTGGGAGAGCAGCGCCCAGGCCATGCAGATCTGCAGCGGCACCGCCTGCAGCGCGGAGGACCACCAGACCGACGCGGTGAAGGCCAACGGGCTGAACAAGTACACGGCGACCACCGTGAGGGTCAGCGGCCCGTCGCCCGCCAGTGCCCGGACGAGACACAGGACGAGCACGCTCGCCGTAGCCTGCAGAGCCAGCACCAGGATCGCCACCGGGCCCCACGACAGCGGCGCGACCTCCGTCAGTGCCCAGGTGAGCAGGAACTGCCCAGGCATGAGATGACCCTTGTAGTCCTGGAGCAGGTAGTCCAGCGAGAGTCCCCCGCCGGCCAGGTGGACGTAGACGAAGTCGTCCTGCCAGAAGTAGCTGTGCAACAGGGCCCAGGCCCGCCAGCCCAGCTGGAGAGCGACGAGGACGTACGCGGCCGTCATCCACGGTCGCTGCGAGGCCCAGCGCCGCTTGAGGCCGGCGATCGGGCCAGTGATGGCGCTCGGCGTGGTCACGCCGCCCTCGGCCCGCAGCAGGGCCCGAACCGTGACCGCACCGATCAGGGCGACCAGCGGCAGGAACGTCCACATCCGAGCGGCATCGTCCAGCCGCTGGTCGAACAAAGCCGAGACGGCGACACCCGTGAGTGCCATCAACCCGAGGACGGCACCGGTGATCAGCAGGCGGCGGCGATCCAGGCGCAGCACACCTGCCATGGCGAAGGTGATGGCACCCACGGCGCCCGCAATCAAGCCGCCAAAGGCGATGATGGCGGCGCCGGCAAGCACGGGCCGAGCCGGACCCGGAATCGCCCGGTGGCGTGGCAGGTCGGCGGCTCCGACGGGCTTCCGCGTCCGGACGGCTGCAAGACCGACGAGGACGGCCAACCCGGCCGCACCGAAGCCGAGCCCCGATTCGTAGGCGTCCTGGGGCACGAACACGAGGGTCACCGCACCGTCGAAGCCAGCGGGCAACTCCCAGGCCTGCTGCCAGCCGTCGACGCGGACCTCCGGCAGTCGGACACCGTCCGCGCGCGCGATCCAGCCCGAGTTGTCGTTCTCGGGGACCACCAGTAGTGCTGCCACCTCGGTGGTCACGTCCACCGTCCGGTGCGTGTCGTCCCACCGCGTCACTGCGACCGTGCCGACATCATCGGCAGTCTGCGACAGTGCGGGAATACGGCGGAGTACGACACCGTCGGCGACGAACATCCGGCTCGCGCGAATCTCGAGCGTGTGCTGGCCGCTGCCCAGGTCTACGCCGGCGGCTTCATCGCCGCACGCACTCCATCGCAGTGGGCGATTCTCGAAGAGGTCGCGGACGGTGCCTTCGACCTCGGTGCTTACCCGAATCCCGTCGATGAACACATCCGGCCCGAAGCCACATGGCTGCCCGGTCGCAGCATCCATGTCCGGCGCGACGACCAGATCCTCGACTCCCGGAATCTGCAGTTCGGCGAATCCCGGGGGTACCGGCTGCGCGCTACCAGCGCGGGGGTCGACCGACGCCACTGATGTCCAGTCGGTCACAGTCACGTCCAGGTGATCGGTCAGCCTGGGCGGAAAGCGGACCCAGCCGTCGACGACGTCGAGTTCGCGCGTATAGGGGCCGATCTGAATCCGTACCGCCGTGGGCCGCGCCGCAACCGGATGGTCCGACACCTGGATCCGGAAGCTGTCGATCTCCCGGGGTTCGCCCCACGCCAGGCGAATCGTCGGGTCCAGGTCGGACGGGTCGGCGACCCACGACGTGGCCGGGTTGCCGTCAACCGCGCGCATCGCGGCCACGCCGGGATCGCCGCTGAGGGTCGACGACCCCGCGGCCGTCATCCCGGCGAGCGGCTCGAGCAGCTCTTCCACAGCCGAGCCCGGCCGGCTCGACACCGTCCCCTGCAGACGGAACGTGGCGCTGCCGTGGGTAGTGAAGGAGCGGACGAGACTGGTGGGTTCGTCACCCGGGTCCACCAGGCTCGGGTCACATCGCGTCGAGAACCCCACGATCACGCAGGCCGCACGAGTCGGATCGAGGCGATGGAAGGAGAACCCGCCGACGGCACCGGAGCGCTGCACCGCCGGCGGCTGATCGGCCGGTGTCACGACAATCCGCTGGGTGTCGATACCGGGAAGCCGGAGATCGATGATGCCGACCTCACCCGTCTCGTCGCCCTCCCCCTCGACGTCGGCAATCTCGACCTGGATGCCATCGCTCCAGCCGGCAGGAACGGCCAGGGACTCGAGCGAACCGTCGCCGCGTACGACCGAGCGCTCCACACCGGACTCGGTGCGCACGTCGACTGCTCTGACTCTCGGGCCGACCAGCCTCGAGTCCACGAACCGCGCGGCGATCCTGCGCAGCGACGTGGCCTCGTCGAATGTGATGCGGACCCATTGACCAATCGGGCTCCCCCCGGAGTCCGAGCGCCATGCGGTGAACGGATCACCGTCGACCGCCGACCACGGTCCGAGCGCGGTCGACGTGGCCAGCAGTGCGTCGGGATATCCCCGCGATGTGGACGCGGTGACACCGGCGATGCCCCGGTAACGGGCCACGGTCTGGTGACCGTGGGCGGCAGGACCGATGACGTCGGTCGCTGCACGCTGCTGCCGCACCGGCTCGGAGGCGGTGAGCAGCGGGCCCAGGTTCTCGCGGATACGGCCGAAGCCGCGCTCCCGCCGGGCGAGGTCGTCGGTCACGACCCAATGTGCCGTGTCCTCCGCACCGTCCATGGCCAGAACCGCCGCCTGGTCGGCATCGAGCAGGCGGTCCTCGATCAGTCGCGGGATGGACTCCGGCCCGCCACTGACGCCGACGATGTCGTCGACTGCAGCGAGCCGTACGGTCGGGACCGGATGCTCGACTTCGAAGATCTCGATTGCGGGCGTCGACCTGTCCACCGCGAACCCCGAAACCCGCAGGCCGGTCGCACCACCGGATTCCAGGACGGGCCCGAACCGGGCGACCCTCGAGATCCCGCCCGATCGCTCCAGCGCCTGTCGCACCACCGCCACGGGCGGGGTTCCCGACAGCCTGCGGTCCAGATCGCCCCGAAGGACGACGAACCGGATTCCGGCGCGGGCAAGCACATCGCCCAGGACCGGTGAGCCGCGCCCGCTATCGACCCAGGCGTCCACGGCCGTGAGTAGTCGCGATGCTCCTTCACCGCCGAGGAAGACCTGACTTCGACTCACCCACGGCGCTTCGGCGAGGGGTTGCAGCGGTTCGTCGACCGTGCGCCCCCACACCTGGGTCCCGAACCCGGATGATGGCAGCACGAGTGTCCGCGCCTGCGAATCACGTGCGGCCACGTACTGCGCCGCGTCGTGCCACCACTCCGGTTGCCTCTCCCACCCGGGTCCCGGCCGTAGTCCAGGGCTCAACGCCACCACCAGCGGTGCCGATACGCAGGCGGCCAGCCCGATCACTCCTGCGCCACGGACCAGCGAGGCCGCAGGATGGCGGCCTCGAAACGCAAGCAGGAGCCCCAGCGCGTGTGCCACGCCGATCGCCGCGGGCAGGCGCACGAGCGGATCGAACTTGTGAACGTTACGGAACGCGGCCAGCGTTCCGTCGAGCAACTCACGCCACACGTCGGCGAGCGGGCTGGACAGCGGACCGTCCCAGCCCAGGGACAGCAGAACAAGTCCGAGCGATGCCGATCCCAGCAGTGCGGCGCGAGACGGAACCCGCGGGTCGAGGAGGGCGACCAGACCGACGACCCCGATGACGCTTGTGCTGATCAGTAGCCAGTCCGACGCGACTAGTTCATACCCGGCGGGCCACCACGGATCCCCCCCGATGGCCACGCCGGCGACCCAGTGCGTGGTTCCACGAACGGCCTGCGGGATCCCCACTCCGCCCGCTGTGTTTTCCGCGGACTCGATGTAGTCGAGGAACGGCGGGCTGTGCTGTCCCAACAGCACCAGCGGGATCACCCACCACGCACACGCCAGACCGACGCAGGCCGCCCACCATGCCGAGAGCCGGAACCGCACATTCCGCGGCCGGGTCAGCACGACGAGTCCGGCGAACGGCAGCACGGCCACGGTGAGGGTCGCGTTCGCAGCTCCCATGGCCGCGACGGCGAGTGCCGATAGCGCCGCGGACCTGCGAAGCCCCCATTTCTGCCATCGCAGGAGCGGCAGGGCGACCCAGGGCAGCAGAGCGACAACGAGGGCTTCGGCGGATATCGGCCCGATCGTGGTCACCATCCGGGGACAGAGGGCGTATGCGACGCCGCCGAGGATGCGGGACCACCGAGTGCCGACGGGGAGGGCGCGACAGAGAGCGACCACGCCGGTGTACGCGACCACCAGCAGCAATGCGCTCCACAGCCGTTGGACGACCCAGGACGGCACTCCGACGGCCTGACCTACGGCGAAGTAGGGTCCGATCGGGAGCAGGTAGCCGTACGCCTGGTTCTGCAGGTCGCCTAGGTTCGTCTGCGGATTCCACAGCGACAGCGCACGGTCGAGGAAGCCCCACGGGTTCTCCGTCAGGTCGAGCTTCGTATCGAAGGTCGTCTCACCCGAGCGCTGCACGAGACTGAGCAGCACCAGGCCGCCGAGGACGGCCACATGGGCACGTCGCATACGTAGCCACGCGGCAGCAGCGGCTACCGTGGACCGTTCAGTGGGCCCGCGGGACACCACTGTGGTCCGAAGCAGCACGCACGGATCGTAACGGTCGCAAACGACGCACTTTGCCCTCCTCTACCCTGTGCAGGGTCACCGAGGAAGAGGACGCATCGCGATCACCGAGAACATGCCCTCGCCGGCCACCGACTGCGACTTCGCCGAGGCGTGGGATCGGGCCAGCCGCATCGCGGGGTGGCTGACCCGGGACCAGGCGCACGACCTGTGGTCGGCAGTTCGGACGCTCGCGCCCAACTCGACGATCGTCGAGATCGGCAGCCACCAGGGGCGGTCGACCGTAGTGCTAGCAGACGCGGCCACGGTGACCGGCTCGACGGTCGTCGCAGTCGACCCCTTCGTTGGTGGTGCAATATTCGGCGGGCGGCGGACGCGGACCCTGTTCGAGCGGCACATCGAACAGGCAGGCCTCGGTACGGTCGTCCGGCTCGAGGCCGACTACAGCTGGCACGTTCTGCGCCGGTGGCACGGCCCGGTGGCGCTTGTCTACATCGACGGCAAGCACGATTACTGGTCTTGCACGCGGGACATCGGTTGGGTGGTGCACATGGACACCGGAGCACCGGTACTCGTCCATGACGCGTTCTCCTCGGTGGGCGTGACCGCCAGCCTGGTACGAGAGCAGTTGCGGCGAATGCCCCGACTGCGGTACGGGCACCGCACCGGATCGCTGGCCACCTTCGTCGTCGGCTCCCCGGCAGCGCGTGACCGCCTTCTCCTTGCCGTCGAGCTCGGCTGGTTCTGCCGCAACCTGATGATCAAGCTTCTGCTGCGGTTACGGTTGCGTTCTCTTGCGCGACTGATGGGGCACGACTCGCCGTACGACCCGTTCTGAGGTCGCGGTCGGTGAACCGGACACGACTGCGCTGGCAACGAGTAGGCGACGCCATCACCGGTGCCGGGATGGTGGCCGTCGGGACCAGCCTCGCCAATGTGGTCGCATACGTCCTGACCGTGGTCGCGGCCAGGTTGCTCGATCCCGAGGAGTTCGGAGCATTTGGCGCACTCCTGGCCCTCATCATCGCCGGTAGTGTCGCGGCACTCGCAGCCCAGGCCACCACGGCCCGCAGTGTCGCGCGCCGCGAGCCTCCGGCGCCGGCCGCGCGATCCGGACTGCTCCTGGCGTCCATGGTCGGGATGGGTCTCGTCCTGCTCTCGCCCGTCCTCGCCACGTTTCTTCGACTGCCCTCCGTGGTTCCCGCGATCGGCGCAGCGGTCGCCGTCGGGGCGTTCACGGCTACAGCGCCGGCTCTCGGCATCGTTCAGGGTGCGGAGAGATTCCGGGCGCTCGGCATCCTGGTGGCCATCCAGGCGACGCTGCGGGTCACCGGCGGACTGGTAGGGATGGCGCTTCGGCCGACAGCGGCGGCCGCACTGGTCGGGATGTCGATCGGCCTCGCGCTGGCCGGGGTCGTGGCATGGGCCGTTGCTCGGCCACCCCTGCATCGGTCGCGCGGCGAGACGCCGGACGGCACGATGCGGGCGACACTGGCCTCCGGCGGCATGCTGCTCGGTTTCGTCGTGCTCACCAACGTGGACGTGTTCTTGGCCCGGCACGTGCTGTCCGCCGAGGCCAGCGGCCTGTACGTCGCCGGCTCGGTCTTCACCAAGATCGCATTCTGGCTACCGCAGTTCGTACCGCTCGTCGCCTTTCCCGCGCTTACCGATCCGCGGCGGCGTCGGGGCGCGTTCCGACTCGGCCTGCTCGCGGTGGTCGCTTGCGGCCTGGCGCTTGTGGCGATTATGGCTCTGCTCTCCGGTCCCGCCGTGTCGATCGTCGCCGGTTCCCGATACGAGGCACTGACGCCCTGGGTCGTCGGGTTCACCACGTTGGGAGCCCTGCTCGCAGTAGCGCAGTTGCTGGTCTACGCACACCTCGCCAGCGGTGACCGCCTCACCACGGCGGTGGTCTGGGTGATCCTCGGCGGCTATGTCACCGTGGTGGAGCTCACCGCGTCGGGGATCGGCGGTGTGCTGGTGCCGGCGCTGACCGCCGCCGGCCTCGTCGTGATCTGGGGCATAGTGCGGGAGCGGACCACGGGCACTGCGCCGCTCCCCGATGAGGGTTCGATCTCACGATGAGTCGCACTTGAACAAAATCAAATTTACGTAGCGTGGCGTGGGCCAGGCGACGCGCCGTGCGAAGCTCTGGCCGACCCGAGCGATCGCAGTCCGCTGGTGCGCCGCTAGATCGAAGTCGGCAAGCGGCACCCACTGATGGCCCGGCAGTATGAAGCCGCGGTATCCCCACGTGCCCAACAATGTGATGATCGGCTCGATCGGCTGGATCCGCTCTTCGACCTCGACCAACAAGGCCGGCCGATCGCGTCGGATCGTGCGGCACCCCCCACGCAGCGCTCGCAACTCGTGACCTTCGACGTCGAACTTGATGAATGCCACGTCAACCAGACCTAGACCATCTAGTGTCACCAGGTCCACGGTGACCGACGCTCCGGTGCCGCGCTCGAGCGAAGACACGCCAACTGCCGAACCCGCCTTTGGAACATAGAGCTCGGAGGTGCCCACCCGGTCAGATGCGGCCGCTTCGACGACGCGCACCGTGGGGAACACATCGCGCAGGTGGCTCGCCAGTTGAGGTGTCGGCTCCAGGGCGACGACCTCGTCGGCGCGGCGGGCAAGCCGCGCCGTCCAAGGTCCATACCATGCGCCGACGTCGACCGCCGTCCCGCCGCGCGGGACGAAATCCGTGAACCGGGCCAGCTCCGGTTCGACTCGGGGGTAGACCTGGCGTATCGCCGCACCCACGACGCGATCGGGCAGCACCGCCGCCAATCCTGAGCTCAGCCTGGTGGCGAGGCCGGTGGTCACGGACTCAGTCAGGGCACCGGTGCGGGGCAGATCGTGGGCGACGGACTCGGCGACGGCGTCGGGGTCGGCGTCGGCTCCGTGGTCGCGGTGGGTGTCGGCGCCGGTTCCGTCGGGTCCGTCGGCGATGGCGTCGGCGTGGGCGTCGGCTCCGCAGTCGGACACCCGGTCGGCGACGGGGTCGGCGACGGCGTGCCGGTCGGGCTCGGCGATGGCGAGGAGGACGGCGTCGGAGTCGGCGTGGCCGCCGTTGTCGGGGTCGGCGTCGGCGAGGTGGTCGGCGTCGGCGAGGTCGTCGGCGTCGGGGTCCAGGACGGCGTCGGCTTCGCCGTCGGGTCCTGGCTCGGCGTCTGCGAGGCGGTCGGGTCGCCGGGCTCCGCGTCGTCGGCGGGAACGGCCTTCCCCGAGTCGTACGCGTGGATCCACCGGAGCACGTTGGCGACGTAGGAGGCCGAGTGGTTGTAGCGGTGCAGGGCCTGCATCAGGCCGTCGGCAGTGGCCAGGTTCGCGTCGCCGGCGCAGAGGTAGTAACCGGCCGCGACCGTCGCGTCGAACACGTTGTTGGGATCGGCCACGCCGTCGCCCGACCCGTCGGCGCCGGATACGGCCCACGTGCCCGGGATGAACTGCATCGGCCCGACGGCACGGTCCCACTGCGTGTCGCCGTCCCATCGCCCGCCGTCATGATCGGAAATGGCCGCGACCGGACCCATGCCGTTCAGGACGGGGCCGAGGATCCGCGGTACCGCGTCGCCGGCGGCGGTGACCCGGCCGCCGTTGGCATGACCGGACTCGATCTTGCCGATGCCGGCCAGGATCTGCCATCGCAGCCCGCAGGACGGGTCCTCGCCGGCCAGCCGGTCGGCGGCGCGGCGGTAGGCCTCCAGCACCGTCGCCGGGATGGACAGGTCGCCGATCGGAACCCGGTGTGCGGCGGGCACGACGGCGTCGGGATCGGTCGCGGCGGTCGAGGCGGGTTGGTCCGAGTCGGCGACGACCGGCGGGTCGTCGCGCACGGCGTCGAGATCCACCGCAGAGGACTGGGACGGGGCGGTTGTGACGAGCCAGTTGTCGGGATCACCCCCGCCGCCGTGAAGCACCGTGGCGACCGGCAGGACCAGGACGAAGGTACCGGCGAAGGCGCCCGCAGCGGTGCGGAGTCTCGGCCCCACGACCCGGCCTCCCTTCGCTGTCCGCCGTCCTCCTCAGACGACCGTGCCACGTCCGCGGCCGTCCTGCCACCCCCTCGCCCACCCGGATCCGGGTTCGGGCGGCGTCGAGCAGCCGCCGCTTGCCGATCTCGATACCGGCTACAGGGTGAGCCTGCGGCGAGGTTCCGGCGCGCTGCCGGTGATCGAGACCAGCCGCCAGCGCCAGATTGGATTGGCACGGAACTTCGTCGGCGCACTCGCCAAGGCGCAGTACGACTCCCGGATCAGGGACTCGCTCGCCGCGGGCTTCGGGCGCACACGTCCGAACGTCGCGTCCCTGCTGGGACTGGAGAACGACCAAGCCGGCCAGGACGCGGGCGGGTTGGTGCTTGCGCTCGGGCGACCGGATGCAGCAGGCGCAGACTCGACTGCTCAGGGGTGCTGCCCGAACGTGTGGACTGATCGTCAGTGGCCGGCGTCCTGCCAGGTGCGCCCGACTCCGACCGACACGTCCAGTGGAACCCGCAGCGGGTAGGCCGAGCCCATCTCGCGCCGGACAAGCTTCTCCACGGCGTCCCGCTCGCCGGTCGCGACCTCGAGCACCAACTCATCGTGCACCTGGAGCAGCATCCGCGACTTCATGCCCTCGGCGCGCAGCGCCGAATCGACGTTGAGCATCGCGACCTTGATGATGTCGGCGGCCGATCCCTGGATTGGTGCGTTGAGCGCCATCCGCTCGGCCATCTCGCGACGCTGGCGGTTGTCGCTGGTGAGGTCGGGCAGGTAGCGCCGACGGCCCAGGATGGTCTCGGTGTAGCCCTCGTAACGGGCCCGCTCGACGACCTCGGCCAGGTAGTCGCGGACTCCCCCGAAGCGCTGGAAGTACTCGTCCATCAGTGCCTGCGCCTCCGCGGCGTCGACACCGAGCTGACGCGAGAGTCCGTACGCGGACAGGCCGTAGGCGAGTCCGAAGTTCATCACCTTGATCCGGGCCCGCATGCCGCCCGTCACCTCGTCCGCGGGCACACCGAACACCCGGGCGGCCGTCACCGCGTGGAAGTCGGTGCCGGACGCGAACGCCTCGGCCAGGCCGTCGTCGTCGGAGAGGTGCGTCATGATCCGCATCTCGATCTGGCTGTAGTCGGCGCTGAGCAACGACTCGCACTCGGGGCCGACGATGAACGCCTCACGGATCTGGCGGCCTTCGTCGGTGCGGATCGGGATGTTCTGCAGGTTGGGGTCGGTGGAGGACAACCGGCCGGTCGAGGCGATCGTCTGGTTGTACGTCGTGCGGATCCGACCGTCGTCGTCGACGCTCTTGAGCAGCCCCTCGACCGTGACCCGCAGCCTGGACGCGTCGCGGTGGCGCAGCAGCGCCTCGAGGAACGGGTGCTCCGTCTTGGCATAGAGCTCGGCGAGCGCATCGGCGTCGGTCGTGTATCCGGTCTTCGTGCGCTTGGTCTTCGGCATCCCCAGGTCGTCGAAGAGCACGACCTGCAACTGCTTCGGTGAGCCCAGGTTGACCTCGTGGCCGATGGCCGCGTAGGCGTCGTCCGCAGCCCGCTTCACCGCATCGCCGAACGATGACTCGAGCGACTCGAGCCGGTCGACGTCGACGGCGATTCCGGCCCGCTCCATCGACGCGAGCACGCCGATCAACGGGAGCTCCACCTCGTCGAGCAGCCTGCGCCCGCCGCGTTTCTCCAGCTCGTCGTCGAGCACCGCGGCCAGGTCCAGCACCGCCCGGGCCCGCACCGCCTCGTCCTCGCCGACCCGCGTCTCGTCCCCACCGTCGAGTGAGAGCTGGAGATCACCCGCTCCCTCTGCCTCGGCCCGCAGCTCACGGTGCAGGAAGCGCAGGACAAGGTCGGCGAGGTCGTAGGACCGCTGGCCCGGCAGTGCCACGAAGGCGGACAGGGCGGTGTCGCTGGCCAGGCCGCGGAGTGTCCAACCGCGGGCGGCCAGCGCGTGCAGCGGTCCCTTGGCATCGTGGAGGACCTTCGGCCGATCGGCATCGTCGAGCCAGGCGCCAAGGGCGGCGTCGTCGGCCGGGTCGAGTGCCGCAGGGTCGAACCACGCGGCCGGCCCCGCTGCCGTGGCCACCGCGATCTCCGTGGCCTCGCCAGTGCCCCGACCCCAGAACCCGCGCACCGACACACCCACCGGCTCCGTCCCGGCGTAGTCGGCGAGCCATGGGCCCAACGCACCCGGGCCGAGACCGACGGCGTCGATCTCGAACCCGTGCTCGGCCTCGGGAACCGCCGCCTCCAGGGTCTGGTAGAGGCGGTCGCGGAGCACCCGGAACTGCAACGTGTCGAACAGCCGGTGCACCTCCTCGCGGTCCCACGGGCGCAGCATCAGGTCGTCGCTGCGCAGGTCGAGGGGCACGTCGCGGACCAGTTCCGTGAGTTGCCGGTTGGTGAGGACCTGGCCGAGATGGGCCCGCAGCAGGTCGCCGGACTTGCCCTTGACCTCGTCGGCATGTTCGACCAGCTCTTCGAGGGAGCCGTACTGCGCGACCCAGCGGGCCGCGGTCTTCTCGCCGACGCCGGGAATGTTGGGCAGGTTGTCCGACGGGTCGCCACGCAAGGCCGCGTAGTCGGGATACTGCGCGGGGGTCAGCCCGTACTTCTCCTGCAGGACCTCCGGCGTCGTCCGGATCAGGTCGGAGACACCCTTGCGTGGATAGAGGACCGTGACGTGGTCGCTGACCAGTTGATAGGCGTCGCGATCGCCGGTGCAGATGAGCACGTCGAACCCGTCGGTCTCGGCCCGGGTGGTCAGCGTCGCGATGACGTCGTCGGCCTCGTAGCCCTCCCTCTCCACGGTCTCGATCCGCAGCGCGGCCAGGACCTCCTTGACCAGGCTCACCTGGCCGCTGAACTCGCTCGGCGACGATGTCCGGTTGGCCTTGTAGGCCGCGAAGGTCTCACTGCGGAAGGTCTGCCGGGAGACGTCGAAGGCGACCGCGACGTGGGTGGGCGTCTCGTCGCGCAGCACGTTGATGAGCATCGAGGTGAAGCCGTACACCGCGTTGGTCGGCTGGCCGGTCGTGGTGGAGAAGTTCTCGACCGGCAAGGCGTAGAACGCCCGATACGCCAGCGAGTGTCCGTCGAGCAGGAGCAGCCTCGACCGCGCGTTCGTCTCGCCCACGGCGGCCACACTAGCCGTGACATACGACAGCGCCGACGGACCTGCCCGTCCGCCATGCGCACCACGCGACCCCGGAGGAAGCGCATGTTCCGCGGCTTCGGCACCGTCCTCAACGTCGTCACGGTCGTGGCCGGAGCAGGCGTCGGACTGCTCCTCGGACACCGGCTGCCGCAACGCACCCGCGACGTGGTCACCGACGGGCTCGGCCTGACCACCCTGCTGATCGCCGCCTTGTCCGCCGCAGCGGTCCTGGACCCGGACCTGGCTCGGCTGGTCGGCACCTCGGGGCCGGTCCTGGTCGTGCTGGGAGCCCTTGCCCTCGGCGGCATCACCGGGTCCCTGCTCCGCATCGAAACTCGCCTGGAAGGTCTCGGTGCCGCCCTGCAGCGCCGGCTCTCGGTGCCGCGCCGGGGTGACCGTCAGCACCCGGTGACCGGTGCCGACGGCGCGGACCGGCGCCGCTTCGTCGAGGGATTCGTCACCGCCTCGCTGGTCTTCTGCGTCGGCCCGCTGACCATTCTCGGCTCGCTGTCGGACGGGTTGGGTCTCGGCTACCAGCAGCTGGCGCTCAAGTCCGCGCTGGACGGCTTCGCCGCCGTGGCCTTCGCCGCGTCGTTCGGGTGGGGCGTCATGGCCAGCGCGCTCGTCGTCGCCGCCGTCCAGGGCACGCTGACCCTGGTCGGACTGCTCGCCGGTGGGATCCTCGGCGACGGGTACGTGGCGGCCCTGACGGCCGTCGGCGGACTCCTGCTCGTCGGCGTCGGACTGCGGCTGCTGCGCATCAAACCGTTGCCGGTCGGCGACCTGCTGCCGGCGCTGGTCGTCGCGCCGGCGCTGGTCGCCCTGGTCACGGCGATACGCGGGTGAGATTTCGGTACGGATACATGGGCCGTTCCGGCACCGCACCGCGCTGTTCAGGGGCTATGCTCCCGCACCAGACAAAGGCGACGTTCCGCACTCCAGGTGGATCGTGGCCCGATCCCTGACCCTGACCGGAGGTACACCGCAGGTGCGCAGGCTGGTAGTGGCTGTCGCGGGGCTCCTCGCGGCCCTTACCGTCGTCGTCGTAGGCACGGGGACGGCCTGGGGCCAGGAGGAGGAGAGCCCGGAGTCGATCCGCGGATTCCTCAGAAACGACGGTGAACCCGTTGAGGGTGTGACGATCACCGTCTCCGGAGACGACGGCGAGGTGGGCTCGGCCGAGACCGACGCCGAGGGCGCCTGGGAGATACCGGTCCCCGGGCCGGGTTCCTACGAGGTGGTGCTCGACACCGAGACGCTGCCGGACGATCTCCCCGGCGTCGTCAGCGACACGATCTCGACCACCGTCAACCCGCTCCAGGACAAGGCCGTGCTGTTCCGCATCGGCGAACCCGGAAGCGACACCGGTGGCGAGGGGGGTGACACCACCAACGTGCCGGCCGAGGGCAGCACCGAGACGGCGCAGACCAGCCAGATCTGGCAGCTCATCGCCAACGGCCTGCGCTTCGGCCTCATCCTCGGGCTGGCTGCTCTCGGGTTGTCGCTGATCTTCGGCACGATGGGCCTGACCAACTTCGCACACGGCGAGTTGGTCACGTTCGGCGCGATCGTGGCGTGGTTCCTCAACAACGCCGGGTTGCCCGTCCTCGCCGCCGCCGCGCTCGCCATCGTGATCAGTGGAGCCTTCGGCTGGGCGCAGGACTACGGGTTCTGGGGACCGTTGCGCCGCCGGGGTACCGGTCTGGTCGCCATGATGATCATCTCGATCGGCGTGGGCCTGGTGCTGCGGTACCTCTACCTGTACTTCTTCGCCGGCCAGCGGCGCTCCTACAACCAGTTCGTCGTCCAGCGCGCCATCGACTTCGGACCGTTCGGCTTCGCCCCCCGGGACCTGTGGATAATGATCATCGCGTTCGCTGCGCTGGCGCTGGTGGCGCTTGCACTGATCAGGACCCGGATCGGCAAGGCGACCCGTGCCGTGTCCGACAACCCGGCGCTGGCGGCAGCGTCGGGCATCGACGTCGACCGGGTCATCACCACCGTCTGGATCGTCGGCGCAGCCCTGGCGGGGCTGGCCGGCGTCCTGTTCGGCCTGATCCAGCAGGTCGACTACCTGTTGGGGTTCCGGGTGCTGCTGCTGGTCTTCGCGGCAGTCGTCCTCGGTGGGCTCGGCACCGCCTGGGGAGCCATGATCGGCGCGCTCATCGTCGGCGTGTTCGTCGAGGTGTCGACGCTGCTCATCCCGTCCGAACTGAAGTACGCCGGCGTTCTGGCAGTCCTCATCCTGATCCTTCTCGTCCGGCCGCAGGGCATCCTCGGCCGACGCGAGCGGATCGGCTGAGCGGGCAGGAGGACAGACGTGGACTGGGGAAATGTCATCGGCGACGCCCTTCGGGCCCTCGTCGGCTCGGAGGCGGTCGTCTTCGCGCTGGCCGCGATCGGTCTGAACGTGCACTTCGGCTACGCCGGCCTGCTGAACTTCGGCCAGGCGGGATTCCTGGCCGTGGCCGCGTACGGGCTCGCCACCGTCGTCACCACCTTCGGGCTGCCGTTCTGGCTCGGCATCGCTGTCGGGTTCGCCGGAGTGGTCGTCCTCGCCCTTCTGCTGGGTGTCCCGACGCTGCGACTACGCGCCGACTACCTGGCCATCGTCACGATCGCGGCGGCCGAGATCATCCGGCTGATCTTCCGGTCGGTGAGCCTGCGCGACACGTTCGGGGGGTCGAGCGGCATCAGCGGCTTCAGCGGCGACTTCTTCGCGCTCAACCCGTACACCGACGACGTCGGCTTCGGGCCCTTCGTCTTCGACAACCGCAACGCCTGGGTGCTCACCGTCGGCTGGGTGCTGGTCGGCCTGTCCTGCCTGGTCGTGTGGGCCTTGATGCGCAGCCCGTGGGGTCGGGTGATCAAGGCGATCCGGGAGGACGAGGACGCGGTTCGCAGCCTCGGCAAGAACGTATACTCCTACAAGATGCAGGCGCTGATCATCGGAGGCCTGCTCGGCGCTCTCGGCGGCTTCATCTTCGCCCTGGCCCAGGCCGCCGTCCAACCCGACCTGTTCTCCCCGAACCTGACCTTCTTCGCCTACACGATCCTGATCCTCGGTGGAGCCGCGCGGGTGTTCGGACCGGTGGTCGGTGCGATGATCTTCTGGTGCCTGCTCCAGCTGCTGGCCGGCATCCTCAACGGCGGCGTCAGGACCGGGTTCATCCCGGACTGGCTCATGGACACCAACGACGTCGGTGCCGTTCGGTTCATCCTGGTCGGCGTCGCCCTGCTCCTGCTGCTGGTGTACCGGCCGCAGGGCATCTTCGGTGACCGGAAGGAGATCGCTCTCGATGCCCGATGAGACTCCCGCCGAGGCCATGACCCGGGCAGACGCCGGCGAAGTGCCCGCCCTCGAAGAGATCAGGTCGACCACGGCCCGCAAGGAGGAGACGACGCGGGCACTGGCCGACGTTCCGCGCGAGCCCGGTGCCGGCAAGCCCGACGCGATCCTGGTGACCGACCGCGTCCTGCGTCGGTTCGGCGGCTTGACCGCTGTCGACGTCAGTCACGTCGAGGTCCAGCGCGGGTCGATCACCGCACTGATCGGACCCAACGGCGCCGGCAAGACGACCTTCTTCAACCTGGTCACCGGCTTCGACCGTCCCGACGAGGGGAGTTGGACGTTCAACGGTCGGGCCCTGGCGGGCACGCCCGCGTACAAGGTGGCCAGGGGCGGCATGGTCCGCACCTTCCAGCTCACCAAGGCGCTGGCGAAGCTGACCGTCATCGAGAACATGCGGCTGGGGGCGGTCGGCCAGCGCGGCGAGAGTGTGTGGCGGGCGATGTTCCCGGGCTTCTGGCGCAGCCAGGAGGACGACATCACCGCCCGCGCCGAGGAGCTGCTCGCCCGCTTCTCGCTCGACACCAAGCGGGACGACTTCGCCGGATCGCTGTCCGGTGGTCAGCGCAAGCTGCTCGAGATGGCCCGTGCGCTCATGGTCGAGCCGGAGATGGTGATGCTGGACGAGCCGATGGCCGGCGTGAACCCGGCCCTCACCCAGTCGTTGCTCGGCCACGTCAAGGACCTGCGCGAGCAGGGCATGACCGTACTGTTCGTCGAGCACGACATGGACATGGTGCGCGACATCTCCGACTGGGTGCTGGTCATGGCCCAGGGCAAGCTGATCGCCGAAGGCCCGCCCGACGCCGTGATGTCCGAGCCGCACGTCATCGACGCCTACCTCGGTGCCCACCATGATCAAACCCTGCTCGACGAGAGCGTCATGGCCCAGATCGAACAGGAGGCCGCCGCCGAGCTCGGCGTCGAGCAGACGGATGCGGCGAGCAGGAAGGAGGACCGGTGAGCGCAACCGACCAGCAGGGCTACGACCGTTCCGTGCACGTCGAGCACGCCGAGGGCGCCATCCTGCGCGCCGACGAGATCGTGGCCGGGTACATCCCTGAGGTCGACATCCTGACCGGTTGCGACCTCTACTGCCGCGACGGCGAGATCGTGGGCGTCATCGGACCCAACGGAGCCGGCAAGTCCACGCTGCTCAAGGCGATGTTCGGGCTCGTTCGCGTGCGGCGGGGCACGGTCACCCTGCACGGCGAGGACATCACCAACGTCAAGGCGAACCGACTGGTGAGCAAGGGCGTCGGCTTCGTGCCGCAGACGAACAACGTCTTCCCGAGCCTCACCGTCGAGGAGAACCTGGAGATGGGCCTCTACCTGGC
>DATFBR010000112.1:0-4433 GCA_035253685.1 Jiangellaceae bacterium
TGCATGATCTCGCGCGTCAGTTGGGCGGTGGCGCTGGGCGTCTTTCCGACCCGCACGCCGGCGGCTTCGAGCGCCTGCTGTTTGGCTGCGGCGGTTCCGGAGGAGCCGGACACGATGGCCCCGGCATGGCCCATCGTCTTACCCTCCGGTGCGGTGAACCCGGCCACGTAGCCGACCACCGGCTTGGTGACCTCGGCCCTGACGTAGTCGGCGGCGCGCTCCTCGGCGTCGCCGCCGATCTCGCCGATCATCACGATCGCGTCGGTCTCCGGGTCGGACTCGAAGGCGGCCAGCGCGTCGATGTGGGTCGTACCGATGACCGGGTCGCCACCGATGCCCACCGCGGTCGAGAAGCCGATGTCGCGCAGCTCGTACATCATCTGGTAGGTCAGCGTGCCGGACTTGCTCACCAGTCCGATCCGGCCCGGTTTGGTGATGTCGGCGGGGATGATGCCCGCATTCGACTTTCCCGGACTGATCAGACCGGGGCAGTTCGGACCGATGATCCGGCTGGTGCCGGAGTTCTGCGCGTACTGGAAGAACTCGGCGGTGTCGTGCACCGGGATGCCCTCGGTGATGACGACGACGAGGGGGACGCCCGCGTCGACGGCCTCCATGACCGCCGCCTTGGCGAACCTCGGCGGCACGAACACCACCGAAACGTCGGCCCTGGTCGCGTCGACGACCTCCTTGACGCTGCCGTACACCGGCACCCTCACGCCCTCGAAGTCGACCGACTGGCCGCCCTTTCCCGGCGTCACGCCCCCGACGACCGCGGTGCCGGATCGCAGCATGCGCTGGGTGTGCCGCCGGCCCTCGGCGCCGGTCATGCCCTGGACGATGACCTTCGAGCTCTCGGTCAGGAAGATGGCCACGTCGGCTCCCTCAGTTCGCCGCGGCGAGCTCGGCCACGCGGCTCGCGGCCCCGTCCATGGTGTCCACCTGCACGAGGTGCGGCAGCGCCGCGTCGCGCAGGATGCGCCGCCCGAGCTCGGCGTTGTTGCCGTCGAGCCGGACGACCAGCGGGTGGGTGATCTCGTCGCCCCGGCTGTCCAGCAGGGCGAAGGCCTGGACGATGCCGTTGGCCACCTCGTCACATGCCGTGATCCCGCCGAAGACGTTCACGAACACACTGCGCACGGCCGGGTCGGACAGGATGATCTCGAGGCCGTTGGCCATGATCTCCGCCGAGGCTCCGCCGCCGATGTCGAGGAAGTTCGCCGGCTTAACGCCGTACTCCTCGCCGGCGTACGCGACGACGTCCAGCGTGGACATGACCAGGCCCGCACCGTTGCCGATGACGCCGACCTCGCCGTCGAGCTTGACGTAGTTGAGGTCCTTCTCCTTGGCCCGTGCCTCCAGCGGGTCGTCGGCCGTGGTGTCCTGGAAGGCGGCGTGGCCGGGATGCCGGAAGCCGGCGTTGTCGTCCAGCGAGACCTTGCCGTCGAGCGCCACGACCCGCCCGTCGGGTGTCTTCACCAACGGGTTGACCTCGACCAGCGTGGCGTCCTCGGCCGTGAACACCGCCCACATGGCGACCAGGACGTCCACGACCCGGTCACGGACGTCGGGTCCGAAGCCGGCGGCATCGGCGATCTCGGCGGCTTTGGCCGCGTCCACGCCGTCGATCGCGTCGACCGGGATGCGAGCCAGGGCCTCGGGCCGCTCGACCGCCAGCTGTTCGATGTCCATGCCGCCCTCCACGCTGGCCATGGCCAGGTAGGTGCGGTTGGCGCGGTCGAGCAGGTACGAGACGTAGAACTCCTGCTCGATGTCGCTGGCCTGGGTCACCAGGACACGCCGGACGACGTGCCCCTTGATGTCGAGTCCCAGGATGGCCGCGGCCTTGTCGGCGGCCTCCTCGGGCGACTCGGCCAGCTTGACCCCGCCCGCCTTGCCTCGGCCCCCCGTCTTCACCTGCGCCTTGACGACCACCGGCCCGCCGATGCGCTCGGCCGCTGTGTGGGCCTCCTCGGGCGTGTCGGCGATCTCACCGGGCAGCACTGGCACGCCGTGCGCGGCGAACAGTTCCTTCGCCTGGTACTCCATCAGGTCCACGATGGGCTACGTCCTCACTGTTCGTGGGCGGCCGGTGGCGCCGAAGCCCCGATGGGCGCTGCGGCCGAGCGAGACGCAGCCTAACGCCGCACGGCTCATGCACGCGCCCCTGCATCGGGTGTCCGGCACCGCGACATGTGCTATTTTTATCACATGTCGTGCGTAGCGAGTCCGCCGCTCCACCCGGAAGCATCGGATCAGGACGTGTGGCGGGCGCTGTCCACGCCGCTGCGCCGGCACCTGCTGGACCTGCTCAGCAGTGGCCCACGGACGACGGGTGAGTTGGCCGAGGCGGTGCCGGACCTGAGCCGCTTCGCGGTGATGCAGCACCTGCGCGTGCTCACCGATGCCGGGCTGGTCGTGGTGCGTCGCCGCGGGCGTTACCGGTTCAACTACCTCAATCCCGTCCCGCTACGTCGGTGGTACGAACGCTGGGTCCCCCCACTGGCGGACCGGGCTGCCGCCGAGGTGCTCGCCCTGCGGCGACGGGTGGAACAGCCCGAAGGAGGCACGTCCATGACCGTCCTGACCGACCAGATCCGCACGGTGCGGATCGAGACCGAGTTGCGGTTCGGCGCCACACCGGACCGCGTGTTCCGCGCGCTGACCGAGGAGACCCTGCAATGGTTCCCCTTCACCTACGGCGAAGACCGGGTGAAGGCGATCGTGGTCGAACCGAGGGTCGGCGGGGCGCATTTCGAGGACTGGGGGAACGGCATGGGTCATCTCTACGGGCACGTGACCGTCTTCGACCGCCCGCGCCGGTTCGCGACCAGGGGGCGCATCATGCCCGGAACCATCCTGGACACGCAGTACGACCTCGAAGCCGACGGCGACCAGACCGTGCTCCGGATGTCCAAGGTGGCGGTGGGGCCGATGAGCGAGGAGGAGGCCGCGTCGGTTCATACCCACGGCGACATCTCGCGCTTCGAGGAGCCGCTGCGCCGGCTCGTCGAAGCATCCTGACGATCTCCGCCGGATCAGGCGTCGGCGGCGGCGCGCCCCCGCAACGTCGACTCGACCCACGCCACGATGTCCTGCGTCGTCGCACCCGGCGTGAAGATCTTGGCGACACCCATCTCCTCCAGCAGCGGGATGTCGGCGTCCGGAATGATGCCGCCGCCGAAGACCAAGATGTCGCCGGCGTCGCGTTCGGCGAGCAGGTCGAGCACCTTGCGGAACAGCGTCATGTGCGCACCGGACAGGATCGACAGGCCGATCGCGTCGGCGTCCTCCTGGATCGCGGTCTCGACCACCTGCTCCGGCGTCTGATGGAGCCCGGTGTAGATGACCTCGACACCGGCGTCGCGAAGCGCGCGCGCGACGACCTTCGCACCCCGGTCGTGGCCGTCGAGGCCCGGCTTGGCCACCACGACGCGCAGCGGGCTCGTCTCGACCATGCCCGTCAGCGTAGGTCACCGGGGGCCGGTGCAGGGCGCCCACCATCGGCCTCGGTTACCGACCCCAGGGTGCGACGACCGACCTGCGCTCACTGGCCGCGCGGCTCGGGACGCACGTCGAGGAGATCTGATCGTGCCTCGGGAGCACGCCCGGTGGGTCCATCCGGACCTCGATGTGCGCGAGATACTGGTGCGCTGCGTAGGTCACCTGTCGCTGCCGGTCGACCACCGCTTCGTGCACCAGATCTGCTCGTTGTTCGCCGATGTGACGTAAATCACACTCTCTTAGGTGACGTCCAACAGGCAGCTTCCATCCCGCAGGTGACCCCTGTCCGTGCAGGTCACGAGGTGGTGACGACACGGACACGAACCGTGCACCGCTCGTCCACCCCCTGCAAATGCACCTGCAGACGTCCCGTTCGGATGTTTGGCAGAGCGATGCACGTCCGTTAAGGTCGGCCGAACCCCTGCAGCAAACGGAAGGCCCCCCCAACCGTGTCGCAGCGCCCCGGCCACGGGCGACATCGCCGCCGCCGGAACGTCAGCCTGCCCACCGCAGTCGGATCGCTGGCCGTGGTTGCCGCCGCATCCGGAGCGGTGACCATGCCACCGGCGGTGGGGGCGACCGCCATGGTCACCGCCGACCCGCTGGGAGCGATACCCGAGCGGCCGCAGGTCGCCGCGGCCTCTGTGGGCGCGCTGGCCACAGTCGACGCCGCTGGTGAGTCCCTGACCGCCGAGAGCACCGAGACCGCGCGAGACGTCAATGCCGCCCTCGTCGAGGTCGAGCGCAAAGAGGCCGCGGAACGGGCAGCACGCGCCGAACGCGAGGCCAAGCAGTGGGTGCTGCCCGTCTCCGGCTACCGGGTCAGCGCCGGGTTCGGTGCGGTGGGCCGGCTGTGGTCCAGCCGGCACACCGGGCTCGACCTCTCATTGGCGTACGGCTCGCCGGTCAGGTCGATGTCGAGCGGCGAG
>DATFBR010000113.1:0-10723 GCA_035253685.1 Jiangellaceae bacterium
CATCGCGGACTGAGTACAGCGCCCCGTCCGCAACCGCGGCGGCCCCGTGGCTCAGTACGAGCAGGATCTCTCGATGGGGACGCACCACTATGCTTGTCCGCGTTTGACCATGCCGCCGTGAGAAGGCGGCAACCCATGCCGGTTCGGCAGTGAGGATCTGAATGCCGCACGTGATCTACGTCGCGATCGGGTTCCCGCCCGCAGCCAAGAGCTCTGCCCACCGGATGAAGGCGACCGCAAACCTGCTGTGCGAGCAGGGATGCGACGTCACTGTCATCACGATCGCCCGAGACTCGTGGAAGCACGAGAACGGCATCGACGTCACGCTGTCCGACGGGGTCGACTCGCGGGTCGAGGTCGTCGAGCTGCCGCTCCACCGAAAGGACATCGATCCGGATATCCGCACCTACGGATGGTTCCGAGCTCGGCATCCGAAACGGTGGCGCCGATGGCGGCGACGGCTTGATCAACTGTCCTTCCCCGAGCCAGTGTTCGGCGGCTGGCGTCGTGCCGTTGAGAGAGCGGTGCTGGACGTCCATGACGTGCGTCCCGCTGATCTCCTGCTGGTGAGTGCGGTACCCTACGTCGGCCTGTCCGCCGCCTGGAAGCTCCGGCGGGTGCGAGGCGTCCCTTACGCGATCGACTTCCGCGACGCGTGGTCGCTCGATGTGATCGGAGGAGGTGTTGCCTTTCCGGTGAGCTCTCGGCGGGGGCGTTGGGAGAAGAAGCTCGTCGAGAACGCTGCGCGGGTCTGGTGCGTGAACGAATCCATCCGCGAGCACTACGTGCAGCGCTACCACCAAGTCGCTGAGCGCCTCCTGGTCGTGCGCAACGGGTCTGACCTGCGCCCGGCCCCGCGGGTGGGCCAGCCCGATCCAGCCGCGGGGCTGACCTTCGGCTACCTCGGAACGGCGATCTTCTCGGTGCCCTACCTGCGGGCCGTGCTCGAGGGCTGGCGGACGGCGCGCCAAGTCGACCCGGTGCTGGCACGCTCGCGCTTGGAGTTCCGGGGATACTTCGGCTGGCAGTCCGCGGACATGGCCGACGGGCGGCGCGGGCTCCTGGCCCGGTTCGCGCCGGACGGAGTCGTGTTCGGTGGCCCGGTCGCTCGAGCCGAGGCCGCGGCGACATACGCAGGGTGGGATGCCCTGCTGTTGCTCCTCACAGGTGGCCGTTACACGACGTCGGGGAAGGTTTACGAGTACATGTCCACGGGGCTGCCGATCATGTCGGCCCATGAGACCGATCACGGTGCTCTCGACGTGCTGGACGGGTACCCGCTGTGGACGCCGCCTCCGGCCGAGATGACCGCCGAGCGGCTGGCCGAGTCATTCGTCAGGACTGCGAGGACCGTCCTGTCTGCCAGCGAGGAGCAGAGGGCAGCCGGGCTGACGCACGCCGCGCGCTACGAGCGGAGGGCTCAGATGACGCCGGCGGTCCGCGATCTCGTCGACAGCATCACCGCACGCGCGCAACCCGGCGAGACGGGTAGCGCCGGAGCCCGGATGGCGAGCGTCCGAGCGTGATCAACGCCGTCGTGGTTGCTGCGGTCAGGCCCGAGTGGGGGAACCTCCTGACTGCGGCGGAGGAGTTGAAACAGGCCGGAGTGAAGCTGTGGGTGGGGTGTGCTTTCGACCCGACCGGGCTTTCTACCGATGGCCTGGCGGGCGTACGCCGGCTGTCGATGAGCCTCAGCCGGTTGCGGGACGGCCGGCGGCCGCGCCGGTTCACGCCCTCGTGGGCGTGGGTGGTTGTCCGCAACCGCGTGGTCACGACCCGTGCACGTCGGGCTCCGCTGCCGGTGCGCACCTGGCTCCTCGCGAGGTACGACCCTTGGGTGCGGGAGCACGCGGCTCGTGCCGACGCATTGGTCGCGCTCGAGCAACGTGGTGTCTACGCGGTGTGGCGGCTTGCTCGCAAGAACGACGCGACGGTCGCGGTGTTAGGGCTCGAGCCCCTCCGGGCGGCCGCCGAGGACCTTCGTGTCGTCGAGCTGATGGCCGAGAAGGGTTGGCTGCGCTTCAAGTCCGCGGCTGAAGTACCTGCGGCATGGATCTCGGCCCTTGCCATGTTCGGCCGCTCCCGGCGCGAACAGCTGCTGTTGGCCGCGCCGCGGGTCGTGCGGACTCTCCGCCGGCTGAGAGCGGTGTCCGAGGCCGAGGCACTCGCGCGTACGGCGCTGTCGGAGGAGCTGCCTCCGGACACGGCGTCGTGGCTACGGTTGGAGCTGACGGCTGCCCAGCTCACCGCCGCTGTCGAGCCCGAGCACGGGCTCGCGAAGGTCGTCAGCGACGTACTGTCCGCTTCGGACGCCCATCTCCGGGTGGGTCGGATCGACGCTGCGGCTGAACTCGCGATCTCGGTGGCCGAGACCGTCTTCAACCGTGAGCTCCACGCGGAGGTCGATCGGTCTCCGCTGGCCGAGAACCCCGAGTCTTTCCTGGCACCGTTGCGGTTGTCGCTCACCTATCAGGCCCTGGCCGCTCCCGCTGGCTCGCTCCATAGGGAGGTCGCGGAAACCGATGAGGCAGCAATCGCGGCAACGTTTCCCGCACCGAGGACGACATCCCTGCGACGCGCCGACACCGACGACGGGATGTTGCACCGCCTGATGGTCATCTCCGAGGGCAACCTGCACTTCGCGGAAGCGATCATTCAGGATTTGGAGGCTCACGCCGCGATCGATTATCGCCGCCTGATGCTGCGTGAGCAGGGGCCACGATTCGGGCGGCGCGACACGATGTCGATGATGGTAGACCGGATAGGCGAAGCCGTGGGCCGGCGCGTGCCCGACCTGGAGACGCCCGACGCGGATCTGCTGAGCTGGCCCGACACCGTGTTCGTCGACTGGTGCGACAACGCCGCGATGTGGACACTCCTGCACGTTCCGCGAGAGGTGCGACTAGTCATCCGTCTGCACAGCATCGAGGCCTTCTCGCACCAGCCACACATGATGGACTGGTCGCGCGTCGCCGACCTGGTCTTCGTGGGCGCCCACGTCCGCGACTTCATGCTCCGGGCGGTCCCCACGATGGCCAGCGCCAGGCGGGTCCATGTGCTACCCAACGCGATGCGGCTGACGCGTTTCGGGCTGCCGAAGCGGGCCGCCGCCAGCCGAACGGTCGCGATGGTCGGCTGGGGTCAGCAGGTCAAGGACCCGGTGTGGGCAGTCGAAGTACTTGCCCGGTTGCGAGTGGTGGACGAGCAGTGGCGGCTGATGTTGATCGGCCGTGACTTCGCCGACTCGCAGACCACCAGCGGTGCCCTTTACCGGGCGCAGTTCCGGGAGCGGATACGTCGAGACGACGTCCGCGACGGCGTCGTCTTCGTGCCTTTCACCGATGATCTGCCGGATGTCCTTCGAGACGCCGGCTTCGTCATCAACGCCAGCCTTCGCGAGAGCTTCGGAGTCGGCTTGTGTGAGGGTGCTGCCTCGGCCGCCGTCCCGGTGGTGAGGAACTGGCCGGTGTATGCGGCGTACGGCGGCGCGCGTGCCGTGTTCCCGGCGGACTGGGTGGTTGCCGACGTCGACGAAGCCGTTCAACGCGTCCTCGAGCACTCCGTTGACGCGGTCCGACGAACGACGGGCGCGGCGGCCCGTCGGCATGTCGTCGAGACATTCGACTGGCCCGTCGTAGCACCCACATACCGCGAGACACTCCTGGGCACGTCGTCTCAGCGGAATGCCGAAGGCTCCTCCAGGCCGATGACCGAGCCAGGTGTGGCAACTGCACGCGACTGAGACTGAACTGCCAACGCATCTAATGGCACTAGCGGCTCGCGGCCGCCCTCGCTGCCCATACGCGCTTACGGATCGTCGCGGGAATCCGCCGCCAGAGTGGGCGCAGGCGCTCGCGCCCCCGCAGGTCAGGGGCGATGAACTCGTAGGTGGGCGTGGCATTGAAGGCCCGTCCGCTCGCCTCGTAGCCGAAGTCGCGGAGCACATTCTCGATGCTGGCCAGGCGCGTCCTGTCCCAGGCCTCCGCGTAGATCGTCGGGCGGTGCCAATCCAGAATTCTGGACGCTCCGCGCAGGACGTCGGCCTCCATTCCTTCGACGTCCAGCTTGAGGACGGCCACCGGACCGTGGACGACGTCGTCCAACCGCCGGACCGGGAACGTCTCGTCGACGGCCTCGCTCTGCCCGATCTCGCCTTCGAAGCCGACCTGGTGCTCCCGCGACAGGTGGTTGGTGGCCATGCCTTGGCGGTCGCCCACTCCGAACTGGTGTACCCGCACCGTGTGCTGCAGGCCGTTGGCCCGGACGTTGCGCCTCAGCACGTCGGCATAGCGGCCTATCGGCTCGATCGCGTGCACGACGGTCGACGGACACATCACCGCGAACCACACCGTGGCGGTGCCCAGATGGGCGCCGACGTCGACGTAGACCCCAGGGCGACCCACTGAACGCACGTGCTCGAGGAACTTCTCCTCGTACCAGTGGTCTTGGGCGATTGGTCGGTAGACCCACGGGGTCACGTCGAACCCGTCGTCGTCAAGGAGGAGTTCCAACCCGTGCCGGGTCAGCGTCAGCATGGCTGAGGCCTAATCTCGGGTGCGCCGGTGGAGATCAGAATCAGCGGCGATGTCGAGGAAGGGCCGCAGCGCGTCGGGGTTGCGCAGGGCGTCACGGCTGACGGCCCGCTCCGCCGGGACGCCGGCGAGGATCTTCTTGACCGGCACCTCACACTTCTTGCCGTTGAGCGTCCGCGGCACCTCCTCGATGACCACGAACCGGTCCGGCACGTGCCTGGGTGAGAGCTGGCTGCGCAGCGCCTGCCTGAGCTTCGCTTCGACGTCCTCGAGGGTGCCCTCGCCGAGCACCAGGAAGCAGAGCAGCTCACCGTCGGTCTCGCCCGCGCCCGAGGTGTCGATGACCAGAGAGTCTTCCACCTGTGGAAAGCCTTCCACGACCCGGTAGAACTCCGAAGTGCCCATCCGGACGCCGCCGCGGTTGAGCGTCGAGTCGCTGCGTCCGTAGATCACCGCGGACCCGCGCGGCGTGATCCGGATCCAGTCGCCGTGCCGCCACACGCCGGGATAGTGCTCGAAGTACGCCTCCCGCAGCCGGGAGCCGTCGCGGTCGTTCCAGAACGACACCGGCATCGACGGCATCGGCCCGGTGATGACCAGCTCGCCGACCTCGTCGACCAGTTCGTGGCCGGCCTCGTCGAAGGCGGCCACAGGGGCTCCGAGCGATCGGCAGGACAGTTCACCCAGCCAGACCGGCACGTCCGGGGCGGCACCGACGAACGCCGTGCACAGGTCGGTCCCGCCGGAAACGCTCGCGATCTGCACACTGCGCCCGACGGCCGATGCCACCCAGTGGAAGCCCTCGGGAGTCAGGGGAGCCCCCGTCGACCCGACCGCCCGCAGCGCCGTCAGGTCGAACGTCGACGCGGGGCGCAGTCCCTCCTTGAGGCAGGACTGGATGTACGGCGCCGACGTGCCGAAGTACGTGACGCGTTCCTCCGCGGCCATCTGCCACAGTGCCGAGAGGTCGGCGTGTGCCGGGCTGCCGTCATAGAGCACGATCGTCGAACCGACCAGCAGCCCGGAGATCAGCAGGTTCCACATCATCCAGCCGGTGGTGGTGAACCAGAAGAACCGCTCGCCCGGCCCGAGGTCGCTGTGCAGGCCCAGCACCTTGAGGTGCTCGACGATGATGCCGCCGTGACCCTGGACGATCCCCTTCGGGAGTCCGGTCGTGCCGGAGGTGTAGAGGACCCACAGCGGATGCGCGAACGGAACGGGTTCATATGCCAACGCCGCACCGGCGTGGCGAGTGAGCAGAACGGTCCAGTCCTCCGTTTCCGGGAGCAGGTCCTTGCCCAGATAGCGGACCATGACGGTGGCGCGCAGGCTGTGGATCCGCCCGCGCAGCTGGTCCACGGCGGGTCGGACGTCGAACTCCCGGCCGTTGTAGCGGTACCCGTCGACCGCGATCAGGATCACGGGTTCGATCTGCGCGAGCCGGTCGACGACAGCCTGGATGCCGAAGTCGGGCGAGCAGGACGACCAGACCGCTCCGAGGCTCGCAGCAGCGAGGAAGGCGACCAGCGCGTGCGGCGCGTTCGGGACCAAGGCGACGACCCGGTCGCCGCGCCGGACGCCGAGCTCGGCCAATCCGGCCCTGGCCGCGGCCACCTGAGCACGCAGGTCGCCGAACGTCAGCCGCTCGGTCAGGCCGTCCTCGCGCCGGAACACCACGGCGAGGTCGTCGTCCGCCTTTCCATCGCCGGGCCGGAGCGCATGTTCGGCGTAGTTGAGCGTGGCACCGGGAAACCAGCGCGCGCCGGGCATGACCGGCTCCTCGAGCGCCCGCTCGGGCGGGTCGTGAAAGTCCACCTCGAAGAACGTTGCGACGGCGTCCCAGAACGCCGCCGGCTCGGCCACCGACCAGCTCCACAGGTCGTCGTACGTGGGTAGGTCGAGGCCATTCTCGTCGTGGAGCATGCGTCGGAACGCCGCCATCCGGCTTCGCGCCACGGCGGCCGGATCCGGCCGCCACAACAGCTCCGGCGCGCCGTCGGGCGGAGCTGCTCCGGGGTCACGCAGCTGCATGCACTACTCCGGCAACCATGGGACACACCGTATCCGCGCGTGGTCAGGGTTCGGCCGGTCGCGCCCGCTCCGAGGCGAGCCGGTCCGCGCGACGCTCCCTGATCTCGTTGCGGACGAGGACCGCCGAGCCACCCACGACGAGCGGCACCAGCAGGGCGTCGAGCAGGGCGGTCGGCAGGTCGTCGGTCGCCACGAGCAGCCGCGCACCGGAACCGGCCTCCAGCTGTGCCGCCCGCTCCCTGGCCCGGCCGACCAGCCCACCGGACGTGGTCACGATGCTCCCGTCGTCGAGCGCAGGTGCGACCGGGTCCGGAGGTTCGTCCGCGGCGAACCGGTCGGGAAAGGACGGCACTTCCACCGCATAGTCGAGCGTGCCCGCCGGCAGCGGCTCGGTGAACGGCGCACCCAGCGGCCGCAGCGAGAGGGCGAGTCTCTCCGGCGCTCGGGATGCCGCGTCCAGCGTCGCCGGCCCCACCACTGCCAGTTGACCGTCGGCGGCGTCGGCGAGCGTGGCACAGGCGCCGACCTCCCAACACGCGCAGGCCAGCACCAGGGACTGCCAGTGCGCCGGCAACAGCAGCGCCACCCGGTCGCCGGCCATGACGTCCAGCCCGTCACGCAGCAGTCCTGCCGTCTTGGCCACCCAGTTGTCGAAGGTGGCGACCGACAGTTCGACACGTTCTCCGGTGCGGTCGTCGTAGCAGGTGAGGAACGGCCGCGCACCGCCCTGGACGACCGCAAACCGCAGGAGAGCAGGCGGTGTCGTGTCAGCGCTCATGCGACCTCTCCTGCATCTCGACTTGTGGTGGATCGGCAACGTGTCCGCGGTCGGGGAGGGGTGTCGAACCCACCACAAGTCGAGCATGGGGGATGGACCGGACGGATGGCGTCGGTCCTGCCGTCGAGGCGCTCATCTACGCTCCTGCGGAGCATGGATGCCATTCTTCTCGTCGGCGGGCTGGGAACCAGGCTGCGACCGCTGACCGACGAGCTGCCGAAGCCGATGCTGCCGGTCGCGGGCGTGCCGCTCGTCGTGCATCAGATAGCCCGGGCGCGTTCGGCCGGCGTGGACCACGTCGTGCTTGCGACGTCGTATCGCGCCCAGGTGTTCGCGGATGCGCTCGGCGACGGCTCGGGGCTCGGCGTCCATATCGACTACGCCGTGGAGGAGGAGCCGCTGGGCACCGGCGGTGCGATCCGTAACGCCGCCGAGTACCTGGGCGACGATCCGGTGCTGGTCTTCAACGGCGACGTCATCGACGGCCACGACATCTCGGCCCAGGTTCGCCTCCACCTGGACCGCCGTGCCGACGCCACCTTGTACCTGACCACGGTGGACGACGCGCGTGCGTACGGATGCGTCCCGACCGACGGCACCGGACGGGTGACGGCCTTTCACGAGAAGATGCCCGAGCCGGTGAGCGACCAGATCAACGCCGGCTGCTATGTCCTGCAGCGGGCCGTCATCGACGGCATTCCGGCCGGCCGTCCGGTGAGCGTCGAACGGGAGACGTTCCCGGGGCTGCTCGCGGCCGGCCGCCTGGTGCTGGGTGCCGTGGACACCGCCTACTGGCGCGATCTCGGCACTCCCGAGGCGTACGTGCAAGGCTGCGCCGACGTGGTGCTCGGTCTGGTCGACGCGCCGGCCCGGCCCGGACCGCCCGGCGAGGCGCTCGTGCTGCCGGGTGCCGACGTGGCGCCGTCCGCCGTCCTCTGCGGGGGCACCAGCGTGGGCGCGGGCTGCGTCGTCGGCGAGCGGGCTCGCGTCGACGGGTCGGTGGTGTTCGAAGGGGCGATGATCGAGGACGACGCCGTCGTCCGCGCGAGTGCGGTGGGGCACAAGGCGCGGGTCGGACCCCGAGCAGTCCTCGACGGTGTCATCGTCCCCGACGGAGTGGAGGTGCGTGCCGATGCGCATCCGTCCGCTGGCACCCGCTTCAGCCCCGGCTGATCTCGGCAGTGGCCGGGCTACGCGCCGAAGGGCTCCGGTGCGTCGCTGGACGGGTGCGCCGTGACGAAGTCGCGGACGACCTCGCCGGACAACTCGCCGCAGTACTGGCGGAAACCCTGTTCGGCTCCCCAGTGGGTGAGCGCATACGCCCTTCCGTCCGGGAAGGCACCGCGCTCGGCATCCCACGGCGCCACGATGAACTTGCCGTTCACCGCCTCCGCCAGGTCCTCGTCACTCGTCACCTTCGTCGCCAGCTCGGTCAGGGTCGACTCCTGCTCGTCGAGCACGGCGGCGTCGTACCACAGGATCGTGTATCCGTGCTCGAGGTTGTGCACCAGCCGTTCGACCTCGGGGGAGTCCGACGTCGTGTAGAACTTCCGGTTGAACGAGGCCGGCATCGAGTAGTGCGGGCCGGACGTCGGCGGTGCCGACGTGTACTCGATCGCCTCGCCGTCCGGACGATGGTCGGCGGTACCGGTCTGCTCCTCGGTGACGACGTCGTCGCAGGACGCCGATGACGAGGCAACGCCGAAGTCGGCCCAGTCACGGCGCGCCGGGTCGTCGAGCCAGCGCTGCACCAACGGCACCGCGGCGGCGGTGACCAGGCCGAGAGCGACGACGACGGCGATGCCGACGAACAGCATGGTGCGCCGCCGCTCGGCGGCCTTCTGTTCCCGGCGCAACGCCTCGAGCTTCTCCCGGCGGGCGGCCTCGGGCTTCTTGACGGGCTTGGTGCTCTTCTTCGCCACGTGGTATCGCTTCGCTTTCGCCGGTCGGAGCAGTCGAGGAATTCTACGGATGGCAGGCCAGAATGGTTCCGTGCGGGTGCTGGAACGGATCTGGCGACCGGGGCGCCCCATCGATGTCGCCGGCACCCTGGGCGTGCATCGTCGAGGTCATCGCGACCCGGTCCACCGGATCATGCCGGACGGATCGGTCGTTCGCACCTGCCGAACGGTCGATGGTGCTGCAGCCGTCCGCGTGACGGTACGGCCCGCGACCGGGGAGATCGCCGCGCAGGCCTGGGGTGCCGGTGCGTCCTGGGCGCTCGATGTGCTGCCCCGATGGTTGGGCGCGGACGACGACCCGGCCGGATTCCGGCCCGAGCACCCGGTGCTGGCTCGCGCCCACCGTCGGCATGCCGGCCTGCTGGTCGGTCGCACCGGCCTGGTGATGGAGGCGCTGGTGCCCGCGGTCCTGGAGCAGAAGGTGACCGGGGTTGAGGCGTGGCTGGGTTGGCGCCGCCTGCTGATGCGCTTCGGCGACCCGGCTCCGGGCCCGGTGCCGGCCGGCATGCGCGTGTTCCCCGCGCCGAACCGCTGGGCGATGGTGCCGTCATGGGAGTGGCACCGTGCCGGCGTCGGGCCCGATCGCTCCCGGACGATCGTGCGGGCCGCGCGGCTGGCGTCACGGCTGGAGGCAGTCGTCGACCTTCCCGCTGACGAGGCCGAACGCCGGCTGCGCGCCGTGCCCGGCATCGGTCCGTGGACCGCGGCCGAGATCCGGCAGCGGGCGCTCGGCGACCCCGATGCCGTCTCGCTGGGCGACTACCACCTGCCGCGGCTCGTGGCTTACGCGCTCGCGGGGGAGGAGCGGGCCGACGACACGCGGATGCTCGAACTCCTGGCGCCGTACACCGGACACCGGCACCGCGCCTGCCTGCTGCTGGCCCATGCTGCGCCGATGCCGCCCCGGCGCGGCCCCCGCATGCCCATCCGCGACTACCGCACCTTCTGAGCACCCGCCCTGCGCCGGAAGGCGGGTGTCCGGAGCCGGAGGCGGGCGTCTAAAGAGCGATCTGTGGGACGCTCGTCCGCCACAGATCGCGGAGCCCGCCGCAGGCTCCGGACACCCGCCACCCGTTCAACGAACGGCGATGAACGAAGCAGGGTCGCGGGGCGGGCGATCGGCGGGCGGTGCGGCGGCGTGGCCCACTGCTACGGTCCCCATCGGCTGCCAGTCGGCGGGTAACCGCAGGACGGCACGGGCGACGTCGGGGCAGAACAGCGTGGACGACACCCAGGCGGAACCCAGGTCCTCGGCCGCCAGGGCGACGAGGAAGTTCTCGATCCCTGCGCCCATCGCGAGGTGGAACATCGCCTGCTCGGACGCGGCCCGGCGCCGGTCCGGATACGCGTGCGATCCGTCGGCGACCAGGCAGGGGACGACGAGGTACGGCGCCCGGCGCAGCACCTCGCCGCGTGCGGTG
>DATFBR010000114.1:0-6099 GCA_035253685.1 Jiangellaceae bacterium
CCCGGGATTCTCTGGGGGACCTTGCTCGGCTCGTCGATGACGTGGGGCGGCTACGGAGTCGAGGGTGGCGGCTTCGCCGGCGGCGGTGGCGACGGAGGCGGCTTCGACGGCGGCGGCTGGGGCGACGGAGGCGGGTTCGACGGAGGCGGGTTCGACGGCGGCGGCTTCGACGGCGGCGGCTGGTAGCGGCGTCAGCGCCCCGGCGCGCCGGCCCGGCCCGCACACGAGGCGGAGCCGAGCCAGGTGTGCGGTACGCCGGCGAAGCACCAGCCGAGCTTGGGCGTGCGCTTGCTGATCCACCAGGCGGTGACCCGCTTGTCGCCGCAGCGTGACGCCAGCAGGGAGAAGCCGCCGTTCGGCGCGACCGCCTCGGGATGCTGGGTGACGAGCGCGATGCCCTCCTCGACGGTCAGCGGCGACCGGCCGGAGCGCTCGATCATCCCGATCGCGTCGTTCGGCCGGACGTCGAGCGTGTCCTTCCCGGTGTCGACATCGGTGACCACGTAGGCCTGTCCGTCGGGCAGAGTCACGCTCTGGATCGGCCGGAACCGGGCCAGGTCGTCGGCGTCCAGCACGGAGAAGCCGGAGCGACCCTGCCGCTCCACCAGCGTGACGGCCCGATCGGCCGGTACGAGGTCGGATGAGACGACGATGACGAACGGGAACCGGTCGGCGCCGCGCGACATTGCGCCGCCGAGGCCGGCAACGACGTCCTTCAGCGGCTCGATGTGCTTGGCGAAGACGTCGGACGCGACACCGGCGGCCTTCGGGTACCCCTTGTCCAGTAGCACGTCGACCTGACGATCGAACTCGGCGAGATGCATGGTCCGAGCGATGGCTGCTGTCGAGATCATCATCCCTCGCATAGGTCGGCGACGCCGTGTTGCACCTGAGTATCATCCGAATGGATGATAACGTCAAACGTATGGCTGATAGGTCGTCGGCGGCGGCTCCCGTGCATCTGCGTCGTTCACCCGCGGTTCGGGACCGGCAGCGCGACGCCGATCGCACCAGGCGTGCCCTCCTCGACGCCGCGCTGACCGAGTTCGCCGCCAAGGGACGTGCCGGTGCGCGGGTCAGCGTGATTGCCGAGCGCGCTGGGGTGAACAAACAACTCATCTCCTACTACTTCGGCGGGAAAGACGGGCTGTACCGGACTCTGGTGGAGGGCTGGCGGCAGCACGAGGACGAGTTTGCGAGCCGGGACCTCCCCTTCGCCGAGATCGTCGCCGGATACGTCTGCAGCAGCGTCGAGCACCGCGAAATGAGCCGGTTGTTCCTCCGCGAGTGCCTCGACGACGTGCCACCACCGGAGCAGGGGCCGTCGGTCGGGCCAGGTGACGCGGAGATGGCCGACGTTCGGCGCCGCCAGCAGCACGGCGAGATCGCCGCGGACCTCGATCCGGCGTTCCTCCTCCTCGCCCTGCAGGCGGCCGCGAGCGCGGGTGTGAGCTTTCCTGCGGACGCCCGGACGCTGACCGGCCTGGATCCGGCATCGGCAGAGTTCGCCGACAGGTACGCGGAGCAACTGCGGCGGATCGTCGCCCGCCTGTCGGCCCAGGCCGGGGTCTAGGAGCGGCGATGCAGTTGGCGTGCGGCCTCGGCAACCGAACCGGACAACGACGGGTACACCGTGAAGGCGTGCGCGACCTGGTCGACGGTCAGCGATGCCTCCACCGCCAGCGAGATCGGATGGATCAGTTCGCTCGCACGTGGTGCGACGACCACGCCGCCGACCACGATTCCGGTGCGGGGCCGGCAGAACAGCTTCACGAAGCCGTCGTGGATGCCCTGCATCTTGGCCCGTGCGTTGGTGGCCAGCGGCAGCTTGACGGCGCGGGCGTCGATCTCGCCGGCATCGACAGCGGCCTGGCTCCAGCCGATCGTCGCGATCTCCGGCTCGGTGAACACGGTCGACGACACGGTCTTGAGGTCGAGCGGCGCCACGGCGTCGCCGAGCGCGTGCCACATGGCGATGCGGCCCTGCATCGCCGCCACCGATGCCAGCATCAGCACCCCGGTGCAGTCGCCGGCGGCATAGACGCCGCGCACCGAGGTTCGCGACACGCGGTCGACCTCGACGTAGCCGCCGTCGTCGAGCCGGACGCCGCATTCGGCCAGGCCGACGCCCTCGGTGTTGGGCACGGAACCGACGGCCATCAGGCAGTGCGAGGCCTCGATCGCCCGGCCGTCGGTGAGGGTGACCCGAACCCCGTCGCCGAACCGCTCGGCTGACGCCGCCCGCGACCGGGAGAGCACGCGTAGCCCGCGACGGGAGAACACGTCCTCCAGGACATGCGCGGCATCCGCGTCCTCGCCCGGCAGGACGCGGTCGCGCGAGGACACCAGCACGACGTCCGACCCGAGAGCGTTGTACGCGCTGGCGAACTCGGCCCCGGTCACGCCGGAGCCGACCACCACCAGGAGCTCCGGCAGCGCGTCGAGGTCGTAGATCTGGGTCCAGGTGAGGATGCGCTCGCCATCGGGTTCGGCATCGGGCAGGACGCGTGGTCTGGCACCGGTCGAGACCAGAAAGACGTCGGCGACCAGCTCCTCGGTCGAGCCGTCCTCACCCTCGACCAGCACCCGGTCCCCGGGCGCCAGCCGACCGCTACCCGCGAGCACCCGGACGCCGGCCTTCTCCAGCGAGCCGGCGACGTCGCGCGACTGTGCCTCCGCAAGTGCCTTCACCCGGGAGTTGACCCGCACCAGGTCGACGCCGATGTCCGGGTCGTCGAGCACGACACCCAGCTCTGCAGACTCGGCCGCGTCGGTCATCACTTCGGCCGTGGCCACGAGCGTCTTGCTGGGAACGCAGTCGGTGAGGACCGCGGAGCCGCCGAGACCGTCACGGTCGACGACGGTCACGTCACCGCCGAGTTGGGCCGCGACCAATGCGGCCTCATAGCCACCCGGCCCACCGCCGAGGATCGCGACCCGTGTCACGCGGCCATTGTTCCGCATCGGCACACCGTGCCCCGCGCTATCGTCGCGCGCGTGATCGAGGAACCGAACAAAGCCGCGCACGTGGCGGCCACCCGGATCGCAGAGCTCACCGGGAGCACGCACCATGATGTCGCACTCGTGCTGGGTTCGGGCTGGGCCGGTGCCCTGGACCTGCTCGGGGAGACCGTGGCCGAGATCCCGCAGAGCGACGTCCCCGGCTTCGTGCCACCTGCGGTCGTGGGACACGTCGGCGTGATCCGCTCGATCCGGATCGGCACGACGGATCGGCGGGCGCTGTTCGTCGGTTCCCGCACCCACCTCTACGAGGGAAAGGGCGTCCGACAGGTCGTCCACGGTGTTCGAACGGCCGCTGCCGCGGGCTGCCGGGCCGTCGTGCTGACCAACGGCTGCGGTGGGCTGCGCCCGGATTGGCGCCCCGGCACACCGGTGCTCATCAAGGACCACATCAACCTGACGGCGACCTCGCCGCTGGAGGGTGCGAACTTCGTCGACCTCAGCGACCTCTATTCCATGCGGCTGCGCGAGATCGCCCATCGGATCGATCCATCGCTCGCCGAGGGCGTCTACGTGCAGTTCCCCGGCCCTCAGTACGAGACGCCGGCGGAGGTTCGAATGGCCAGAGCCATCGGCGGGGACCTGGTCGGCATGTCGACCGCCCTCGAGGCCATCGCCGCCTGTGAGGCGGGCATGGAGGTGCTGGGCATTTCGCTGGTCACGAACCCGGCGGCCGGAATCAGCGCCGAGCCACTCAGCCACGCCGAGGTGGTCGAGGCCGGACGGGCGGCGGCGCCGCGTATCGGACGCCTGCTGGCCGACGTCGTCGAGAGGATCTGACCGTGCGCGTCGCCGTCGCCGGTGCCGCCGGCCGGATCGGGCGGGTCGTCCACAGCGGACTGGCCGACCGCGGTCACGACGTGCTCGCCCTCGACGCGGCGACGTCCGACGGCGTCCACCAGCTTGACGTCCGCGACACCGTAGCGCTGTCACCGCTGCTGACCGGGTGCGACGCCGTCGTCCACCTGGCGTCGGTCGCGGACGAGACATCATTCGAGACCGCGCTCGACACCCACCTGCGCGTGACCCACAGCGTGCTCGAGGCCATGCGGTCGGCGCGGGTGCCCCGGCTGGTCTATGCCAGCAGCAACCATGCCGTCGGGTTCACCCCGCGTGCCGACCGGGTGAGCGTGGACACCAGGCCGCGACCGGACACCTTCTACGGTGTCGGCAAGGCCGCCTGCGAGGCGTTGTGCAGCCTCTACGTCGACCGGTACGAACTCCAGATCGCCTGCCTGCGGATCGGGAGCTTCGACGAGATCCCGCAGAGCCGACGGCACCTGTCGACGTGGCTCTCCCCAGCCGACGCGGTACGGCTGGTCGAAGCATGCCTGACGGCCCCGAGGTTGACCTACGCGGTCGTCTACGGGATCTCCGCCAACACGGCGGGCTGGTGGGACCTCGAACCGGGAAGGGAGCTGGGGTATCACCCCGAGGACGACGCCGACGTTTACGCCGAGCGGATCCTGGCCATACCCGAGACCGACGACGACCGCTTCGACGCCCTCCACGTCGGCGGCGATTTCTGCCGACCGTCGGCTCCCGTCGACGGCAGGACACCCCCGCGGAGGCTGCACTCATGACCGAGGTGCTCGACAGGGCAAGGGCCTGGCTCGACGAGGACCCGGACCCCGACACCCGCGCCGAGCTGGCCGCACTGCTCGAGCGCGCAGATGCTGCCGACCGGGCGGCAGTCGCCGACGTCGCGGACCGGTTCGCCGGCAGACTGGAGTTCGGCACGGCCGGCCTGCGTGGCACCCTGGGTGCCGGCCCGAACCGGATGAACCGGGCGGTGGTCATCCGCGCGGCCGCGGGCCTCGCCGCGTACCTGCGGGCGCACGGCGGGTCGAGCGTCGTCGTCGGATACGACGCACGGCACAAGTCCGACCAGTTCGCCCGTGACACCTGCGCGGTGATGGTCGGCGCCGGTCTCCGCGCCATGGTGCTGCCGCGCCCCTTGCCGACGCCGGTGCTGGCGTTCGCGATCCGCCATCTGGGCGCCGACGCCGGGGTCATGGTCACCGCGTCGCACAACCCGCCGCAGGACAACGGCTACAAGGTCTACCTCGGCGACGGCGCTCAGATCGTCCCGCCGACGGACACAGAGATCTCCGCCGCGATCGACGCCGTCGGCGCGCTGGATTCCGTACCGCTGGCGGACGCGGGCTGGCAGACCCTCGACGAGACCGTGCTCGACGCGTACGTCGCCCGGGCCGCCGCCGTCGCCCGCCCGGACGGCCCGCGCGAGGTTACGATCGTCTACACACCGCTGCACGGCGTCGGCGGCGAGGTCATGCGTCGCGTCCTCGACGCGACCGGCTTCCCCCATCCGGCGGCGGTCGAGCAGCAGGCCGATCCCGATCCCGACTTCCCGACGGTCTCGTTCCCGAACCCGGAGGAGCCCGGAGCGATCGACCTGGCGCTCGAGCTGGCCGGCCGCAGTAGTGCCGATCTGGTGATCGCGAACGACCCGGACGCCGACCGGTGCGCCGTAGCAGCGCCGACACCGGACGGCTGGCAGATGCTCCGCGGCGACGAGGTGGGTGCACTGCTGGCGACCTACCTGATCGCCCGCGAACCCGGGCTGAGCGGGGTCTTCGCGTGCTCGATCGTCTCCTCCTCCCTGCTCGGCAAGATCGCGGGCCGGCACGGCATCGCGTACGCCGAGACGCTGACGGGGTTCAAGTGGATCGGACGGATCGACGGTCTGCGCTTCGGTTACGAGGAGGCGCTCGGCTACTGCGTCGATCCTGACGCCGTCCGCGACAAGGACGGCGTGTCCGCGGCCGTGCTGATCGCGGAGTTGGCGGCGACACTGCGGGCGGAGGGCAGAGGCCTCGCCGATGCCCTCGACGACATCGCCCGCGGCTACGGCCTGCACGCCACGGACCAGTTGTCGGTCCGGGTGGCCGACCTCGCGCAGATCGACACCGTGATGGAGCGCCTTCGCACGACACCGCCGTCGACCCTCGGCGGCCGCACCGTCGAGGAGGTCGACGACCTCTCCCTCGGTGTCGGCGGCCTTCCCCCGACCGAGGGCGTCCGCTACTGGCTGGCCGAAAGTGCGCGGGTCATCGT
>DATFBR010000115.1:0-12233 GCA_035253685.1 Jiangellaceae bacterium
CGAACTGCCGCATCGAGATCTCGTAGTAGTCCGCAGGCTTGCCGCCCGGCATCATGATCGTGGCCGCCCGCGGCATGACTGGCGGGATGAGCAGCGGCGTCACAAACTTGGTCACGTCTGCGGGATGAAGCGTTCCGCCGGGGATCTGGGCCAGAGCCTGTATCCCGCCACCGGGCAGGTAGGCGTAGAGCATGAAGCCGACACCGGTGCCACCCACCGCTTTGATGAAGGTCCGCCGACTCAGCGGCCGGCCGGGTTCGTTGCGACGGATTTCCATTGCAGCCACCCCCAGAAGCCACGGCCCGCGCGCGATGTGCGCGGTCGTCTAGTTCGAGGCTGCTGCCGCGAACCGTCGACGCCCAGGGACCTCCGGCTCTTTCTCGGCCGCGAAGGTCCCTTACCGTTCGAGCGAGAGCCGGGCCCGCACGGTCTCGGCGAGGTCCCGTGCGACGGAGTCGGCCTGCTCGGCCGTCTCGGCTTCCACCATGACGCGCACGAGCAACTCGGTGCCAGAGGGGCGTAACAGCACGCGGCCCGTGTCGCCCAACTCGTGCTCCGCGGCCGCGACTGCTGCCTGGACGGCCGGGTCGGTGGCCACCCGAGACTTGTCCACTCCCGGCACGTTGACGAGTACCTGGGGCAGGCGCTGGACCACCGCCGCGAGTTGGGCCAGCGACGTGCCCGTCGCAGCCACCCTGGAGAGCAGGTGGACCGCAGTCATCACCCCGTCGCCGGTCGTCGCATGGTCCAGCAGGATCACGTGGCCGGACTGCTCCCCACCCAGCGAATACCCGCCCGCCCTCATCGCCTCCAGCACGTACCTGTCCCCGACCGCGGTGTCGACGACGTCGATGCCGGCGGCCCGCATGGCCAGCCGCAGGCCCTGGTTGGACATGACGGTCGCCACGACCGCGTCCTGACGCAGCGAGCCCTCCGCATGCATTCCGAGCGCGAGGACGGCAAGGATCTGGTCACCGTCGACCACGACGCCGGAGGCATCGACGGCCAGGCAGCGGTCGGCATCGCCGTCGTGGGCGATCCCGACGTCCGCACCGTGCTCGACGACCAGCACCTGGAGACGGTCGAGGTGGGTCGACCCGCAGCCATCGTTGATGTTGAGACCATCCGGCTCGGCGTGCACCGCGACGACGTCTGCGCCCAGGCGGCGGAGGACCTCCGGTGCGGCCTGCGACGCCGCGCCGTGGGCGCAGTCGACCACCACGCGCAGCCCGTCCAGCCGGTGCGGCGCGGAGCCGACGATGTGGACCACGTATTCCTCGAAGCCCTCGGCGTAGTCGTGCACCCGACCGACGCCGGCACCGGTGGGGCGTTGCCAGGGCTCGCGCAGCCGAGCCTCGACGGCGTCCTCGACCGCGTCGTCGAGTTTGTGGCCGCCCTTGGCGAAGAACTTGATGCCGTTGTCGGGCATGGGGTTGTGGCTAGCGGAGAGCATGACACCCAGGTCGGCGCCGAGGCTGCCGGTGAGGAACGCAATGGCCGGCGTCGGCAACACACCCGCCCGGCGTACGTCGACTCCGGCACTGGCCAAACCCGCGACGACCGCCGCCTCCAGGAACTCGCCGGACGCTCGGGGGTCGCGCCCGACCACGGCGACCGGCCGGTGCCCGGCGAATTCTCCGGTATCGCCGAGCACATGGGCGGCAGCCACGGACAGGTCCAAGGCCAGCTCGGCGGTCAGGTCCTTATTGGCCAGCCCCCGTACGCCGTCGGTACCGAACAGTCGGGCCACGCTCTGCTCCTCCAGGATCTGCGGAAACGCGTACGGCCCCGGAGCGTATGCCCCAGGGCCGTGCGTGGACGAGAACGGGTCGGTCAGCGCTTCGAGTACTGCGGCGCCTTCCGAGCCTTCTTCAAGCCGGCCTTGCGGCGCTCCTTCGCCCGCGCGTCACGGGTGAGGAAGCCTGACTTCTTCAGCACCGGGCGGTTGTTGTCGGTGTCGGCGGTGTTGAGGGCCCGCGACACGCCCAGTCGCAACGCCCCTGCCTGACCGGTGACGCCGCCACCGTGGACGCGGGCGACGACGTCGTAGCGCCCTTGCAGCTCCAGCTCGACGAACGGCGACTCGACCAGCTGCTGGTGCACCTTGTTGGGGAAGTACTCCTCGAGTCCGCGGCCGTTGATGGTCCACTGCCCGGTGCCGGGCACCAGGCGGACCCGCGCGATGGCCTCCTTGCGCCGGCCCGTCGCATCGGCCGGCTCGATGGAGGAGAACCGGGACGGAGATGTCTGGGAGGTGAAGTTCTCGGGTGCGGTGGCGTCGGCGGACTCGTCCGCCGACGGCTCGACGGTGGTGTCGGTCATGTCCTCGCTCACGGGGATGGTCGTCACTGTGCGACCTGGGTGATCTCGTACGGCACCGGCTGCTGTGCCTGGTGCGGATGCTCCGGTCCCGCGTAGACCTTGAGCTTGGTCAGCATGTGCCGGCCGAGGGAGGTGTGCGGAAGCATGCCCTTGACCGCCTTCTCGACGACTCGCCGGGGGTTCCTCGCCAGCAGTTCCTCATACGAGGTCGACCGGAGACCGCCCGGGTATCCGGAGTGGCGGTGCTCGACCTTGTTCTGACGCTTCGTTCCGGTCAGGGCGACCTTTTCGGCATTGATCACGATCACGAAGTCGCCGGTGTCGACGTGCGGCGCGTAGACCGGCTTGTGCTTGCCGCGGAGCAGGGTGGCGGCCTGGGTCGCGAGCCGCCCGAGTACGACGTCGGTCGCGTCGATGACGTGCCACTGACGCTGGACGTCGCCGGGCTTCGGGCTGAACGTGCGCACGGGCGTGGGCCTTCGCTGGTCGAGGGTGTGTCGGTTCGGATCGGCCGTGCGTTCGTCCGACGACGTAACCGTCGGGACGCACAACGACACATCAGGGTACCCGGCGGGCCGCACGAGGGTCAAAGCGCCCAGCGCCGCCGTAGACAGTCCGGTGGGGCGGCCCGCGCTTCGCCCTATCTATGCACGTGGAGCCGCCCGGTATGCCGGGATTGCCCACGCGCGAACGGGGCGAAGCTTGTCGGGCCTGTGCGTGACCGGGCGAAGCGACGCGCACCGGACAGGCGGCCGCAGTTCTCCAACGGACGGTCCGGAGGGCTCGCGCCGTCGCGTCGCGCGGACCATACTGCCGGACACCCGACGGTCCCGAACGAGCCGAGGAGCCGCGCCATGGTCGAGCCCACGAAGATCCTTCTGGACGAGTCGGAGCTGCCGCGCCGCTGGTACAACCTGGTGCCCGACTTGCCGGCTCCACCACCACCGGTTCTGCACCCGGCGACCCACGAGCCAGTCGGACCCGACGACCTCGCGCCGCTGTTCCCGATGGCGCTGATCGGTCAGGAGGTCACGCAGGAGTCCTACGTCGACATCCCCGAGGAGGTGCTGGACGTCTACCGGCTCTGGCGGCCGACGCCGCTGTTCCGCGCACACCGGCTGGAACGTGCCCTGAGCACCCCGGCGCGCATCTACTACAAGTACGAGGGTGTGAGCCCGGCCGGATCACACAAGCCCAACACCGCGGTCCCGCAGGTCTTCTACAACGCGCAGGAGGGCATCCGGCGGCTCACCACCGAGACCGGCGCCGGCCAGTGGGGAAGCGCACTGGCCTTCGCCTGCGCCCTGTTCGGCGTCGAGTGCGAGGTCTGGCAGGTCCGTGCCTCCTACGACGGCAAGCCGTACCGCAAGTCGATGATGGAGACCTACGGCGCAACCGTGCACCCCAGCCCGTCGGACCTGACCGAGGCGGGCCGGAAGATCCTCGCCGACGCGCCGGACTCTCCCGGTAGCCTCGGCATCGCGATCAGCGAGGCGGTCGAGATCGCCGCAACCCACGACGACACGAGGTACTCCCTCGGCAGTGTGCTGAACCACGTCCTCCTCCACCAGACCGTCATCGGCGAGGAGGCCCTCGTACAAATGGCGAAGGTCGGTGAGGAGCCGGAGGTCATCTTCGGCTGTACAGGTGGTGGCTCCAACTTCGGCGGGCTCGCGTTCCCGTTCCTCCGCGAGAAGCTCGCCGGCCGAATGGATCCGCGCATCGTTGCAGTCGAGCCGTCCGCGTGCCCGTCGCTGACCCGAGGGCGGTATGCGTACGACTTCGGCGACACCGCCGGCATGACCCCGCTGATCAAGATGCACACCCTGGGGCACGACTTCGTCCCCGATCCCATCCACGCCGGCGGCCTGCGCTACCACGGCATGTCGCCGCTGATGTCTCACATCTACGAATTGGGTCTGATCGAAGCCGTCGCCAAGAACCAGACCGAGTGCTTCGCCGCCGGGGTCCAGTTCGCCCGGACCGAAGGCATCGTGCCCGCGCCCGAGCCGACCCATGCGGTAGCGGCCTGCATCGAGGAGGCGAAGCGGTGCGCGGAGACCGGCGAGGAGAAGGTCCTGCTGACCGCCCTGTGCGGTCACGGCCACTTCGACATGGGCGCCTACGACCGCTATTTCGCCGGCGAATTGACCGACTACGAGTTCCCCGCCGAGGCTGTCGAGCAGGCGCTCACCCGGCTGCCGGACGTCGACCTCTGAGCCCGCCTCGTCTGCGAGCCGTGCGGCGCCGGGCGCGACGCCGACTCCGCACGGCTGTCTCCTGAGCCGCTCAGGCGGGCTGCTCGAGGACGGCGACCGTCCGCGCGGGCACCGTCACCGAGCCCGGGCCCACCGTCGTCTCCTTGACGACCTCGTCGGCGCCCGCGGACTGGATCTCGTGCAGCCGCAGCGCGCCGGCGCCCTCGACGCCGACGGTCTGGACCTGTGGCGTGGCGTTCCACACGACGACGAGCCGCTCCCGGTCCGGGTCGATGTCGGCACCGCCGGTGTCGTCGATGACCATGAGGACGACACCGGGTGTCTGGTCGGGCCCACCGGTCGGGAACGCGACCCGGTCCTGGATCAGCTCCGCCGAGCCGAGCCGGAACAGCGGGGAGGAGAACCGGAGCCGGAGCAGGTCCAGCGCGCCGGCGTGGGCGGACTCGATGTCCGCCGCCGCGGGCTTCAGCGCCGGGTTCGCCAGCAGCGGCCTCATGAAGTCCCACTTGGACTCGTTGTCCGCGCGCGGCGGCAGGCCGGAGCCGAACGTGCTGTCCTGGTGCGCCCAGTCGACCCGGTTGAACCAGTCGCCGGAGTTGTACGAGTTCCGGTCCAGCGACTTCGACCGCAGCAGGTCGGCACCGGCATGCCAGAACGACGGACCCTGCGCCAGTGCAGTGGTCGACAGCGCCACGGTGTTCATCCGGACCCGGTCGGCCATCGACGTCGGCACCGGCAGCTTGTAGGTGATCGCGTCGAAGAGCGTCTCGTTGTCGTGTGCGTCGACATAGGTGATGACCTCACCCGGATCGGCCGCATAGCCCGCCGGTGAGCCGTTGTAGTCGACGTCGGAGCCGGAGACGGTCGCGCCAGTACGGTCGACGAAGGTGAAGTCGCGCAGGTTGCCCGCCAAACCCACCTTGATCTGGTCGTGGTAGAGCAGAAGACGGTTTCGCTGCGCCTCTGTCGTGCCGTTGGCGGCCGACGTGTTGGGGTCGGTGTAGAGGCCGGACGCGAAGCCCTGGATGCCGGGATCCGCGTCGAACGGGCCGCCGCCGCGGACGGCATCGCGCAGCCGGTCGCTGAAGGTGCCGATCCCGGCGCCGAACATCTCCAGTTGGGAGGCCTGCCGGAAGCGCGCGTTGTTCGCGACCTCGCCGAAGTTCCAGCCCTCGCCGTAGACGTAGATCGACGACCCGTCCACGCCGTCGGCCGCGACGGTCAGTTCGTCGAGGGCAGCCCGAACCGCCTCCATGTTGGCCCGGCTGTGGTGCCCCATGAGGTCGAAGCGGAATCCGTCCACCTTGTAGTCACGAGCCCACGTGACCACCGAGTCGACCATGAGCTTCTCCATCATGGCGTGCTCGGTAGCGGTGTTGGAACAGCATGTGGAGGTCTCCACGGTGCCGGTGGACGACAGCCGGTGGTAGTAGCCGGGAACGATCCGGTCGAGCACCGAACGCTCGTCCTGGCCGTGCGCCGTCGTGTGGTTGTACACCACGTCCATCACGACGCGCAGCCCGGCGCCGTTCACGGCGTCGACCATCTCGCGGAACTGGAGGGTGCGAGCCGGGCCCTCGGCGTCGGTCGCGTAGGAGCCCTCAGGGACCGTGTAGTGCCACGGGTCGTAACCCCAGTTGAACCCGTCGGTGTCGCGGATAGGCTCGAGGCACGCTTGCTGCTCCACTCCGGCCGGGTTCGCCGCGGTGAGCGCCTCCAGGTCGCAGGCAGGTTCGGCCTGGTCGGCCCGGCGCTCCGGGATGGTCGCGATGTCGAAGACCGGAAGCAGGTGCAGCGAGTTCATCCCCGCCTCGGCCAGCGCGCGCAGGTGTGACATCCCCGCAGTGTCGTCGTCGCTGAATGCCAGGTACGTCCCGCGCTCGGCGGCGGGGACCGTCTCGTCGCCGATGGAGAAGTCGCGCACGTGCAACTCGTAGATGGTCGAGTCCTCCGGCTGCGCCAGCGCCGGCTTGGCCAGGTCGTGCCAACCGCTCGGCTGCAGCGCCGGGTCGTCGAGATCCACGATCACCGAGCGCTCCGAGTTCGTCGTCAGGGCGAGGCTGTACGGATCCGTGACGACGTTGGTCTCGACCGCCCCGGTCGCCGGGACGTACACGTCGACCTCGTAGACGTAGCTCGCCCCCTTCCATGGCGGCACGCCGACGACCGACCAGACACCGTCGGAGCCGCGGCGCAGATCCACCCGGGTGTCGGTCGCCGCGCCCGGTGCTCGGAGCAGCAGGTCGACATCCTTCGCCGTCGGGGCCCATACGGCCAGCGACGGTGTGCTCCCGCGCCAGTTCACACCCAGGTCGTTCTCCGCCGCGTCGGCGTAGACGTCGTCGAGTACGCCCGGTATCTGCACACCGGTCGCGTCGACGAGGCGACCCAGCTCGTCGTAGGCGGCGACGGCCAGCTGGCCCGTCAGCAGATCCTCGGCGGACTTGGCGTCCTTGCCCGACAGGCGAAGCGCCTCGTAGGTGGCGAGGTGGGGATAGGCCTCCCGCACGTCGGCCGGCAGCCCCTCCGGGTCGAGGGTCAGCGGCACCGAACCCCCACCGGTCACCGCCTCGGCGTCGACGGCCAGGCCACCCTCCGACGCGTGATGGAGTCGGAAGCTCCAGCCTCGGGTGTCGGCGGGAAGGTTCCATGCGATCAGGTCGCGCTCGAGCCAGTGCGCGAGCTGCCTCGACAGGTCGGGTACGGTACCGGCCTCCTGGGTCCGGATCGTCAGCACGTGCGTCTCCAGCACGTAGGTGAAGACGACCGCCACGCCGTCGGAGGGGACCGTGAACGCGATGTTGGCGCCGTCGCGAACTCCTCCGGCGCCGTAGTTCTCGTCCCAGGACAGCCCGTGCGCGACCTTGACCTCGTACGCGCCCGGCGGGAGCTGGGTCGTGGTGAAGGTGTACGTACCGTCGCCGTCGGGATCCTGCAGCCACGAGCGCATGCAGTCCGGCGCCCAGTCGCCGGGGCAGCCCAACTCCGACTGGAAGCTGCCCGGTGCGGTGATGATCGGGTCGAGCACGTCGTTGGTGATCCAGTGGGTGCCGTGGTCGTAATAGAACGTGACCGGCCCGCCGGGATGGTCGAAGGGGATGTCTGAGCCGTTGCGAGCACCGCCCGCGCCGTAGTTCTCGTCCCACGACCGGTTGATGGCCGCCTTGAACGCGTAGCCGCCCGCCGGCAGGTTTTCGACGGCGAGCTTCCAGACGTCGTCGTCGACGTCCCGGGTCATCTGGGCCTGGTCGCACCAGGGCGCCCAGTCCTCCGGTGCCCCGGTGTCGGTGACGCATCCCAGCTCGCTGTTGTGGCTGCCCGGCACGGCCACCTCGGCCGGCTGCTCGACCGGACCGCCGCCCCCGCCCTCACCACCGGTGGGCGGAGCCGGCACGCCGGCGACGGCCGAGGTCGTCGCGACGCCGAGGTCGTTGTCGTGCTCGACCACGATCGCGCGGTACTCCACCGGAGTTCCTGCGGCGATGTCGGACACGTCGTGGAACACGCGGTACGGCGCGTTGTCGTCGGTGCCCAGGACCGTCCAGTCCTCGGTGCCCACGGGCCGCCAGGCGAAGGTGACCTGATGGAAGCCGTCTCCGGGAACGGACACCCGGATCTCGGCGCGGTCGTTCACCGCGTCACCCGGGGAGGGCGTGCGGAAGAACGGCGCCGGCTTCTCGGCGGTCCGCTTCAGCGGCGCCGTAGCCTGCCACACGACCGCCGACAGCGGCGGCACCGTCACGCTGACTCGGCCCTCCTCGTCGGTCATGATCTGTTCGGTGCCTTCCGGCCACACGCCCTTGAACACCATGCGGTCGCTGAAGGTCGGCAGGACGACGGTCTTCGCCGTCTCGGCGTTGTTCGCGGCGACGAGGTACTCCACCTCGTCCTCCGCATCGATCCGGCTCACCGCGAAGACGCCCGCCCCCGAACTCGCGTAGCGGTGGATCTGAGCACCGTCGGCCAGCGCCGGGTGCTCGTCGCGCAGCTCCGAGAGGGCGGCGAGGTGCTGGTAGAGCGGGTGGTCCGGGCCGTAGTTGGCGTCGGCCGTCGTGGCATCGGTGCCGATGAGGTCGTTGTCGTTGTACTCGGCGACCTGGGAGGGGAACATGTCCTCGCGCGCCCGCTGGTCCCCGACACCCTGGGGCTCGCCGAGTTCGGCCGCGAAGCCCTGCTCGTCGCCGTAGTAGACGACGGGCTGGCCGCGGGTGAGGTACATCAGCGAGTGCCCCAGCTGGTCACGCTGGAGGAGCTCGGCGTCGACCGCGTCGGCGTTGCGCTGCCGGACGAAGCTGCCGATCCGGCCCATGTCGTGGTTACCGAGGAAGGTCGGCAACGAGTACGCGTTGGAGTCGGTGTCGGTGTAGAAGTCGTCCCGTGCGTAGAAGTCGCGCAGCTCGGTGGTCGGGTTGCCGTTGGCGAAGTTGGTGCCGTTGGCCTGGAAGCCGAAGTCCACGGCGGCCTGGAGCCGGCCCTCGGTCGTGTAGCGGGACATGAACCGCGGGTCGGCGTCGAAGATCTCGCCGAACATGAAGAAGTCCTCGTTGCCGACGGACGCGGCGTATCCTGTCAGCGCCGGCGCGAACTGCTGCCAGAACTCGATGTTGACGTGCTTGACGGTGTCGATGCGGAATCCGTCGATGCCCGCGTCACGCACCCAGGTCTGGTAGATGTCGATCATCCCGTCGACGACCTCGGGCCGCTCCGTCCACAGGTCGTCGAGCGCCGAGAACGGTCCCGACGGGAAGTCGCCGTACTCGCTGTTCTCGCCGGCGAACTCGCTGGTACCCCGGTTGTGGTACATCGTCGGGTCGTTCAGCCAGGACGGCGTCTTCGCGGTCTCGTCGGACGGGCTGCGGAAGCGCGGCGGGTACGGGAACGAGACCTCGGGGTCGATCTCGGGGAAGCCCTGGTCGCCGAGAGCGTAGTCGCGGTCGTCGAACGGCACGCCGTCGGCGTCGAGGTAGGGGAAGTCGGCCTTGTTGCGGTAGGGAACCTTCTCACCGTCGTTGATGTAGGCGTCGAGCGGGTAGTCGAGGACGTCGGCCGTGTGGTTGGTGATGATGTCGAAGAACACCTTGATGCCGCGCGAGTGAGCCGCGTCGACGAGCTGCCTCAGCTCGTCGTTGGTGCCCAGGTGCGGGTCGATCTGGGTGAAGTCGGTGATCCAGTAGCCGTGATACCCCGCGCTCTCCGTGCCGGGGGCGCCCTGGACCGGCTTGTTCTTGAACGACGGCGTCAGCCAGATCGCGGTGGTTCCCATGCCCTCGATGTAGTCGAGCTGCTCCAGTAGACCGGCCAGGTCACCGCCGTGGTAGAAGCCGGTGTGCGTCGGGTCGTAGCCGTGCGAGAGGCGATCGCCGGGTATGCCGGCGGTGTCGTTGGCCGGGTCGCCGTTGGCGAAGCGGTCGGCCATCACGAAATAGAAGCGCTCACGAGTGAGGTCCTCGCGCAGGCTGGTGCCGGCGAGCTGTCTGTCCGCCTCGGATGCCGGGGGCTGCGTCGCCGCCGGAACCACCGTCACCACGTGGCTGGCGTGGTCGTAGACGAAGCGCAGCTCGGCGTCCGCCTGGAGCGCCAGCGGGATGTTGGCGCCGTTGGATGCGCCCGCGGCGCCGTAGTTCTCGTCCCACGACCCGTTGAGTGCGACCTTGTACTCGTAATTGCCGGCGGGCAGTGAGAACGCGGCACTGAACATGCCCGGCTCGCCGGTGGGTTCCAGCGCCGTGTCGAGGCAGGCCGGCTGCCAGTCCTCGGTGCACCCCAGTTCGGACTGCAGGCTGCCGACCAGGACGACGGGGTCCGGTTGCGGCGTATGGTCGGCGCTCGCCGGCACGGAGACCGCCGTCAGGGCGGCGATCACACTCGCGGTGATCAGCGGGACGAGGACACGGCGGTGCGGGATCCTGGACATTGTCCTCCTCCGACGCTGGCGTCTCGTTCGTGACCCTAGTCACAACTCGACGTCTGGCGGGAGTCCCAACGCCTCTCGATCATGCTCGTCAGGTGCGCGTCACCCGACCCTCGTCCCAGACCGCCTCCGGCGACTCGTAGACCCGGCCATCGGCCCCGAACATGACATACCGGTCGAACCCCCTGGCGAACCAGCGGTCGTGCGTGACGGCGAGCACGGTTCCTTCGAAGGCGCCCAGTCCTTCCTCCAGCGCCTCGGCCGAGATCACGTCGAGGTTGTCGGTGGGCTCGTCCAGAAGCAGCAGCGTGGCGCCGGACAGCTCCAGCAGCAGGATCTGGAACCGGGCCTGCTGACCACCGGAGAGAGAGTCGAAGCTCTGCTCGGCCGCGTAAGCCAGCTCGTACCGGTCCAGGGCGCGGCCGGCCTGCTCACGGGGCATGCCGTCGCGGTGACCGTCGCCGCGGTGCAGGATCTCCACCAGCGTCCGTCCCGCCAGCTCCGGATGCTCGTGGCTCTGGGCGAACCAGCCGGGCCGCACGCGGGCGCCGAGCCGGGCCCGGCCGGTATGGGCCACGGCCGCGACCGGCAGGTCGTCGACCGGGCGGTGCTCCGGTTCCGGATCGCTGCCGCCTGAAGCGAGCAGTCGCAGGAAATGGGACTTGCCCGACCCGTTCGAGCCGAGCACGGCGACCCGTTCGCCGTACCACACCTCCAGATCGAACGGGTGCATCAAGCCGGTGAGCTCGAGCCCGTCGCAGATCACCGCCCTCTTGCCGGTGCGCCCACCACGTAGCCGCATGCGGACGTTCTGCTCCCTGGGCTGGGCCTGCGGCGGCCCGACCTCGACGAATCGCTCCAACCTCTTCTCGGCCGCGTGGTACCGGCTGGCCATGTCCGAGTTGTAGGCCGCCTTCTGCTTGTAGTAGAGAACCAGCGCCTTCAGCTTCGCGTGGTCCTCGTCCCAGCGGCGGCGGAGCTCTTCCAGGCGCGCGAACCGCTCCTGCCGCGCATCGTGATAGGAGGCGAAACCGCCGCCGTGGATCCAGGCAGTGTTACCCGCGACGCCCAACTCGAGGGTGACGATCCGATCGGCGGTCCGTGCCAGTAACTCGCGGTCGTGGCTGACGAACAGCACGGTCTTCGGTGTCTCTAGCAGACGCTGCTCCAGCCAACGCTTGGCGGGCACGTCGAGGAAGTTGTCGGGCTCGTCGAGCAGGAGCACGTCGTCCGGCCCACGCAACAGCGCCTCGAGGACTAGGCGCTTCTGCTCACCGCCCGACAGCGTGGTCAGCTGGCGCCATCGGCAACGCTCGTACGGCACGCCGAGCGCCGCGGTGGTGCACACGTCCGAGAGCACCTCGGACTCGTAGCCGCCGGCGTCGGCCCATTCGGCCAGCGCGTGCGCGTAGGCCATCTGGGTGGGCTCGTCGTCGTGCTCCATCATCGCCAGCTCAGCGGCCTCGAGATCCGCCGCGGCCACGCGGACCCGTCGCGGCGCGACCGACAGTAGAAGGTCGCGCACGTCTGTCGATTCACGGGCAATGAACTGTCGCATGACGCCGAGCCCACCGGTCCGGGTGACTGCTCCACGATGAGGATCGACGTCGCCCGCAATGATCTGCAACAGGGTCGTCTTTCCCGACCCGTTCGCCCCCACCAGCGCCGCCTTGGCGCCGTCGCCGACCCGGAACGAGACGTCGTCGAGGAGCACGCGCCCGTCCGGGAGCGTGAAGGAGACGGCGTTCAGGTCGATGTGGCCCACAGGGGCCCAGTGTCGC
>DATFBR010000116.1:0-7921 GCA_035253685.1 Jiangellaceae bacterium
GATCTGTTCACGGAGTGGATGTCGGTCTGCATCGACATGGGTGACATCGAGCAGGCCGGGCAGGTCGGGCACCGCGCGCTCGCCCTCAGACGGTCTCTCGGCGACACCGTCGGCACCGGCCGCATGCTGGTCCGGCTGGCACAGACGTCCTGGGTTCTCGGACAAGGCTCCGTCGGCGACCGGCACGTCGACGAGGCGATCTCGGTCCTGTCCGCAGGACCGGCGGACACGGAGCTCGCCGACGCCTTCGCGGCACGCGCGGCGCGCGACATGATGCTCTGGCGGCCGTCCGGCGCGTCGATGTGGGCGCAACGAGCGGCCGATCTTGCCCGCGAATGCGGGGACGACAGCGTCCAGGCATACGCACTCATGGTCATCGGCATGACGGACTTCCTCCGGGGCCGGGACGGAACCGGCACGATGGAGGAGGGAATCGAGATAGCTCGCGCGGCCGGCGACCACCACACGGTATGCGTGACCTATGCCAACCTGGCGGAGACCGCGATCGAGTACCGACGGCACGACCGTGCGCTGCGCCATCTCGACCACGGGAGCGCCTGGGCCGACGAGCACGAGGTGCTGAGCGTGCTCGGCTACCTGATCAGCCTGCGGAGCCGGCTCGAACTCGATCGGGGACGGTGGGACGACGCCGATGCGCTGGCCGGATCGGTGCTGACCGAAACGCCGGCGAGCCCGCTCAACCAGCTCAATGCTCTCTACACCGCCACGCGTCTGCACGTCCGGCGTGGTGATGCGGACGCCGAGACTCTGGTCCACCGGTTCGTCACCGCGGCGGAACGGACCGGAGAGTTGCAGCGGCTGGTCGTGGCTGCTGTTGCGCGCGCCGAGTGGGCCGACCTCACCGGCCGACTGGCATCCGAGCGGACGGCCCTGCGCGACCTCCTCGGTCGGTTGAGCGCAACCGAGCAGTCCTGGGCCATCGGCGAGGTGGCGATCTGGCTGGCCCGCGCCGGTAAGCGTGACACGGTTGCCGATGGTGCCGCCGAACCCTTCCGGCTGGAGCTCGACGGCGACTGGCAGGCGGCCACAGCGGCATGGGAGGACCTCGGCTGCCCCTACGAACAAGCCGATGTCCTGGTCCACAGCGGACAGACCGACGCGATCCTGGCCGCGCTGCCCATCCTGGACGGCCTGGGTGCCACCGCCGCGGCGAACCGTGCTCGGGAGAAGCTTCGTCGCCGAGGTGTGCAGCAGGTCCCACGCGGTCCCCGGCAGGCGACCCGGTCGAACCCGGCCGGCCTCACGCAACGGCAGGTCGACGTGCTCGGGCTCATCGCGCAGGGGCTGACGAACGCCGAGATCGCCGACCGGCTCGTCGTGTCGGTCCGCACGGTCGACCACCATGTCGCGGCGATCCTCACCAAGCTCGCCGTCGGGAACAGGCGGCAGGCAGCCGAGCTCGCCCGCGGCCTCGGCGTCACCGCGGCGGATGTGGTGGTCGTCGACTGACCCCGGCCGAAGCCAAGCGTGCTGACGCGTCGGCGAACTGGTGTCACCATGCCTGCATGGGGGCGGGGCTGGTCGAACGTGATGCCGAGCTGGCAGCGCTCGTCGGGTCCGTGGACGCAGCCGCCGCGGGCGAGGGTTCGGCGATGCTCGTGCTGGGCGAGGCCGGCATCGGGAAGACCACCCTGATCCGCGAGTTCCTACGGTCGGTCGAGGGGAATGTTCGCGTGCTCATGGGTACGTGCGACGACCTGTTGACCCCTCGGACCTTCGGTCCCCTGCGTGACGCCGCGGCCGCGGTGGGCGGACCCCTGGCCGCGGCATTCTCCGGCGAGCCGGACCGGGAGAGCGTCTACCGCGCCCTGCTCGACGAGCTCTCGCATTCCGACCTGCCGACCATCCTGGCCGTCGAGGACATCCACTGGGCAGACGACGCCACGCTGGACGCGTTGCAGTTCGTCGCCCGGCGGCTCCAGCGCCTGCGCGCCGTCGTCGTCCTCTCGTACCGTGACGACGAGCTCCAGCCAGACCACCTCCGTCAGCTGCTCGGTGCGCTCTCCGGTTCCACCGTCCGCCGGCTGGTGCTGCGCCGGCTCAGCGAGGACGCGGTCGACCGGCTGGCCAGGGCAGCGGGCATGGACCGACGGGCCGTGTTCGCGAACACCCATGGCAACCCGTTCTTCGTCAGCGAGGTGCTTTCGTCGCCGAGCTCGGATGTCCCTGCCAATGTCGTCGACGCGGTACTGGCCCGGGTCCATCAGCTGTCGCCCGAGACACAGGTCGCGCTCGACCAGCTCGCGGTCGTGCCCTCCCACGTGGAGAGTTGGCTGGTCACGGCGCTGCTCGGTGGTACCGGCCCGCTGGCCGAGGCCGAGGAGCGCGGCATGGTCGAGGTCCGGCCCGAGGGGCTCACGTTCCGTCACGAGTTGGCCCGGCACGCGCTGGAGCACAGCATGCCCGCATCGCGCCGGATGGCCTTCAACCGTGCGGTGATGGAGGCGCTCCTGGCGCACGACCACGCCGACCTGTCCAGGATCGTGCACCACGCGGTGGCAGCGGGTGAGGTCCCGACGATCCTGTCGTACGGGCCGCTGGCCGCGCGCGAGGCCGCGCAGGCCGGCGCTCACAGTCAGGCGCTGGCGCACTACGAGCACGTCGTCACACACCTCGAGGCGTTGCCCGATCGGGCTCAGGCGCAAATCCTGGTCGAGTACGCCTGGCAGCTGTATGCCGCCTACCGCTTCGGCGAGGCGGAGGAAGCCGCCGAGAGAGCGGCGCAGCTCTGGGACCGGATCGGTGACCGGGTGGCCTTCGGTGAGGCGCTGGTCGCCGTGTCGCGCGCGTCGTACATGGCCGACCGGCCGGTCCCGGCGAGGGCGGCGATCGAGCAGGCGGTGCGGGTGCTCACCGGCACCGGGAGCACGGCGGCGCAGGCCTACGCCCAGACCTACTACGGTGCGGTCCTGTCGCTGACCGATCAGTTCGAGGCTGCGCTGGAGCAGCTCGGGCCCGCCAGGGAACTGGCCGAGCGCTCGAATCGTCCGGACCTGGTCGCGCTCGGCCTCGACTACGTCGGTTGGACCCGAGTGGCTCTCGGTGAGGAACGCGGTGTCGACGACCTGCGGGCCAGCCTCGAGCTGGCCAGGTCGATCCCGCACTACGAGTACGTGGCGCGCGCCTACACCAATCTGGCGGAGGCGTTCTACCACCTGCGTGACCACGATGCCCTCCAGCGGTGCATCGCGGAGGGCGTCCAGTACTGCACCGACCACGATCTGCCGGCGCACGCGTACAGCCTGCAGGCGCACAGCGCCATGCTGATGATGGTCCGCGGCGACCTCGTCGGCAGCGAGGAGCTGCTGCGCGATCTCGTCGCGGGTGTCCCCGACGCCGGGCAACTGGCGCGGCTCACCCTGCCGACGCTGGGCAGGGTGCTGGCCCGACGGGGAAGTCCGGAAGCCGAGCAGGTGCTCGACCGGGCGTGGGAGATCGCGCTGCGAGGAGATGCTCTGTTGTCACTGGCGCCGGCTGGGCTGGCGCGCATCGAGTGGGCATGGCTGTCCGGTGACCTCGCCGGGGCCCAGGCGCAGATCGACGTCCTGCTCGACCGTACGGTTGCGGCCGGCGGATTCCGCTGGCGAGGCGAGCTGCTCCGTTATCTGAGCCGGGCCGGTCTGCCGGTCGAGGCCTTCACCGGTTGTCCCGAGGAGTGGGCCGCCGGCCTGCGCGGCGACTGGCGTGCGGCGGCCGAGATATGGGAGCGGATCGGCGATCCCTACGAACGCGCGCTGGAGCTGGCCGACTCGGGTGAGGCCACGCCCATGGTGGAGGCTCTGGAGATCCTCGACGGCATAGGTGCATCGGCGGCCACGAGAGTGGTCCGGCGGCGGCTGCGAGGCCTGGGCGTCACCCGGTTCCCGCGGGTGCGGAGGGCGGCCACCACAGCGGAGCGCTCGAAGCTGACCGATCGCCAGCTCGAGGTCCTGGCGCTGCTGGCCCACGGACTGACCAACGCCGAGATCGCCGATCGTCTGGTGGTGTCGGTCCGGACAGTGGACCATCACGTGTCGGCCATCCTGACCAGACTGGGGGCACACACGCGCCGGGACGCGGTCCGGATGGCCGCGGACGTGCGCCTCGACACCGGGCCACTGTCTTAGGCGACCGCCACGCGCAGGTCCGGCGCCGCGCTCGCGATGACGTCGGCCAGATACGTCGCGTCGTCGCCGACGCCATCGATGAAGTTCGAATTGCGCCGGTACTGCCAGCGCAGGCCGAGAAAGAACAGCCCGGGAGCGGCGGTGACGCCGCGGCGTTGGATCGGCTCACCCTCGGCATCGAAGACAGGTGCGTTGATCCACGAGTAGTCGCGGCCGTACCCGGTCGCCCAGACGACGGTGGTGACACCAGCGCGGGCCAGGTCGAGCGACCGCGGCGAATGGTGGGCCCACATCGCCGGCGCAGGTGGGGAGATGTCTTCCACCGGTGCGTCGACTCCGTGCTGCTCGACGTATGCGTCGACGGCGTCACGCAGTCGCCCGACGTTCAGGTCGGCTTCTGCCAACCGGGTCGGCAGGTCGTCGTCGAAACGCACGCGTCCCCGGTCGATGGCGCTCAGTCGCCCGGTGGGTACGACGCCGTGCTCGACCAGGCGGTAGAGATTCAGGTCGCGATCCCCGCCCGCGAGGACGACGCTGGGTGCGCGCCGGGATGACGTCGGGTCCGGCAACGAGTCGACGGTGCGTTCCAGCATGCCCATGCGGTCCATCCACCAGTACGCGTCCTGGCCGCGGTAGCGCCGCGGCAAGGGGCGGTGATGTCCGACCGCGATGTAGACCTCGCGACCGGCGCGGGCCAGCTCGGCGGCGATCTGCTGGCCGGACGGGCCCGCCCCGACGACGAGGACGGCGCCGGAGGGCAGCTGTTCGGGGTTGCGGTACGCCCTCGTGTGCAACTGGTGCACCTGCGCCGGCAGGCCGGCGGCCATGGCCGGGATCGCCGGGCGGTCGTAGTGGCCCGTGGCGACGACGACGTTGGTCGCGTGAAACCGGCCGACATCGGTCCGAACGATCCACCCCGGCGGTGCCGGGTCGACACCTGTCACAGTCACACCGGTGCGCACAGGTGCCTCGAATGAGCGGGCGTAGCGGCTCAGGAAGCCCACCACCTGGTCGCGGCTCATGAAGCCCGCGGGATCGGGCCCGGAGTAGCGGAATCCGGGGAGCCGCGTCTGCCAGTTCGGGGTGAGCAGGGTGAACGAGTCCCACCGCTCGGCCCGCCACCGTTCGCCGATGTGGCCACGGTCGACGAGCAGGTGATCGTGCCCCAGCGTGGTCAGGACCTGGCTGACCGCGAGGCCGGCTTGACCGGCCCCGACGATCAGTGTCTGCACTCGAGTGATCATGGTCACCCGACCGTGGCGTCGATCTCGACCGGCACGCCGTTGGTCATGATGTCGAAGACGGCCGACCGCGCCCGTGAGCGCTCGAGCAGTTGACGCAGCACCTCGTCCGAGGCCTCGCCCTTGATCCGGAAGTTGACCCGGACCTTCTTGAAGCCGTTCCTGACTTCATCGGACAGGCCGAGGATGCCCAGCAGGTCGATGTCACCCTCGACGGTCGACTCGACCTCGGTCAGGACGACGCCGCGAACCGAGGCGATGTTCACGAGTCCCGCCGTCAGGCATGCCGCCAACGCGTGGAGCACGTACTCCACCGGGGTGGGGCCGTTGTCCGCGCCCACGAGAACCGCCGGGTGGTCGGCGTCCAGCACGGTCTCGGTCCGGTGCGTCATCTCCTGCCCCGCACCGTAGAAGTCGCCGAACCGGCTCTGGCTGTGGGTTCCGGACACCCACCGGTTTCGCGCCCGGAACTGGAACGCGCCAATCTCGGGCTTTGCCTTCACGGCGTCCACGGTGGCGAACAGCGTTTCGGTGTCGACACCGTTGCGCGCTGTGCCGCGGATGGTGGCCTGGGTCATCGAGTCCTCCAAGGTCTCTCGGTTCGGACCAGGTGCCCGACTGTGCACGCCGAACCGGCCACTGCTCGTCGGCAACGGCTGCCTATCTGTGTGCGGGCGCTGCCTATTCGGCCCGTGCGGCCGGGCACGACGGCGCGAAAACACCCTGCGGACTCGGTGGATTCGGTGCTCCGCGACGGCGGAGCCACTCCGCAGGGGGCGTGATTCCGCCCGATTGGGCAGGCCAGGCCTGTTGCCGCGGTGCCCGCCGTCCTCGCCACTGCCCACTGACATGCCCAAACCCACAGGTCAATGGGCCGCGTGCCTACGCCCCGTGGCATTCCCGGCCGACATGGGCACCCGGCGCGCATCAGTTAGGCAGTGATCACCGATGTACGGCCGCCACGGTGCGCCGATCGTTGGACGTGGCGGTCAGCCCGCCCGGCCGGCCCGATCCGTGGCCGGCCGAGAACCAAGCGAAGGGAGCACGACATGCAGCACGACTACGTGTACGCGATGCTCTTCGAGGCTCGCCGGCGCGATCTCGAGCAGCACGCGCGGCAGGCGCGGCTCGCGGCGGAAGCCCGCCGGCGACCGGGACGCACGCCCTCGGGCCGGTTGTCCCGGCTGCGGGAACGCATGCTGGCACCGAACGGAGCCGTCAACGCCGCCCTGGAAGAGCCGGCATGACGTCGGCGCCGGTGGCGGTCAGCGCGCCGCGCATCGAGCTGGCGGCGGCACGGGACATCGTTCCGGTCGCCGCCAGCGTCGTGCCGTTCGCTCTCGTCATCGGCAGCGCCATGCGGGAGATCGGCGTGTCGGGTGGCGTCGGCGTTCTCGGCGGCGGCGCGCTGTACGCCGGCTCCGCGCACCTCGCCGCCGTCGCCCTGCTGGGTGCAGGGGCAGAGCTCGTGATGATCCTGGCTGCGGTCGCCGTGATCAATGCGCGACTTCTCGTGTACGGAGCCGCTCTGGAGCCACTGTTTCGCGGCCAACCGCGCTGGTTCCGCTGGCTCGGACCTCATTTCCTGGTCGACCAGACGTACGCCCTCGTGACGGCGCGTGACGACCTCGACGAGCCCGGTCGCTTCCGACGCTACTGGCTGGTCGCCGGTCTGGTGCTGGGCGCATTCTGGGTGACCGCCATGGCGGTCGGTATGGCTCTGGGCGCAGCGATTCCCGCCTCCTCGCCGCTCAACTTCACGGCCACGGCAGTGATCATCGCCCTGCTCGCGCCACGGATACGCGCACGCTCTCAGCTACTCGTGGCTGCCGTCGCTGCGGCGGTTGCGACCACGTCTTCCAGCCTGCCCAACGGGCTCGGGCTCGGCGCCGGTCTGGCAGCCGGCATCTTCGCCGGGGGACTGATCGAGGTGAGGTGGCGATGAGCGCGGTCGTCCTCCTCGCCTCGAGCGTGGTCACCTGGCTGCTGCGCGTGGGATTCATCGTGATCTTTCCGGCGAGACGTCTTCCAACAGGTTTCCGGCGCACCCTCGACCATGCCGCCGTCGCCGCGCTCGCCGCACTGCTGGCCACGGCGCTGACCCGTGAGAGCGGGCCCGGCTGGCTCCTGACACCGTCGCCCGTTCTCGTCGCCGCGGTCGCTGCCGGCCTGGTCGCCTGGCATACCCGACGGATGGGTCTCACCGTCGTGGTCGCGGTGAGCGTGCTCTGGGTGGCACAGCTCCTGACATGACGGCATCGCTGTCATGAGTGCCATCCGCAGCCCATCGCCCAGCTTGATCACGCTCAGCCACGCGGCACGGTCACGCGGATCCTCAGCGATCGATGAGCACGTCGGGCCGTGCATCAGTGCCGCTTGCACCTCCCCACACCTCGGAGCGCCCCGCGCCTCGCGGATGAGTAACGGAGCGCCCGCCGGGCGCATCGACACCGGAGATCAAATGGGTGTCGAGGACGGACATGCTGCCGCACCTGACTCGAGGTCACCTACCGTGACGGCACGACCGAGACCCGCACGCTTCCCCTCCGCTGA
>DATFBR010000117.1:0-7831 GCA_035253685.1 Jiangellaceae bacterium
TTGCCGCTGACGGCATGCTTCGGGCGGAGGTTGTGACGGTCGAGGCCGTCACGGAATACGTTCACCGGCACGCAGGATGGCGCGGCGTCGGCACCGCACGGATCGCGGTGCATCTGGCCGATGCGCCGCGGCCTCGTGCCCGGAGAGCCAGTTGCGTGTGCTTTGGGTGATCGACGCCGGGCTGCCGCGTCCCGCGGTCAACCGTCCCGTCTTCGATCAGGACGGCGTGCTGCTCGGCGTTCCGGACCTGCTCGACGAGGAGTCCGGACTCGTCGGAGAGTACGACGGCGCCGTTCATCGTGATGCCCGCCGGCATGCCGCCGACAACGTCCGCGAGGAACGGCTGGAGTCGCATGGCCTGACCGTGGTCCGGGCCACCGCGATCGATCTCCAGCACAACCGTGCCCGGTTGGCACAGCGGCTGCGCGATGGCCACCGACGAGCGGCAGCCCGCAACCGTCGGTTGGACCGCTGGACGGTGGATCCTCCCGATGCGCCGTGGTTCGTGTGAACCACACCTCGCCACAGACTGGACCCAACTCGTGCGACACGCCGGCGTGTCGCGTCCAGTTGGGTCCAGTCTGCAGAGGGGGAAGGGTGTCAGCGGCCGAGGATCAGGCTCATCGCCTCGGCCCTGGTGGCAGGGTTTCGCAATTGCCCCCGCACCGCGCTGGTGAGGGTCTTCGCACCCGGTTTGCGCACGCCACGCATCGTCATGCACAGGTGCTCGGCCTCCACCACCACGATGACGCCGGCCGGCTGGAGCAGGCGGCACAGCGAGTCGGCCACCTGGGTGGTGAGCCGCTCCTGCACCTGCGGGCGCTTGGCGAACACGTCGACCAGGCGGGCGAGCTTGGACAGCCCCGTGATCCGCCCCTCGGCGCCGGGAATGTAGCCGATGTGTGCGTAGCCGTAGAAAGGGACGAGGTGGTGCTCGCAGGTGGATGCCACCTCGATGTCCTTCACCAGGATCATCTCGTCGTGGCCCAGCTCGAACGTCGTCGTCAGAACTTCGGCCGGATCCTGACGCAGTCCGCGGAACATCTCCTCGTAGGCGCGCGCGAACCGCGCCGGCGTCTCGCGCAGCCCCTCCCGCGACGGGTCCTCCCCGATCGCGACGAGGAGTTCCCGAACCGCGGCTTCGACCCTCGCATGGTCGAACGGCGCGTCGGCGATGCGGGCGAGATCGGGCTCGGCTACCACCATCGGCCTAGCTGCTGTCGGTTCGCTCGGCGCCTTGCGACACCGGCTCCTCCACCGGCGCGTGGGCCCGGACCTCGCCGTTGGGGGACACCGCCTCGATGGCCTTGACCGGCGCGTCGACCGGTCCTCGTTCGGACGGCTTGCGAGTGGCCGAACCGGTCCAAGCCGGGCGGCGGTCACGCTTGCGGACCGGCGCGAACACCTCGGCGACCTCTTCCTTGTTCAGCGTCTCGCGCTCGAGCAGAGCCACCACGAGGTTGTCGAGGACGTCGCGGTTCTCCACCAGGATGTCGAACGCGTCCTGGTGCGCGGTCTCGATCAGACGGCGGACCTCCTCGTCGACCTGACCGGCGACCTCCTCGGAGTAGTCGCGCTCGTGACCCATGTCGCGGCCGAGGAAGGGCTCAGCCCGGTCGGTGCCGAACTTCACCGCTCCCAGCCGCTCGGTCATGCCGTACTGGGTGACCATGCGGCGCGCCAACGTGGTGGCCTTGTCGATGTCGTTGGCCGCGCCGGTCGTCGGGTCGTGGAAGACGAGCTCCTCGGCGGCGCGTCCGCCCATCATGTAGGTGAGCTGGTCGAGGATCTCGTTTCGGGTCGTGGAGTACTTGTCCTCGTCGGGGAGGACCATCGTGTACCCGAGGGCGCCACCGCGCGGCAAGATCGTCACCTTGTGCACCGGATCGGTGTGGTGCAGCGCCGCGGCCACCAGGGCGTGCCCGCCTTCGTGGTAGGCGGTGATCTTCTTCTCCTTGTCGTTCATCAGCCGGGACCGCTTCTGCGGTCCGGCGACGACCCGGTCGATCGCCTCGTCCATGGCGCGGGCGCCGACGACCTTGCCGTTGGTCCGCGCGGTGAGCAGGGCGGCTTCGTTGAGGACGTTGGCCAGGTCGGCGCCGGTGAAGCCCGGCGTACGCCGAGCCACCGCGAGCAGGTCGACGTCCTCGCCGATCGGCTTGCCCCGCGCGTGCACCTGGAGGATCTTGTGGCGGCCCTCGAGGTCGGGCGGCTCGACCGCGATCTGCCGGTCGAAGCGGCCGGGTCGGAGCAGCGCCGGATCGAGGATGTCGGGCCGGTTGGTGGCCGCGATCAGGATGACGTTGGTCTTGATGTCGAAGCCGTCCATCTCGACGAGGAGTTGGTTCAGCGTCTGCTCGCGTTCGTCGTGGCCACCGCCGAGACCCGCTCCGCGATGTCGACCGACCGCGTCGATCTCGTCGACGAAGACGATCGCCGGCGCGTTCTCCTTGGCCTCCTTGAACAGGTCGCGGACCCGGGAGGCACCGACACCGACGAACATCTCGACGAAGTCGGAACCGGAGATCGTGTAGAACGGCACGCCCGCCTCACCCGCGACGGCGCGCGCCAGCAGCGTCTTGCCAGTGCCCGGTGCGCCGTAGAGCAGCACGCCCTTGGGGATCTTGGCCCCCACGGCCTGGAACTTGGCCGGCTCCTGCAGGAACTCCTTGATCTCCTGGAGCTCCTCGATCGCCTCGTCGCAGCCGGCGACGTCGGCGAAGGTCGTCTTCGGGGTGTCCTTGCTCTGCAGCTTGGCGCGCGACTTGCCGAAGTTCATGACCCGACTGCCGCCACCCTGCATCTGGGTCATGAAGAACCAGATGAGCGCGGCGAGCAGGATGAACGGCAACAGCGCACCCAGCAGGCTCCACAGCACGCTGGCCTGGGGCACCTCGACGTCGTAGCCCTCGGTGAGAGTGCCGGAGTCCTGCTGCTCCTGCAGCTCGTGCTGCAACTCGATGCCCTGGCCCTCGACGTACTGCGCGCTGATCCGGTCGTCGTTCTTCAGCGTGACCTGGATCTCCTGGGTCTCACCACCGATGATCTTCGCGGACTTGGCGTTCCCGGACTCGATCTCGGAGACGACCTGGGCCGTGTCGACGCGCTCGAACCCGCCGCCGGAGTCGAGCATCCGCGTGAGCACGATCGCGGCGAACACGAATATGAGAACCCAGAACAGTGGGCCTCGGAGCAGTCGCTTTGCGTCCATGATGGGGAGCCGGTCGGCCCCGTTCCTCCTGCCTGTCGGAACACCCGGTGAACGGGGTGTCCGGCGGCCGGCCCGCCGGAGATGTCGGTTCCCCGACGGTACACCGGGCCAGCCCGGCGCGCCCAACGCGCACCAGAAGCTGACAAATGGGCAACGCCGCAGGTAGGCCCGGTGTTCCCGTGGGCAACGCCGCAGGTGGGCCCGGTGTTCCCGGCGGCAGGGTCAGGAGTACACGTGCGGAGCGAGCGTGGCGACGACGCGCAGGTTGCGGTAGCGCTCGCCGTAGTCCAGGCCGTAGCCCACGACGAACTCGTTGGGGATGTCGAAACCGACGTAGCGCACGTCAACGGCCGTCTTCGCGGCTTCCGGCTTGCGCAGCAGCGTGCAGACCTCGACCGTGGCCGGACCCCGCGAGCGCAGGTTGGACACCAGCCACGAGAGCGTCAGACCGGTGTCGATGATGTCCTCGACCACCAGGACGTGGCGATCGGTGAGGTCGGTGTCGAGGTCCTTGAGGATGCGGACGACACCGCTGGACTTGGTGCCCGATCCGTAGGACGAGACCGCCATCCAGTCGGTGTCGACGTGACGGTGCAACGCCCTGGACAGGTCCGCCATGACCATGACGGCACCTTTGAGCACGCCGACCAGCAAGAGGTCACGGCCTTCGTAGTCGCGCTCGATGTCCGCCGCCATCTCGGTGATCCGGCGCTGGATGTCGGACTCCGACAGGAGGATCTTGTCGATATCGGCACTCATGTGGTCGGCATCCACGCCCGCAGCCTGCCACACCGCCGTCCGACGTCGGCTCTGACCACTCCTGTCCTCAGTTGACGGGTGCGAAGTTGAGCTCACCGTGCGACCGGGCGGCGCGAAGCTTGCCGGGAAGGTCCACGCCCACCTGGCCCGACCAACGCGTGACCAGCGCGTCCACCGCCCCGACATGGCTCGCCGTGAGGTCGGTCGGCGGACTGCCGGCGGCGATGGCGGCGCGGCGCAGCACCCGCCAGCGAACGGCCGGCGGAAGCGCGACGAGCGCCTCCACGCCCAGCCGGATTCGGGCATCGTTCGGACGGTCGTCGGGCGATCCGTCCCGCTCGTGCTTCGGCCGATGCCCGACGACCAGACATTCGTCCATGGCCCGGTCGGCCCACTCGTCCAGGGCGTCGGCATCGGCGCGCAGCAGGTCGGCGGATCGGGCGAGTGCGGCACCGACACCCGGGCCCAGCTCGGCCTCGAGAACCGGCAGCACCCGGTTCCGCGTGCGCACGCGGGCATACGACGGATCTGCGTTGTGGGGGTCGTCCCACGGGGTCAGCCCCTCGGGAACCGCCGCCCGGACGGTGTCTCGCCGAAGGCTCAACAGCGGTCGCCGGTAGACGCCCGCGACGGGTGCCATACCGGCGAGCGACCTCGCCCCGGACCCGCGGGCGAGCCCGAGGAGAACCGTCTCGGCCTGGTCGTCGCGGGTCTGTCCGAGCAGGACGGCTCGAGCCCCGTGCCGCTCCGCTGCGGCGTCGAGCGCCGCGTAGCGCACCCGCCGGGCGTTCCCTTCGGGACCTTCCGTGCCGTCGACCCGGACGTGCACGACCTCGACCGGGTCGAACGCCAGCCCGACCAGCCTGGCGGCGAGGCCCCGGGCACGTTCAGCGGAGCCGGACTGGAGCCCGTGGTCCACGGTCACGGCTCCGGCCGGCCGTCGGTCCCGCGCCACGACATCCGACAGGGCCGACGCCAACGCGAGCGAGTCGGCACCTCCCGAACACGCCACCAGCACGAGCCCGTCGGCCGGCAGGTCACGAAGACCGTCCCGAACCGCCCGCCGCACCTCCAGCCGGGCCGTCGTCATGCTGAGGTCAGTTCGTAGGACTCGACATGTGAATCGACGGGCCAGGTGTGCTCATGGCGAGAGTGCCGCCTGCCCGTGGACGCGTCGCACCCAGGCCACCGGGTCGGTGATCTCGTCGAGGCTGGGCAAGGTCTCGGCGGACTCCCAGACCCGGTTGAAGCCACTGATCCCGACCCGCTCGATGACGCCCTTGACGAACTTCGCCCCGTCCCGGTACTGACGCATCTTCGCCTCCAGGCCGAGCACTCGGCGCAGCATGCGGTCGAGGCTGCCGGCACCCGCGCGTCGCCGCTGGAACTTCTCGCGGATGGAGGCCACGCTCGGCACGACGTCGGGTCCTACACCGTCCATGACGACGTCCGCGTGTCCTTCGAGCAGTGACATCACGGCCGTCACGCGGTCGATCAGCACCTTCTGCTCCGGCGACTGGACGAGGTCGAGCACCGACGGCCCGCCCTCGCCGCCCTGTGCGCTCTCGATCACCGACCTCGCGACGTCGCGCAGCCGCGACATCAGGATGGCCGGATCGACCTCGGTGGCGCCCACGAAGGACTCGATCTCACCGCGCAGGTGATCGCGCAGCCAGGGCACGGCCGTGAACTGGACCCGGTGGGTCTCCTCGTGCAGGCAGACCCAGATCCGGAAGTCGCGCGAGTCGACCTTCAGTTCACGTTCGACGTGGACGACGTTGGGCGCCACGAGCAACAACCGGCCGGCCGTGCCGGAACCGTCGGACCAGAACGGGTCGAACTGCCCGAGGACCTTTGCGGACAGGAACGCGAGCAAGGCTCCTGTCTCGACGCCGGTCACCTTGGGGCCGACCTGCTCGAGCAGCCCGGTGCCGGTCCGCCGTTCGCGGAGCTTGTCGGCGAGTGGGGCGATGATCTGGCGCATGCCGTCGGCATTGGCCTGAGCCCAGCCGCCCCGGTCGACCACCACCACGGGAGCCGCCGCGGATGAGCCGTCGAGCCCCGTGAACGACCGCACGTGTGCCGTCGCCTCGGCGGCGAACGTCCGGAGGTCGGTCACCACCCCGCGGGCCTCCTCGGTGGTCACCGCCGGCCCCGGCTTGGCCAACCGGCGGGCGGTCGACACCGCGAGATCCCAGTCGACGAGGTCTGCCGATTCGTACGCAGTCATGACCTCACGCTACGTGAGCGCCCGCTCAGGGGCTCGGGGCAGTCACGACGCACCCGCAGCCGGCCAACGCTGCGGCCGCGTCGTCCAGGGCAGATCGCGCCGCCACCGTGTTCACCACGTCGTCTGCGATCATGGCGAAGGCATAGGCCGTGCCGTCCCGTGCCACGACGGTCCCAGCGAGCGAGCTGACTCCGCTCAACGACCCGGTCTTCGCACGCACCACACCCACCCCGTCGGAAGCCGCCTGGGAATCGAACCGGTCGTCCAGGGTGCCGGTGAATCCGGCCACCGGAAGGCCGGTCAGCACCGGACGGAGGTGCGGATGAGCTGTGTCGCCGGCCAGGCTGAGTGTCGCGGTCAGCACCTGCGGGGCCACGGCGCTGCCCCTCGCCAGGCCGCTGCCGTCGAGCACTGCGAGACCCGTCACGTCGATGCCGAGGCCGGCCAAAGCCTGGACGATCGCCTGCTCCGCTGCTTCCGACGTGGCTGGCAGACCCACTGCGCGTGCGACGTGACGGGCGAGCACCTCTGCGTAGTCGTTGTCGCTGGCCGCAAGCATGTGTTCGACGATGTCCGACAGCGGCGCCGACAAGGCAGCGGCGCGTACGGCGGCACCGGCCTCGGCGGAGCCATGCGAAGGCGCGGAGACGACGTCGATCCCGTTCTCCGCCAGCATCGCCGCAAACACGGCTGCGGTTGCCAGTGCGGGGTCGTCCGCGCGGCGGACGGTATCGGGGTTCTGCCGCCCACCGTCCACGGCGAGGGCGCTCACCGGACCGACGACGCCCGACCGCACGTAGGTGGATCGCCAGTCGGGGTCCACGGCCGGGCCGGTGAACAACGAGTCGTCCACGAGCAGGTGCACGGTCGTCGTTCCCGAGGCCTGGAGGGCGGCGGCCGTCGAGTTTGCGAGGACGGACAGCTGCGTTCTTCCCGGCGCAGGTCGGTCGTCCGCCGTCAGCGTCGGGTCGCCGCCCCCGACGAGGACGATCCGGCCGGGCTCCGAGCCCTCGACGACCTGGGTCCTGAAGCGGCGGGCGGGTTCCATCACATCGAGTGCAGCCGCCGCCGTCAGGATCTTCAGGGTGCTCGCCGGAATCAGCGCATCCGGACCGCTCCGGTACGCCGCCGCGCCAGTGCCCAGGTCGACGACGGAGACGCCGACGCGTCCTCCGAGCGCGTCGGCCGCCAGGGCCGGTCCGAGGGCGTCGGCCATGTCGACGGCTTCGGGCACAGGGGTCGACGAGGCTGCCGGCAGCACGGTCGGCGTCGGCTCCGGAGCGGAGTGGGGCGTCTCGCCGGTCGAGGGTGTCGGCTCGGCGTGCGGGCTCCGGTCGACGACACCGGTGACCAGCAGCGTCGCGATTCCCGCACCCAGCCCGACGATCAGCACGACGAGCAAGACGGCGACGCGACGAGACACGAGCGGCCACGGTACGGGACACTCTCGTCAGTCGTGTGCGGGAGGCAGTCGTGGAGTTCGACGTCACCATCGAGATCCCGGCGGGCAGCCGGAACAAGTACGAACTCGATCACGAGACCGGACGCATCAAGCTCGACCGGCGGTTGTTCACCTCGACCCGGTATCCGGCCGACTACGGATTCATCGAGCAGACGCTCGGCGAGGACGG
>DATFBR010000118.1:0-8093 GCA_035253685.1 Jiangellaceae bacterium
GCCTGCCAGCGGTACAGGCGCTGGTGCGTTGGGATCCGGCGGGCTCGGCGGCCCGCGAGCTGGCCGACCGTACGGCCTTGGGCTTCCCGCCGGCCGTCCGCGCCGTCGAGGTGTCCGGTCGTGGCGCGGACGTCGCCGACCTGCTCCGCCTGGTCGACCTGCCGGCGGGCAGCGAGGTCCTCGGCCCGGTGCCGACGGGGGAGGACGGGCACGAGCAGGTGCTCATCCGGGCGTCGCGGCCGGCGGCACCGGCGCTGAGCGCCGCGGTCAAGGCGGCTCAGGCGGTGCGAGCGGCACGTCGGTCGGGAGGCGCCGTTCGGGTCCGGGTGGATCCTGTCGACCTCGCCTGACGGCAGGCGCTCGGCTGGTCGACCATGAGCGGGCGCAGCAGCATGACAACCTCGTCGATCACGGGCGGACGGGAGGCGAATCGTCGAGGCCGCGGGCGATCAGCGCCTCTCCGAGCGCGTCGGCGTGCCGGAGCGTGCGGACCAGGAGCGGGACCGCGTACGCCCGCACGCTGCCGTGCAGGCCGCGTGCCTGCTGCGCATCGCGAACCTCGGCGGCGAACCCGGCGACGATGGGCACAGCCCGGATGGCGAGCGCGAGGACCAGCGCGACCCGCTCGGAGTCCACGCCCAACCGCCGCAGGGGCCGAAGCACGCGCTCGAAGACGTCGAGCAGGTCGACGACCCGGGTGGTCAGGGTGACCAGCCCGGCGAGGACGACGGCGACCACGACCCGCCCGGTCACGACCACGGCCGCCGCCCAACCAGCCGTCAGCACCTGGAGCACCACGAGCGCCGCCACCAGCCAGCGCAGGGACCACACCTGCTCCGGCAGCGCTCGGGCCAAGCCAACGGTCAGGTAGAGCAGGACGGTGACGCCCAGCGCCGCCGCGATCCCGGCCGGCGAGTCGACGAGCAACAGGGCAACCATCGCGACAGCCAGGCCGGTGAGCTTCACCGACGCCGGGACGAGGTGCAGCCACGACCGGCCGGGAAGGTAGGTGTTCATCCGATCAGCGCCCGGTAGTGGTCCACAGCCGCTGCCGGTGGACCGTCGGCCACCAGCATGCCCACGTCGAACACCAGGACCCGGTCGTAGCCCGCGACCGAGTCCAGGTCGTGCGTCACCAGGACGACCTGCTGCGGAAGCGCCTGCAGGATCTCCAGCACGCGCCGGGTGCCGCGCAGGTCGAGCAGTGTCGTGGGCTCGTCGCAGACCAGCACGCGCGGTTCGGTCACGAGCACCGAGCACAGCGCCAGCAGCTGCTTCTGACCACTCGAGAGCAGGTGAGCGGGGTGATCGGCGAAGATCTCGAGGCCCACCGTCGACATCGCCGCGAAGACGCGACGTCGGACCTCGTCCGGGGAGAGTCCACGGCGGCGCAACCCGAAGGCGATGTCCTCCGCGACCGTCGGCATCACGATCTGCGCGTCGGGATCGGTGAACACGAAGCCGACGGAACGCCGTACCGCGGCAGCGTGGGAACGCGTCGAGAGGCCGTCGACGAGCACCTCACCCTCGCGCGGGACGACCAGGCCGTTGAACAGCCGCGCGAAGGTCGACTTTCCCGAGCCGTTGGCACCGATGACGGCGATGCGGCGTTCGGTCAGCGTCGCGCTGACCCCGCGGAGTACGTCGTGCTCGGCATATCCGTGTGTGACGCCGCGGATCTCGATCACGTGCGGGTGGGGGTGGCCTCGCGCCGGGGGTCGTCACGGCTGAGGGCCGGATACGCACGGTGGACGCCGGCGGCCACGACGGTCGCGAGCGCCGCCTTGAGCAGGTCGCCGGGGAGGAATACGACGGCGCCGGTGCGCAGTGCCGTCGGCAGGTCGAGCCCGGCGCGCCACGCGAGCACCGGCACCCCGATGGCGTAGACGACCGCGATCCCGCCGACGACGGCGGCCAGGAAGCCACGGGCCGGACGGAACCCCCGTTCCGGTCGTGCGATGAGCCCGATGACGAAGGCACCGATCGGGAATGCCACGAGGTAGCCGGCGGTCGGGCCGGCGAACGGCGCCAGGCCGGCCGCGCCGCCGGCGAAGACGGGAACACCGGCGGCACCGATCGCCAGGTAAGCCAGCACGGCCAACGCCCCCAGCCGGGCGCCCAGCAGCAGGCCGCAGAGCATGACGCCCAGTGTCTGCAGGGTCACGGGCACGCTGCTCCCGAACACGTAGAACTGGCCGGGCAGACTCAGCGCCGCCACCAGGCCGGCGAAGGCGGCGACACGGGCCAGGTCGGGAGCGGACAGGCGGCGGGATCGGATCACGGAGCAACGCTAGGGCGACCCTCCGGTAAAGGGCATGTCGACGGCGAACAAGCCCGAGCGGCTGCACGTGTCGGCCATGGCCAGTCGGCCTGGGCCGGCGGCACGGCGGCGCTCAGACCTCGGCCGCCGAGAACGTGTCGCACGACTCGAGCTGTCCGCTGTCCAGTCCGGTCGCGAACCAGCGCTGGCGCTGATCGCTGGAACCGTGGGTCCACGACTCGGGGCTGACCGTGCCCTGGAACCGCTCCTGGATGTAGTCGTCGCCGACCACCTCGGCCGCATCCAGGCCCTCGGCGATGTCCTCCCTGGAGATCTCGGTGATCAGCGGCTGGCCCTCGGCCGTATCGGTACCGGTGGCGTGCCGCGCCCACACGCCCGCGTAGCAGTCGGCCTGCAGCTCGAGCCGGACCGCGTCGGAGGTCGGCCCGGACCCGGGCTGCACCTGCTGCATCTGACCGGTGAGGTTCTGGATGTGATGGCCGTACTCGTGGGCGAGCACGTACGCCTCCCCGAAGTCTCCACCGCTGGCCCCGAACCTGGTCCGTAGCTCGTCGAAGAACCCGAGGTCGAGGTACACCCCGCGGTCGGCTGGACAATAGAACGGCCCGACCTGGGATGACGCCGTGCCGCAGCCGGTGGCCACCGAGCCGGTGAAAAACGTGGTCGTCGCGAGCGGGTAGGTGGCGCCACGGCGCGCGAACTCGTCGTCCCAATAGTCCTGGATCGAGTTGACGTAGAGAACGAAGCGGCAGTCGGGGTTGTCCTCGATGTCGGCACCGGTCTGGCATTCCTGTTCGAGGCTGTCGAGCCCACCGGGTTGGGCCTGCACCTGGTCCGCGTCGTCGATGAGCCCGGCCGGGTTGGCACCGGTGCACAGGGCCAGAAGCAGCAATGCGACCGCCCCGATGCCACCACCTGCCGCCACCGTGCCGCCACGGCCCAGGCCACGGCGATCCGAGATCTGCGACGTGTCGAGCCGTGCCCTGCGGTTGAACTTCACGCGTCGGTCCTCCTGGTCGTGACGCCGGTTCCGGACGGGCCGAGACCGGTCGATCCACCCGGTAGGATGCCCACATGATGCCCGCGGCGAACTGATTGTGCGTGCCGAACGATCAGTGTCCGACTTTCGACGTCGCGGAGAACCCCCAGCATGATCACTGCCATCGAACTCGAGGTGCGCGCGAGCAGCCAGTTGCTGCTTGCCCACGCCAGCTTCCGGATCGGCACCGGCGACAAGATCGGTCTGGTCGGTCGCAATGGTGCCGGCAAGACGACGCTGACCCGGATCCTCGCCGGCGAGGCCCAGCCGTCGGCCGGAACCGTCACGCGTACGGCACCGGTCGGGTACCTGCCGCAGGACCCGCGGACCGGAGACCCCGACGTGCTCGCCCGTGACCGCATCCTGTCCGCGCGCGGGCTGGACACGGTGGTCGCCGGCCTGCGCCGCGCCGAGCAGCAGATCGCGTCGCCCGACCCGGACGAGCACGACCGGGGCATGCGCCGCTACGGACGGTTCGAGAACGAGTTCATCGCCCAGGGAGGCTACGCCGCCGAGAGCGAAGCAGCGACGATCGCGGCCAGCCTGGGGCTGCCGGACCGGGTGCTGGGCCAGCCGCTGCGGACGCTCTCCGGCGGACAACGTCGCCGGGTCGAGCTGTCGAGGATCCTGTTCTCCGGTGCCGAGACGCTGCTGCTCGACGAGCCCACGAACCACCTCGACGCAGACTCGATCGGGTGGCTGCGCGGCTTCCTACGGTCGTATCCGGGCGGGATCGTGGTCATCAGCCACGATGCGGCGCTGCTGGACCAGACCGTGAACAAGGTCTTCCACCTCGACGCCAACCGAGTCGCTCTCGACGTCTACAACGTGGGATGGAAGGCCTACTTGCAGCAGCGCGAGACCGACGAGCGCCGGCGCCACCGCGAGCGCACAAACGCGGAGAAGAAGGCCGCGGCCCTGATGGCGCAGGCCGACCGGATGCGGTACAAGGCGACGAAGGCCACCGCCGCCCAGAACATGGACCGGCGCGCATATCGGCTGCTCGCCGGGCTCGAGGACCGCCGGCGCGCCGACAGGGTCGCCAAGCTCAGGTTCCCCGAGCCGGCGCCCTGCGGACGCACGCCGTTGTCGGCCACCGGGCTGTCCAAGTCCTACGGCTCGCTCGAGGTCTTCACCGACATCGATCTCGCCGTCGACAGGGGCAGCAGAGTGGTCGTGCTGGGCCTCAACGGCGCCGGGAAGACCACTCTGTTGCGGCTGCTGTGTGCCCTCGAGGAGCCCGACACCGGCGCCGTCGAGCCCGGCCACGGGCTCAAGCTCGGTTATTACGCACAGGAGCACGAGACGCTCGACACCGGCCGCACCGTGCTCGAGAACCTCCGTTCGGCTGCGCCAGACCTGCCCGAGCCCGAGGCCCGGCGCGTTCTCGGGTCCTTCCTGTTCTCCGGCGACGACGTGATGAAGCCGGTGAGCGTCCTGTCCGGCGGGGAGAAGACCCGGCTCGCATTGGCCACGCTGGTCGTGTCGAGTGCGAACGTCCTGCTCCTCGACGAGCCGACGAACAACCTCGACCCCGCCTCCCGGGAGGAAGTCCTCGCGGCGCTACGCTCGTTCGCCGGTGCGATCGTGCTCGTGACCCACGACGAGGGTGCGGTGGAGGCACTCGGACCCGAGCGTGTGCTGCTGCTTCCCGACGGCGTGGAGGACCTCTGGAACCCGGACTACGCCGATCTGGTCGCTCTGGCCTGACGCCCGGATCACGAATCGGATCTTGCGTTCGGCTGGCGTGAAACGGCAATGCGGCGGATCATGGTCGTCAGCCATGACAGACGATCTTCGGGGAGGACTCGTGGCGGAGAAGCTGGCGAAAGGCGCGCGCATCAGCGGCAACGTGCGTGACAAGCTCGCCACCGATCTGAAGAAGAAGTACGAGAGCGGCAAGAGCATCCGGGACCTCGCCAGCGAGACCGGCCGCTCCTACGGATTCGTACACCGGCTGCTGTCCGAGTCCGGTGTCGACTTGCGCGGTCGCGGCGGTGCGACACGGGGCCGGAAGAAGAAGTCCTGATCCACGGCGTACCCACCGAGCTGCTGGACAGGGGCGGGATCCGGTTCTCTGCCGACCCGCCGACGGCCCGGATCACACTAGCTCGTCCGCGGGTGCGCAACGCCCAGACACCGTCGACCTGGCGCGCCCTGACCGCGGTCGGTGCGTCGCTGGGTCCCGACGTTCGGGTAGTCGTCCTCGACGCCGACGGCCCCTCGTTCTCGGCCGGCCTCGATCGTCGAATGCTCGACGGCACGGGCGTCGACGACGAGCCCGGCCTGGCCGAGCTGGCCGCGCTGGCCAGGATCGAGCTGGATCGGAGTCTCGCCGGCTTCCAGGCGGCGTTCACCTGGTGGCGGCGGTCCGCCGCCGTCACCGTCGCGGCGGTGGCCGGCCACGCGGTCGGAGCGGGCTTCCAGCTCGCCCTGGCCTGTGACCTCATCGTGTGTTCGGAGGACGCGCGTTTCGCGATGCGCGAGGTCTCGTTCGGGCTGGTCCCGGATCTCGGCGGCACCGCCCGGTTGGTGGCCGCCGTAGGGGAGGCACGCGCCCTGGAGATCTGTGGAACCGGGCGCTGGGTCGGAGCGCGCGAAGCTGTCGACCTCGGGCTGGCAGTGACGGCCGCACCGCCGGGGGAGCTCTCAGCGGCGGTCGACGACCTGGTGAGCGCGCTGCTCGCCGCACCGCCGGGCGCCCTGCGTGAGACCACACAGTTGATCCGCGATGCCGCGGGTCGTTCCCAGGACGCGCAACTGGCCGCCGAGCGTGCGGCCCAGGCCCGTCGACTGGCGGAACTCGCTGGTTCTGCCGGAAGCTGACAACGGAAGAAAGCCGCCGGCGCCGACGTTGCGCCGGTCGCGTCCCGTTGGGACGCAGCAGCGCAGGGAGGTCCGGCCGTGTCGATGGGTCACCTGGGTGGCTACATGGCCTCCCGGTCGTACTCACGCGACCGCAGCGTGACCGGACAGCGGCTGGCCAAGGGCACGGCGCGACGGATCCTGCGCTACGCGCGACCGTACCGGCGGCACATCTCGATCTTCCTGGCGACGACGGTGATCGCCGCCGCCAGCGCGGCAGCCGTGCCGTTGCTCCTGAAGTACGTCATCGACTCCGGCGTGACCCCAGGGCGCCCCGACGTCGTGGTCTGGGGAGCGCTGGCGGTGGCCGGGCTCGCGGTCCTCGACGCGGCGCTGGGCCTGGTCGGCCGGTGGGCGTCGGCGCGAGTGGGAGAGGGCCTGATCTACGACCTGCGCACGCAGGTGTTCGACCACGTGCAGCGTCAGCCGGTGGCCTTCTTCACCCGCACCCAGACCGGATCGCTGGTCTCCCGGCTGAACACCGACGTCATCGGAGCGCAGCAGGCCTTCACGAGCACGCTGTCGCAGGTGGTCAGCAATGCCGTCACGCTGGTGCTGGCGGCGGGCGCGATGATCGTGCTGTCCTGGCAGATCACGCTGCTGCTGCTGGTGCTCGTGCCGCTGTTCCTGCTGCCGGCCCGGTTCGTCGGACGCAAGCTGGCCGACATCTCGCGGGAGTCCATGCAGCTCAACGCGGACATGAGCCAGACGATGACCGAGCGGTTCAACGTCGCAGGCGCGCTGCTGGTGAAGATCTTCGGCCGCTACGACCGTGAGACGACCGGGTTCGGATTGGCCGCCGGCCGCGTGCGCGACATCGGCGTGATCCAGGCGCTCTACGCGCGCTACTTCTTCACCGGGCTCGTGCTGCTGTCGTCGCTGGCGACGGCGGTCGTGTACGGCGTCGGCGGCCTGCTGGCGATCGAGGGAACCCTGCAGGTGGGCACGCTGGTCGCCCTGGCAGCCCTGCTCACTCGCCTTTACGGACCGCTGACCGCCCTGTCGAACGTCCAGGTCGACGTCATGACCGCGCTGGTGAGCTTCGAGCGGGTCTTCGAGGTACTCGACCTCGAACCGATGGTGCGGGACCGGCCGGACGCACGCACACTACCGACCGACACCGGGCCGCTGAGCATCGAGTTCGACGACGTCCGGTTCGCCTACCCGTCCGCCGACGAGGTGTCGCTGGCATCGCTCGAGGGGGTGGCGAGGCCCGATACCGGCCAGCACGACGAGGTGCTCCGCGGAGTGTCGTTCGTGGTCGAGCCCGGCCTGTTGGTGGCGCTGGTCGGCCCGTCCGGCGCCGGGAAGTCCACGATCACGCATCTCGTCTCGAGGCTCTACGACCCCACCTCCGGCGTGGTTCGGGTCGGCGGACGCGATGTCCGGGATCTCACCCTGGAGTCGCTGCACGACGCGGTGGGCGTCGTGACCCAGGACGCGCACATGTTCCACGACACGATCGGCGCCAACCTGGCGTACGCACGCCCCGATGCCGGCGAGGACGAGCTGTGGGCCGCGCTGCGGGCAGCCCAGATCGCCGACCTCGTCGCGGGCCTGCCCGACGGTCTCGACACCGTCGTGGGCGACCGGGGCTACCGGCTGTCGGGAGGGGAGAAACAGCGGCTGGCCATCGCGCGGTTGCTGCTCAAGGCTCCGCGGGTTGTCGTTCTCGACGAGGCGACCGCCCACCTGGACTCCGAGTCGGAGGCCGCCGTCCAGCGGGCACTGGAGACGGCACTCGTCGGCCGCACATCGCTGGTGATCGCCCACCGGCTGTCGACCATCCGGGGCGCCGACCGGATCCTGGTCGTGGACGACGGCCGGATCGTCGAGACCGGGAACCACGATGCACTGCTTGCGGCGGGCGGCCTCTACGCGGAGCTCTACCGCACGCAGTTCGCTCCG
>DATFBR010000119.1:0-3682 GCA_035253685.1 Jiangellaceae bacterium
TGCACCTCAGCACTGGTTCCGACGGCGTACATGCCCCATCAGTAGCACAGGGCGGCGTGGATCAGACCGTCGTCGCCACGGTCGACGGCGGCGAACGCCTCGGCTGCGTCGGCGAAGGCGAAGGTGTGCGTGGCGAGTGCCTGCAGCGGCAGCTCGGCGAGCAGAGCACGGGCGGCCTGTCGACGCCGCTGGACGGTCCACTGAGGCTGCTGCGCGGCGGGGATGCTGGACACCTGGCTGGAGCGGATCGACAGCCGTCTGCGGTGGAACTCCGCACCCAGCGGCAACGACACCGGCTTCGTGCCGTACCAGGACGCGACGAGGGCTGTTCCCTCGTGTGCCAGCAGCCGTAGACCGGAAGCGAGCGCAGCCGGGTTGCCGCTGGCCTCGATCAGCACTTGGGCTCCGCGCCCACCCGTCTCGTCCTGGACCGTGGCATTCAGCTCGTCCGGTGCGACGGCGCCAACCCCGAACGGCCGCGCGGCTGTCCGTCGCCACTCCAACGGCTCACTGGCCACGACGCGGGCGCCGGCGCGCGCGAGCAGTGCGGCCGTGAGCAGCCCGACCACGCCCAGACCGGCGACGACGACCGGCTCGCCTTCGACGGGTCCGGCGTCGCGGGTCAGTTGCAGGGCGGTCTCGACGAGAGGCAACAGTGTCGCCACGCGTGGGTCCAGGCTACCCAGGGCGATGATGTCGTCGGTGGGCACGACGAAGCGGTCCTGATGCGGATGAAAGGCGAACACGAGATCGCCCTCCGCAAAGGCAATGCCGCCTCGCTCGACCCGCCCGACGCAGCTGTATCCGTATCGGAACGGGTACCGGAAGGTTCCACCCAGTGCGCCGATCGTCTCGTCCACTGGAATGGCCGGATCGATCTGTCCGCGATAGGCGAGCAACTCGCTGCCCGCACTGATCCCCGAGTAGCTGGTACGGACGAGCACGTCGTTCTCACCGACCTCCGCCATGCGGACCGGTGCCACCTCGATCGCGCGCGGAGCGACGAAGAAGACTGCCCGTGCGTCCACAGCGGTATCCTCGCTCACGACCGACCGAGCCCGTTTTCGCCGTCCGAACGGCGGGAACAGGGGTCACGGTGGGCAATGCGCGGCGCGCCCACCCGTCGACGAAGGGTGCCTGGGTGGACAAACCGCTGCATGTGGCGACCGTCGCGTTGCCGACGCCGTACGGGGAGTTCCAGGGGCATGCCTTCGAGACCGGTTCCGGCTTCGTCTACCTGGCGCTCGTGCGCGGAACGGTGACGACCGGCGCTGCGGTCCTCACCAGGCTCCACTCCGAGTGCCTGACCGGCGACGCGCTGGGTTCGTTGCGCTGCGACTGCGGTGTCCAGCTACGTTCGTCGATGCGCGCGATCGCTGCCGAGGGCCGTGGTGTGCTGGTCTATGCGACCGGCCAGGAGGGACGGGGAATCGGGCTGGTCAACAAGCTTCTGGCGTATGTGGAGCAAGATTACGGAGCGGACACGGTCGACGCGAACCTGCGCCTGGGACTGCCGGTCGACCTGCGCTCGTACGACGACGCGGCTGCTGTTCTGCTCGAGCTCGGCGTGCGATCGGTGCGGCTGATCACGAACAACCCGGCGAAAGCCACCGGACTCGAGGCGGCCGGCGTGCACGTCGAGCAGGTCCAGCCCATCCCCACCGCGCCGCACATCCGAAACAACGGCTATGTGCGCACAAAGCAGCAACGCCTCGGCCACCACGACAGTGCCACGCCGCTGAACGGTTGGGAGGAGCCGGTACTCGACGTCACCGATCTCCTCGGTGCGGTCCGTGCGCATCCGGACCGGCCGTATGTCGTGCTCAAGTACGCCCAGACGCTGGACGGGCGCATCGCAACGGCCAGCGGTGACTCGAAGTGGATCAGCGGCGCGGACGAGCGCGCCATTTCGCATGCCTTGCGCGCCGCCTGCGACGCCGTTCTCGTGGGTGTCGGCACCGTGGTCAGCGATGACCCACAGCTCACCGTGCGCATGGTCCCGGGCGCCTCACCCGTCCGCGTCGTCCTCGACTCGACCCTGCGCACACCGCCGACCGCGCGCGTCCTTGACGATGCCGCGGCCACGATCCTGTTCGCCACCGACAGGGCAACGCCAGGCCGGGTCGACGAGCTGCGCGCACGACAGATCGGTGTCCGACTGATCCCGTCGGGTCCCGGCGGTGCGGACCTCCGGTCGGCGTTGACAGATCTGCATGCCACGGGTGTCCGTTCGCTGCTCGTCGAAGGCGGCGCAAAGGTGATCACGTCTGTGCTGGCTGAGGGCCTGGCGGACCGGCTGATCGTCGCCGTGGCGCCCACCATTGTCGGAGCGGGAACCGAGGCGATCGGCGACCTTGGCATCAGCACGGTCGCCTCCGGTGTCCGGCTGACCAACCGTTCGCTGCACGTGATGGCCGATGACCTGCTGATCGCTTGGGACGTTGCCCGTCATCCCTGAACTGCCGCCGCGCACATCATCGATGACGCCACCTTGGCGAATCGCGCTGCTACGCAACGTCCGGCGCGAGCACCCAGGCGACCGCGAAACCGTCCTGCTCCCGTTTCGGGACGAGCTTGACCAGGCCGCCCATCTGGAAGCTGATCACCTGACCGTTCTCCTCGCCGCTGATCAGCGACGAGGCAAGCCGGTCGAGGAAGGGCAGATGTCCGACCAGCGCTATTGACGACTCCTCGGTCCGTTCGCCCAACCACCGAGCCACGGGACCGACCGGGTCGTTCGGCGCGAGCCCGTCCTTTGACTCCACCCGTCCGCCGGCGACCGCATCGGCGAGCACCTGTGCACTCTGTTCCGCCCGCAGCTTGCCGCTGTGCACACAGGTGTCGATGCGGACTCCCGCCGACCGAGCGCGAGCCGCGACCTGTGCGACAGTGGCGCGGCCCGCGCTTGTCAGTGGCCGCGCCGGGTCGTCGGCCTCGGCGGTGGCCTCGCCGTGCTGCATGAGGTAGAGGTCCATGCCGCCGTTCTACCGCGGGGAGTACAGCCAGGGCTGCTTCAGGTCGAAGAAGTCCGGCGTGCCGACGTTGAGCGCATTCATCTCGTCCATCTGCGCCTGGAGCGCCGGTGGCATCTCCTTGCGCTCGCCCTCGCGTGCTGCTTCCTCGGACGTGAAGTACACCACCGTCGTGTAGGCACCACCGTCGTGTCCAACTCCGACGCTCCCGATGATGTCGGGGCGGAACTCGGCCCATGCGGTCGAGTCCTGTCCCATGAGCTCCTGGGCTCGCGCCGGGTCGTTGCTGCGTCCCTGGATCACCTGGACGAAGCCGGCGTCGTCAGGGTCGCCGCCTGTCATGTCGACGGTGACGTCGGTGCTGTCGGTGAACGTGGCATCACCGGTGAACAACTTGGCCGTCTCCGACCACCAGGCGTCCTGTTCAGGCCGGTTGCTGTTGCGTCGAGCCGCATCCTCGGACTCGAAGCGGGCGACCGCGATGAACCGACCGTCCTCGGTCACCCCTGCGGTCGACCCCAGCCAGCCCTCGGCACCCGGTGCCAAGTCCTGGATCCACCCGTCGAACGCGGCCCGAACGGCCGCCGCATCGGATACCTGGCCCTGGATCACCTGAACGAACATCCCAACCTCCTCGGATGCAAGGCTTGGATCCTTCCGGCCGATCCTGGCCGCTGCTCGACGCTACGTCGGCTGGGCGCTCGCGTCGA
>DATFBR010000120.1:0-2378 GCA_035253685.1 Jiangellaceae bacterium
GCACCCGGAACGACAGGTCGTCGACGGCAAGGGTGGGGCCGTACCGCTTGGTCAGCCCGTTCAGCTCGATCATGGGTGCTGCTCCTCCGGTCGGCGACGACATGGCTAGGGAGTCGGGACCGCGTGGGGTGTCGGCACCACTTGGCGATCGGCCTGGAGGCGCTGGACCCCAGAGGACTTGAAGCCCTTGACCATCAGGTAGATGCCCAGCCACAGCTCCCAGACGAACTCCGGGGCCGTCGCGATGACCTGCGGCCCGGAGCCTGGCTCGATGACGCCGAACAGCACGCCGATCCCCCCGGCGCACAGGACGGGACCGGCGACGAGCCCCAGCAGGGCCAGCCCCCGCGGCACCAGACCGGACCGGTACATCAGCCAGCCCAGGATCAGCCCGTTCCCGACGCCGACGATGAAGCCCGGCCCGAGCAGGAACGTCCAGTCATGGACCGCGACCAGTGACTTGCCGGCCGTCACGAACGAGCCGGGATCTCCGCCGGCAGCCGCCGCGAAGTCCTGCCGCAGGGTCACGACGGCCAGGACGCTGACGATGCCGATGGCGATGAAGGTGCTCTCGACGAGACGAGCGGTGACATAGCCGAGCGCGAGCGGTTCGCTCTGCCGCTTGAGGATGGGGAACAGCGCGACCGCGGTGCCGACGTTGGCGATGATGAGGAGGACCTCGAGCAGCGCCCCCAAGGCCACGCCCCCGTCGGCGCCGGCCCCGACGATGTAGCCGGCGTCGTCCAGCACCGGGGTGTAGAGCATGAGCGCTGCTGGGATCGAGGTGACGAAGGTGATGATGAACAACACCCCGGTGACGAGCGACGTTCTCCTGGTCGAGTCCATCGGGACTCCTTTCGGTCCTGTGGTTGGATGGCTGGACGGTGGTCGCTGTGGGGTCTCCTTCCTGGATCGACGGGTCATCGAGGCTCGCTGGTGGGCCCGGTGGGCTGGTCGGGCTCGACCTGGGTGACCGACAGCAGCGGCAGGCCCAGGTCGCGCACTCTCGCGAGCAGGCCGTGCAGGGCGGCCTGGTCGACGACCGGACCATGGAGGACGGTGGTGCCGTCGCCGTCGTGGCTGAGGGTCATCCCGTCGAACCGGGCCGCCCAGCGGGAGCTGAGGCGCCCCTTGAGCCGGATCTCGTACCGCCCGGCGCCGCGCGCGTGGCCGGCCGACGTGTCGCTCATCGTGCTCCTCCGGGCTTGCGGACCTTCAGGACGACCGCAAGGTAGGAGCCGATGTGGTGAGCAGACATCACCACATGTGGTGATTGGGGTGGTGAATTGCGCGCCGCGGCCTACTGGGGCCGGCCGTCGAGGTGGACCCTCAGCGGACGCCCTTCACGGGCAGGATGGCGAGGGCGCCGATGATCGCCCAGACTCCGGCGACCGCGTACAGCACGCCATAGCTGCCGCCGCCGAGCGCCAGGATGGCCGGCGCGATACCCGGCGCGACGGAGAAGGGAAGCGCGCCGGCGATGTTGAACACGCCGAGGTCCTTGGCGGCGTTGTCCTTGTCCGGCAGCACGTCGACGGCCAGCGCGAGATCGACGGCCACATACACGCCGAAGCCGAGCCCGCCGATGGCCATGCCGACGAGGAAACCGTTGAAGTCGCTGGCGACGGCGAGCGCGAACATCGCCAGGCCGTACACGATCGCCGCGGCGAGGACGAAGGCCTTCCGTCGGCCCGTCCGGTCGGAGAGCCGGCCCCCGACGAGGGAAGCGGCGACGACGACGACCGATTGGACGAGCGTGCCGAGGAAGATCTGTCGCGGCACCTCGGCCTCGGCGCTGCCGATCTTGTCCAGCAGGTAGTAGACCTGGTAGGTCGTCAGGACGGCGTAGGCCAGCACGAACATGAAGCGGCTGGCGAACGCCCAGGCGAAGTCCGGGCTCTTCCGCGGATTGACGTAGAACGTGCTGACGAGCTCTCGCAGCGACCAGGTCGGCCTGTCCGCCTTGGCGAGCCGGCGATCGTTCAGCCTGAGCGCGAAGAGCAGGACGAAGAACCCGCCGATCGCGCACGGGGCCAGGAACATGGTCAGCCGGTTGCCGGTGAACGCCTGGACCACGAAGGTGCCGCTCACCGACGCGATCGGCACACAGACGCCCAGGAAACCGGCGACCAGACCGCGTTGAGCGGCCGGCACCTGGTCTGGCAGGACCGCCACCAGCGCGGCGAGCAGGGCGTTGAAGAGCAGCTGGGCGATGCACCATCCGACGACGACCACCGGAACGTTGGGCGCCAACGCCACCACGAGGATGCCGAGCGAACCACCCACCAGGCCGATCACCATCCAGGGCCGCCGCATGCCGAACCGCGAGGTGGTGCGGTCGCTCAGCTTGCCGAAGAACGGGTTCCCCACCATGGCCA
>DATFBR010000121.1:0-14607 GCA_035253685.1 Jiangellaceae bacterium
GACGGTCTCCCACAACTCGTTGACATTGCGCCACGTACAGACGATGAGGAAGTAGAACGACTCGCCACACAGGTGGAGGATGGCAAAGCCCAGTTCGCCCGATATCTGCAGCCGACCCGCCGCGGCCTCGGCGCCGAGGAAAGCTCGCGCATCGTCACGAACAGCGGCGGAGACCGTGGCGTCCTCCCGGCGGACCTCGTACCACTTGAGGTGGGCCGCCGGCACGACGAGGTCGTCACCCGGCGTGATCACCTTGGGATGGTGGCGGTACTGGGCGGGAACGTTGCCCACCTCGGCGATGCTGACGGTGGTCACGGGCACGTCCGCGAGCCGGGCGCCGCGTCGGGGCCGGACGGCGCATAGGTTGTCGTCCGGGCCCTGTCGGACGGCGAGCCGGCCCTTCCGCAGACAGGAGGCGGCCCGTGGCCCGAGCCCTCCGGCTGGCGACGTTCAACATCCACCACGGCGTGGGCGCCGACGGTCTGCTCGACCTGGAGCGCGTCGCCTCGGCGATCGAGGAGACCGGGGCCGAGGTGGTCGGCCTACAGGAGGTCGACCGGAACTGGGGAGCGCGCAGCGCATACGTCGACCAGCCGGCGTGGCTGGCCGGCCGGTTGGGCATGCACGCTGTTTACGGCGCCAACGTCGACCTCGATCCGCCGGCACCGGGTATGCCGCGCCGTCAGTACGGCATGGCCACGCTGTCCGCCCTCCCGGTCCGAAACAACGTGCACACGCTGCTGGTACACCCGATGGGCGGCGAACAGCGGGGGTTGCTCCAGGTCGGCATCGACGTCGGCGACCACGGCCTCCGCGTGCTCAACACGCACCTCGAATACGGTTTCCAGGTCGAGCGTCTAGAGCAGACCGCAGCGATTGCCGACGCGGTGAGGGGCGGCCCGGCACCTGTGGTCCTCCTGGGTGACATGAATGCCGGTCCGTCATCGCCGGAGGTCGCACGGCTGCGCGAAGTCCTTTCGGACGCGTGGGCCACGGCCGGGGTCGGAGCGGGCTTCACCTTCGACGCGGTCAGCCCGCACGTGCGTATCGACTACGTGCTGGTCGGCGACGGCGTGCGGGCCCGGTCGGCACGGGTCGTGCCCACGCACGCGTCGGACCACCGACCGGTGGTCGTCGACGCCGTCCTCGACGACGCATGACAACGGCCCTGCAGCGGAACGTTTCGACCGGTCACGCTCGCTGGCGAGCCGCGCCCCTCACCTCGAGTTGGTCGAGCAGCACCTGGGTGGCGGCGGCGACGGAGTCGACGGCGCGGCCGAAGGCATCGGCATTGTGCGCGGCCGGTGCATGGAAGCCGCTGATCTTGCGGACGTACTGCAGCGCTGCGGCGCGGACGTCGTCGTCGCTGACGTGCTCGGTGTATGGCTCACGGAGTGTTTTGATGCTGCGGCACATGCCGTCGAGCCTACGCCGCCGGGCCATCAGCCCATGGCGTCGCCGTGACCACGACGTTGTCCGCATACCCGGTCTCCCGGTCGAAGGAGCCGCCGCAGGTGATCAGGTGCAGCTCGGACTCGGGGGTCGGCCCGTACACGGCGTCGGTTGGGAAGACCCGCTTCGGATGGCGGGTCACCGATGAGACCGCGAATGACGCGACGTACCCGTCGCCGTTTTCGACGTCGATCTCGTCACCGGGCTCGAGGTCGTCGAGGTCGGCGAAGACTGCGGGACCGTCGGCGGAGTCCACGTGGCCCACCATGACGGCGGGACCACGGTCGCCGGGGATGCGACTGCCGGAGTGCCATCCCACGATCGATGGGTCGCTCGGCGGCGAGAGCCCGCCGTCTGGTTCCAAGGTGATTGCGGCCACGGCGGCCGAGACCCCGATCGCATCGATCACGACCCGCACGGGCTCGGCACGGACGGCCTCCCCGTCGGCGAACGGGGCATCCGACCGGACGACATCGGTGGCGCTCATGGCTGCGACCGTTGCCGGACCCCCTGACCGGTTCCGGTCGCCCCCCGTGAGCGCTGCGCCGGCCGTGATCGCGAACAGCAGCGAACCCAGTGCCACCATCGTGGCCGAAAACCTGCTGCGTCCGGCCCGGCGGCGGCGGTGCCTCGCGGTCGCGGCTCGCACGCGGGATCGCACTCAGCGCTCCACCGAGCGCTTCGGCCGCCGCACGGCGAGCAGTGCGACGAGCCCGACCATGGGCACGACGAGGCCGACGAGCCGCCACGAGGCCGTTGACTGCGTCACGACCGCACCACCCAGACCGGCGTCGACTCCGCCGACCGGGATCTGCTGCGCTGCGGCGAAGTCGAGGATCGAGACGATTCCGAGTCCGCCGGACAGGTCGCGGACGACGACGGTGTAGGTGCTTCCTGCGCTCAGTTCCAGGGTCTGTTCGGCGGTTGGACCGGGAGAGTCCACCCGGAGGACGGCGGCGCCGGCCGGCACGCCGCGGTAGTCCGTGGTCGCGGTGAACTCGAGATCGGTGCCCAGCGAAGTGTTGCCGAGGGTGACCGTTACCACCTCCGGTGCCGACATCGCCGCCTGGATGACACGGACCTTGCTCTGCCCGGCGGCGGGGGCGTCGAGGTCGTCGGTGAGCGTCACCAGACGGAGATCGGCGTTCTCGCCCATGCCGGCGACCGTGGCAGCCGAGTCGGCGAGAACCCGAACGGTCGTCGAAAGCACGGCCGGCTCGTCCGCCGGGGCGCCGGCACGGCGCATCGCGACGGTGTAGGAACCCTCGGGCACCTGCTGGTACGGCGAGAACATGCCGTACCCGACCCCCCGCAGGACCGTCGGGTCCTCGGCGTCTCCGAACGACGACAGGTAGACGTCCACCTCCGGCGTATCCGGCGACAGGTGGGCGAGCCGGATCCAACCCAGAGCGGGCGCGGCGTGCGCCGGAAGGCTCACGGTGGTCGAGGCTGCGACGAGGACGACGGTGACGGCGGCGCGGACGGCGGAACGGATCACGGTGTCTCCAAGGGTGGCGACCGGTGCATGGATCAGGAGGGGAAGAGTCCGGCGGGTTCGGGGGTGCGGTAGTTGAGTCGGAGGTATGCGACGGAGAAGTGACGTCGAACCTGCAGGTGATCAGGCCGTACCCGGGGCTGCTGGTCGAGCCAGTCGAGGACGACGTCGACGTCGGCTACACCCAACTCCAGTTCTGGCGCACCGCCGGGAGCGGCGGGCGCGACGTCGACGGCCGTCAGATACCCCTCCGTCGCCAGGGCGGCCAGGACGAGGAGAACCCGGCCATCGACGGCACCTTCGCGAAGGATCGCCTCAGCGGCAGGCGACACGTCGATGTCGGTGCGCTCGGCGATCTCCGCCCCGGCCGCCGCGCGTTCCAGGGACGCCGTGCGTTCCGACCCGGTCCGGCTCGACTCCGTAGTCGGCCGGCCGGGCAGCCCCGAGGTGTCGACGAAGGCGTGCGGGGAGGTCGGAGTTGCCACCGTCCCGGGGGTGAGGTCGCCCGGCCGGGTGAGCGCGATGGGCGCCAGCACCGCCGCGCCAAGCAGTCCGGCGGCGAGGATCAGAAGCGCGAGCCACACGCGTCGGTCATGCCTGGGGTCGGCGCGGGTGCGGCTACCCGCAGCGTGGGACGCGTCACGATGCTCCCGACGCCGCTGCCTCGACAGCCGGATGGTGTCGATGACGACTGTGTGCCACGGCGCGGCGCGTGGTCCGGCAGGCCGGGGAGACTGCGGATCCATGTTCGGCATTCGGTGCTGCAGAGCCGTCGGATTGGTGCCCGGCTGTGACGTGGATCACATCAGTGATCGGATCTCTCACCGCGCCGGCAGGGGTCAGGCGGTCGACGACCCGGTCACCGGTGACAGCCCACCGTGGCGATCGAGCCGGTGAACTCGGAGATCGTGAGATAGCCGCAGTCGTACCGGTATGCGACCGCCTCCGACTGGATCTGAGCCGGTGCCGGGACCAAGCGGTACGGCCAGGTGCGGAACCCGCCGAGCTCGGCTCCCCCCTGGGGCGCGCGGTACTCGATGACCTGGTCGTACGTGCGCAGCAGGACCCGGCCGTCCGTGGAGGACGCGTCGGTGACGACGTTGCCGGCGATGCCGGTCAGCACGGGTCGGTCAGGTGTGGGCAGGTCGATCTCGCCGAGCAGTTCGAGGACTCCACCACCAGGATCGCCGCGGTAGACATGCGTCGGCCCGGTGGTGGCGGATGCCTGGTCGAAGGCGGCCTTGCTGACGATCAGGGGCCGGCCGGAGTAGTCAACGATCAGCGCCTCGGCGTCGGTTGCGGCGTCCGGGTAGCTGTATCTCAGTGCGTCGGCCGCGACGACATTCGGTGGTGGTGCCGTCAGGTTGGGCTCCGGGAACCGGTAGACGACGACGTACGGCCGGCCGACATGGTCGCCGATGTCAGCGACGAAAACGCACGGATTCGAGTCCTGCGGGCCACAGGCCCCGACTGCCAGCGCCTCGGCGTTCTCCGCCGACATGCCGTCGACACCGATCCTGGCGACGAGGGTGCCGTCGTCCCGGATGGCGACCACCTCGTCGGTCCCGGGTTCGTCGCCGACCACGTAGTAGACGCCGGCCGCGCGGTGGCTCGCCGCCACGCCGCTCACCTCGACGACCAGCTCGGATGACAGGCTGCCGGTCACTTCGGGATCTCCGTAGCAGTTACCGCCGCACGAGGGTGCGGCGGGAGATGCGCTGAAGGCGGTGGTTCCGCGAGATCCCGGGCTCTCCGCCTGCGACCCTGCGCCGGCCGCGCACCCGACCAGCCCCAGTGCGGTGAGGGCAGCACCCACGGCGAGGTGACGGGCGAGCACGGCCACACCGTACGGCGGAGTACCGATGGCCTGAATGGTGGCCGCGGCGTGCCGTGACCGCTCAGGAGATCAGCGAGCGGACCTCGGCGGCGGACGCCAGGGCGAGAGCGGCCGTGGCGAGCGCCCGGCACGCCGGCATGTCGACCGAGCGCACCGCCTGCTTCCAGCGTGACCTTCCTCGTCGGGTCGGCCCGCTTCGCTCCGCACATGCACGTTGGATCCAGACATCTCGGGCGAGACTTGGTGCATTACCGGGGCGAAGCAAGCCCGGGAGGCGCGCCAGCGGGGCGAAGCTCGAGGGCGGTGAAGCGCCCGATGTCCTCGAACTCCGCCTCCAGGCCGGCACGCACGGCGTCGTCCCAGGCCGCCGCGAACGGTGTCGTGGAGATCTCGATGTGGCGACCGCGGCGCGCACCGGTCCAGGTGCCGACGACGCGGCCGTCGGCGACGACCGTCGGCAGCACGTAGCCGCCGCCGGTCCAGACCCTCAGACGATGCTCGACCGGAACCGCGAGGTCACGGTTCGCGTAGCCGAGCAGGTACGGGTCGAAATGCGGCAGAAGCCGGACGGTCGGCGCGCCGGTCCGGAGCGGCGGCTCGAGATCGGCGGAGTCTGCTCCTTCCGACAGTCGCCACGCCGCGCGGGCGTGGGTAACGGACAGGCCCGACCACGAGGCCAGCCCGTGCGGGTCACTCGGGCCGTATCCGATGCGGTAGCGCCGAGCGAACTCGGCCAGGGCGTCGTCTCGGTCGAGACTCGGCGCCGCACCGGCGGGGCGCAGCATCCACGTCTGGTCACGGCCGCGGTCCGGACCGAAGCAGAGCAGGCCGCGCAGGGCCGCATGCTGCACGATGTGGATGCCCCGCTGCCCGGCCGGGTCGATGCCCTTGCGGGCCAGCCCGGCGAAGACGTTCGGACGTGTCATCGGCCCGGCGGCCAGCAGCCCCTCGAGCACGTCGATCGACCGGCTGAGCGTCACCGCGTCCAGGCCGAGCTGGTCGCGGCGACGCTCTCCCGTCCGGACCATCGGCGGACCCAGCAGCGGCAGCAGCCACTCGAGGTCCTCGGCGTGGATCACATGCAGGGTTCCGCGCATCAGCCAGGTGCGGACGAGGGGCCCGACCGGAATCATCGCTCGCTCGGCGTCGGCCTCGGTGAGCCCGACGGTTCGCACCCGGACGGCCAGCGAGGTGGCGGACGGGATCTGTGCCTGGAGGCCGATCAGGTGTCGGACGACGTCCGCAACGGAGGCAGACGCGTGGGGGCGCGCCAGCAGTTGAGCCTGCCAGCGCGCCCGCCGGACGTCGTCGTCACACGGTGCTGCGACGGCTGAAGCCACTGACCAGAGCGATCCCCACGGCCGCCACGCCGATCTGGAACAAGATCTCGATCCAGTCGATGCCGTCGGTGGTGGCCACACCGACCTGCTGGGCGAGCCAGGTGCCGATCAGGGCACCGAGGATGCCGATGACGATGGTGAGGAGGATGCCGATGGCCTGGCGACCGGGAAGGACGAGCCGGGCGAGGAGGCCGATGATCGCGCCGATGATGATCGCGCTGATGATGCCTGCCGCAGTCATGTCTGCTCCTTCTCGTGTGGTGAGTGCAGGCATCATGTAACCGTTCCGAGGGCCTCGCAAACCTCGCGATCTGGGCGCGTCAGGCCTCCGGGCCCCGTTGATCGTCCGGCCAGGCCCAGTTCATGATCTCCGGAGCGTCCTCACCGAACTCGCGCGTGTACTGCCGGGCACGCAGTCGCGTATCGCTCATCTGCTGCCGGAGAGCGGCGGCCGTCGATCCCAGCGAGGGCACCCGGTCGATGACGTCCATGACCAGGTGGTATCGGTCGAGATCGTTGAGCATCACCATGTCGAACGGCGTTGTCGTGGTGCCCATCTCCTTGTACCCGCGGACGTGGATGTTGTCGTGGTTGGTCCGCCGGTAGGTCAGTCGATGGATGAGCCATGGATAGCCGTGGTAGGCGAACACCACGGGCCTGTCCACGGTGAACAAGGTGTCGAAGTCCCGATCGGACAGTCCGTGCGGGTGCTCTCGCTCGTCCTGCAGCCGCATGAGGTCGACGACGTTGATCACACGCACCCGCAGGTTCGGAAGATGCCGGCGGAGCAGGTCGGCGGCCGCGAGTGTCTCCAGCGTCGGCACGTCACCGGCGCAGGCCAGCACGACGTCGGGATCGCCGTCCCGTTCCGTCCCGGCCCAGGTCCAGATGCCGATGCCGCGCGTGCAGTGGGCCACGGCCTCGTCCATCGACAGCCACTGGTGCTCCAGTTGCTTGCCGGCGACGATGACGTTGACGAAGTTGCGCGACCGCAGGCAGTGGTCGGCTGTGGACAGCAGGGTGTTGGCGTCCGGCGGCAGGTAGACCCGGATCACGTCGGCCTTCTTGTTGACCACGTGGTCGATGAATCCCGGGTCCTGGTGGGAGAAGCCGTTGTGGTCCTGCCTCCAGACATGCGAGGTGAGCAGGTAGTTGAGCGAGGCGACGGGTCGTCGCCACGGGATGTGCCGGGTCGCGTCGATCCACTTCGCGTGCTGGTTGAACATCGAATCGACGATGTGGATGAACGCCTCGTAGCAGCTGAACAGGCCATGCCGGCCGCTGAGCAGGTAGCCCTCGAGCCATCCCTGGCACTGATGCTCGCTCAGCACCTCCAGCACCCTGCCGGACCGGGCCATGTGCTCGTCGGTGTCGAGGATCTTTGCCTGCCACACCTTCGCGGTGTACTCGTAGACGGCGCCGAGCCGGTTCGACTCGGTTTCGTCGGGGCCGAAGAGGCGGAAGGTCTCCGGGTTGGCGGCGATGACCTCGGCGAGCCATCGGCCGAGGACACGCGTGGCCTCCGCGGTGGCCTGTCCCGGCACCGGGACGTCGACGGCGAAGTCGCGGAAGTCGGGCAGCCGGAGGTCCCTCAGCAACAGGCCACCGTTCGCGTGCGGGGTGGCGCTCATCCTCTGGTCACCCGCCGGAGCAAGGGCCGCGATGTCGGGATCCAGGCCGCCGTCGTCGCCGAACAGCTCCTCCGGCCGGTAGGAGCGCAACCAGTCGTCGAGCAGCTTCAGGTGCTCGGCGTTGTCGCGGACGCCGGCGAGTGGAACCTGGTGGGAACGCTGGGTGCCCTCGACGGCGACGCCGTCGACCTCGCGAGGGCCGGTCCAGCCCTTCGGTGTCCGCAGGACGATCATCGGCCAGCGAGGCGCACCGTCCAACGTGCCCTCGGCAGCCCGCAGTCGGATGGCCGCGATCTCGTCCAGCGCCTCGTCCATCGTGGCGGCCATCCGCTGGTGGACGGCGGCCGGGTCCTCACCGTCGAACCCCCCTGCGACGACGTACGGGTTGTGGCCATAGCCCCGCATCAACTCGAGAAGCTCGTCCTCGTCGATGCGGGCGAGCACGGTCGGGTTGGCGATCTTGAAACCGTTGAGGTGCAGAATCGGCAGCACCGTGCCGTCGTTCATCGGGTCGAGGAACTTGTTGCCGTGCCAGCCGGTCGCAAGCGGTCCGGTCTCCGCCTCACCGTCGCCGATCACGCACGCGACCAGCAGATCCGGGTTGTCGAACGCGACACCGTAGGCGTGGGAGAGCGCATAGCCGAGCTCGCCGCCTTCGTGGATGGAACCCGGCGTCTCGGGAGCGGCGTGGCTGGGCACGCCGCCGGGGAACGAGAACTGCCGGAACAGCTGCCGGATGCCCTCGGCGTCGGTGCCGACATGGGAGAAGAGCTCGCTGTAGGTGCCGTCGAGCCACGCGTTCGCGACCATTCCCGGCCCCCCGTGCCCGGGCCCGCAGACATAGACGACGTGGAGATCACGTCGCACGATCGCCCGGTTGAGGTGCGCGTAGACGAAGTTGAGTCCGGGAGTGGTGCCCCAGTGTCCCAGTAGCCGCGGCTTGATGTGCTCGGCGGCGAGAGGCTCCTGCAGCAGAGGATTGTCCAGCAGGTAGATCTGGCCGGCCGACAGGTAGTTCGCCGCCCGCCACCATGCATCGACGCGGGCCAGTTCCCCGGCCGACAGCGGACCTTCGGGTGCGGCGGTCGTGGTGGTCGCAACGTTGGTCATGTGGTGCATTGTCCCCGCTGCTGCCGAGTCCGGCCCGTCCGACTGCTCAACTACCGGAGCGTCAACTGCGCCGCAAGCTCGAGGAGGACCCGGCGCATCCGCGGCACATCGTCACGGTGCCGGGCACGGGCTACCGCTTCGAGATGTGAGAGGCGGGTGCCTGGCGCCGTCGACGCCGCGATGATGGCAGGCGGGCGCCGGCGGGCGGCGCACGCTGTGTCGGGCGGAGCAAGGCATGACACCTACCGGAGGGCAAGCAACGACGAGGGTGCGGCCGGTCGGCCGACTGATGGCGTGGTTCCGAACGACGGAACTGGGTCGACTCGCCGAGCGGTCGATGCGTGGTGTCGTGGACATCGAGATCTTCGACCGGGCGATGACCCTGGCGGCCCAGGCGTTCAGCTCGATCCTGCCGATCATCATCGTGGTGGCGTCGTTCATGCCGGATCGCGCGGCCGAGCTCCGGGACGAGATCATCGACCACCTCGGCGTACCGGCGTCGGCGCAATCAGTGATCGAGGGCGCGCTTGGCGACCGGGAGATGACCGCGAACCAGGTCGGCCTGCTCGGCGTCCTCTTTGTTCTCGTGTCGGCGACGAGCTTCTCCCGTGCACTGGTGCGTATGTACTGCCGCGCCTGGGACGTTCCCAGACCCAGCGCTCGCACCGCGTGGCGTTGGCTGGCCGCCGTGCTCGCCGTCGTGCTGTCACTGCTGATCGTCCGAATGACGATCCTGGCGTTGACCGGCTTCCGGTACGAGATCGCCGCGGTCGGAGTCGTCACATTGAGCGTGTACACGGCGTTGTGGTTGTACGTTCCGTGGCTCCTCCTGGCCGGGCGGATTCCCATCCGGCACCTCGTCCCTGGCGCCGTGACCTCGGGCCTCGGCCTCATGGTGATGGCCTACGCCTCGCAGATCTACATGCCGTTGGCCTTGACGTCGAGCGCCAGCCGGTTCGGTCCGATCGGAGTGGCTTTCACCTACCTGTCCTGGCTGTTCGCGGCGGCGTTCGTCCTCGTCGTCGCTACGGTCGTGGGACACGTCGTCGCGACCGACGAGGGGTGGCTGGGCCGGTTCGTCCGCGGTGATCGTGACGCGCGCCGAAGCGACCCGTCGAGACGTCGTGAACGGCTCTAGGCGTCGAGCATCCGGTGCAGCGTCAGGACGGTGTTCCAGTTCCGCACCGTCGCCTTGTCGTCGGCCCCGAGCCTCTTCCAGAACGCCGGCGTCAGGGTGGAGTTCGCCAGCCCGTTGGGGCAGCGGAAGTAAACCTCCGCGCCGTTCACTCGGAACTCGTCGGGCAGGTAGTCGTCGGGCTCGACAGCGTCGACGGCCTTGGCAGAAAGCGGCCGGTCAAGAAACGCCACGAACAGCTTGGCGGGCTCGGCCTCACCATGGGGTAGCGAGTTGGCAGCCACGATGCGGCCGAACTGGGCCTTGCTGCGGACGACCACCGGGACCGGCATCCCGAAGCGACCCCTGATCCCGTCCTCCACCGCCGTCGCGAGCCTGGTGGAGGTGTGCGACGTACTGAGCACGATGTTTCCGGTGCGCAGATAGGTCCGTACGTCGTCATAGCCCAGCTCGGTCATCAGCGCACGCAGCTCGGCCATCGGTAGTTGGCGCGCCTTGCCGACGTTGATCCCGCGGAGGAGCACGACGTGGGTCGCCATCGGCCTTCAGGCTCCGGACCGGACCAGGTCGGCGTATTCCGGGTGCTTCTCTATCCAGCCCCTGACGAACGGGCAGCTCGGAACGACGCGCCGGCCGGCCGACCGGGCGTCGTCGAGGAACGTCTGAGCGAGCGCACCGCCGACGCCGCGGCCCTCGGCAGCATCGTCGACTTCCGTGTGCAGGGCCGTGACGACGTCACCCGACCGTGAGAAGGCCAGCTCGCCGATCTCGTCTCCGTCGAGGTAGGCGACGTAGCGGACCGCCTCCTGCCGGATCTCCACGCTCATCGGGCACCGGGGTCGAGGTCCGCGGCAGTGTGGTGCGGAACCTCGGTCTGGCCGAGCCGACCGGCCTGGTAGTCCTCGACCGCCTCGACAATCTCCGCACGGGTGTTCATGACGAACGGACCGTACCGCGCGACCGGCTCACGGATCGGGAGCCCGCCGAGCACGAGGATCTCCCACCCGCCGGTGGCAGGGTTCGGCTGGCCGTCGGCGGCCCGCATGGTGAGCGCGGCTCCAGTACCGAGCACGGCGAGCTGACCCTCGTCGAGCGGCTGCCCATGCGGTCCGACGTGGCCGCGTCCGGAAAGCACGTAGACCAGCGCGTTGAAGTCCGCGGGCCAGGGCAGATCCAGGCGTGCGCCGCGGGCGACGGTCGCGTGCAGGTAGGTGATCGGCGTGAACGTCGACCCGGGTCCCTCGTGCCCGCCGAGCGAGCCGGCGATGAGCCGGATGAGGGCGCCGCCGTCGGCGCTCGCGATCAGCCGGACATCGCCGGCGTTGATGTCCTGGTAGCGCGGCGGCACCCACTTGTGCGACCGCGGCAGGTTGACCCAGAGCTGGACGCCATGGAACAGACCGCCCTTGAGCACGAACTCGGGCGGCGGCAACTCGCTGTGGAGTATCCCGCTGCCGGCGGTCATCCACTGGGTGGCGCCGTCGGTGAGCAGGCCACCGCCACCGGTGGAGTCCGTGTGTTCGAATGCGCCGTCGAGCATGTAGGTGACGGTCTCGAAGCCGCGGTGCGGATGCCACGGCGCCCCCTTGGCCTCGCCGGGCGCGTACTCGACAGCGCCCATGTGGTCGAGCAGCAGGAACGGGTCGGCGAGGCTGAGATCCATGCCGGGGAAGGGGCGGCGGACGACGAAGCCTTCGCCCTCGAGCTGCCGGTGGGCAGTAACGATCTTGCTGACGCCGCGCCAGTCGGTCGAGGTGGGGGGAAGCCCGGGTAGGCGTGGCAACGCGAGTGTGTCGGCCGTGACCGCGGGCATGTGGACCTCCTTTGAACGTGAGGCAAGAACGCCTGCCCCGTATGGATCATTCCGCCGGCCATGTGACGAACACCGCCCGACCGATCCTGAGGCTGCTCACGTGTCCGGAAGGTGCAGTGCCGCCGGAGCATGTGCGGGGACGGCGGGGCGTTTCGGTGGGGTGAACCCGATCCGCCTATAGGCCGATCCCAGCGGTGGCCGAGGGTCCGGGTCGCCACGGTTCGGCCACATCGCCATCGCCCGCTCGGCCAGCGCGGTGATGGTCAGCGACGGGTTCACGCCCAGGTTTGCGGACACCGCCGAACCGTCGACCACGTGCAGGCCAGGGTGCCCGAACACCCGGTGATACGGGTCGACCACACCGGACTCGGGAGACTCGCCGATCGAGCAGCCACCCAGGATGTGTGCCGTCATCGGGACGTCGAAGACGTCGCCGACGGTGCCGCCCGGAACCCCGCCGATCTCCTGGGCGGCCAACCGTGCGGCTGCATGCCCGGCCGGGATCCAGGTGGGGTTGGGAGCGCCGTGGCCCTGGCTGCTGGTCAGCCGGTCACGCAGCAGGCCCTTCCGGCGCGACACCGTCAACGAGTTGTCCAGCGACTGCATCACCAGCAGGATCACCGTCCGCTCCGACCATCGCCGCAGCGAGAACGACTTCAGGAACCGAGCCGGATGCCGAGCGGCGACGCCGAGGAAACGAACCGGGCGCGGCAGCCTCCCGCCGCCGTCGACGAGCACCGTGCCGAGTAGACCCATGGCGTTGCTGCCCCTGCCGTATCGGACCGGCTCGATGTGCGTCGTCGCGTCCGGGTGGATCGAGGACGTGATCGCCGTGCCCAGCGAGTAGTCCGCGACCGGCCGGTCGGCCGTCGCTCCGAGTAAGGCCTCGGAGTTCGTCCGGGTCAGCACGCCGAGGTGGCGTGAGATCCGCGGCAGGACGCCGTCGCCACGCATGCGGTGGAGGAGTGCCTGTGTCCCCAGCGTGCCCGCGGCGAAGAGCACGTGCTCGGCGCACAGGGTCCGTCGACCACGCCGGCCGCGGAGCCTGTCGTTGACGACCGATGTAGGACCGTTCGGGGTGCGACGGATCTCGACGTCGTAGCCGCTCGGTTGGCGCGGCCGCACGGCCAGCACCGTCGACCGCGGCATGATCCGGGCTCCCGCCCGTTCGGCCAGGTGGAGATAGTTCGTCTCCAGGGTGTTCTTGGCTCCGTGCCGGCAGCCGGTCATGCACTCGCCGCAATGCAGGCAGCCGGTCCGAGCCGGCCCAGCGCCACCGAAGTACGGGTCCGGTACCTCCTTCCCCGGCTCGCCGAAGAAGACCCCGACCGGGGCGTAGTGGAACGTGTCGGCCACGCCCATGTGTTCGGCGACGGCCCGCATCACTGCGTCGGAGGGCGTGTCCCGGCTGTCGTAAGAGACGCCCAGCATCCGTTCGGCCTGGTCGTAGAACGGGCCGAGCTCGGCCCGCCAGTCGGTGATGTCGCGCCACTGCGGATCGGCGTAGAAGTCGTCCAGCGGCCGGTAGAGCGTGTTTGCATAGACGAGCGAGCCGCCGCCGACACCGGCCCCCGACAGTACGACGACGTTGCGCAGCAACGAGATCCGCTGGATCCCTGTGCATCCCAGGGCGGGCGCCCAGAGGAAGTTCCGGAGGTCCCAGCTGGTCTTCGGGAAGTCGTCCGGAGCAAATCGCCGCCCGGCCTCCAGGACTCCGACCCGGTATCCCTTCTCGCTCAGCCGGAGCGCGGCGACGCTGCCGCCGAAGCCCGAGCCGACGACGAGCACGTCGAAGTCGAGGCCGCCATCGCCCGCCGCGGCGACCACCTCCGTCCGTCCGGGTGCCATGCCGGCAGGCTATGCCGCGCGCGACCCCGACGAATCATGCCCACGTGCTGCTGCCAGGATGCGGACATGCGGCTGGACCACCTCTCCTATGCAGCGGGCCCGGAAGGGCTCGATGCGACGAGCCGGGAGCTGGCCGCCGCGCTCGGAGTCGACCTGGTCGACGGAGGCGTGCATCCGCGCTTCGGAACCCGTAACCACGTGCTGCCCCTCACCGACGGGCACTACCTCGAGGTCGTCGCCGTACTCGACCATCCCGTGGCCGACAAGGTGCCGTTCGGGCAAGCCGTCCGAGCCCGGACGGAGGCCGGCGGGGGCTGGCTGGGCTGGGTCGTCGCCGTCGACGATCTGCATCCCGTCGAGGCCAGGCTCGGCCGTCGGGCGGTGCAGGGCAACCGGAAGCGGCCGGACGGTTTCGAGCTGCTGTGGAAGCAGATCGGCGTCATGGGCCTGTTGGCCGATCCGCAGCTGCCGTTCTTCGTCTGCTGGGAGTCCGACGCAACGCAGCATCCGTCGGCGACCATCGGCTACCGCGACGGTGTCGACCTGGTCCGCCTCGAGATCGCCGGCAGCCCGCACCGCGTGGCCGAGTGGCTCGGCGAACCTGAGGCCCACCCGCTCGACGACGTCGAGGTCGATTGGGTGGCCCCGCACGGACAGCCCGGCGTGCAGGCTGCCCACTTCCGTACGCGGGCCGGAATCGTCCGCATCTGACCGGAGAGCAGCCAGCGGATCGCATGATGGCGCTGTCATCCACCTCAGCAGCGTGGCCCAGGGAGGCCGGTAGGCCGCGGTTGAGGATTCCATTCAGCGGCGAGGTGAAGGGCCGGTTGGTCTTCGACCTCACCTGACCGTCCGGCGTGGCGACGCCCGGCGCGGACGCCTGACCCTCGAGTGGGGCCGGAGGGTCAGGCGTCCTTCTTCTGGAACAGGACCCAGCCGATCGCGA
>DATFBR010000122.1:0-4133 GCA_035253685.1 Jiangellaceae bacterium
GTCACTGCCAGCATCTCGATGATGATCCGCGCGACGTTGTTCTCCGGTTGCGCTTCGGTCAGTCCCAGCGAGTTGACCTGGACGCCGTAGCGGAACCGTCGCAGCGCCTCGTCGGTGATCCCGTACCGCTCGGCCAACAGCACATCCCACAGCTGCGCGAAGGCGCGCAGCTTGCACATCTCCTCGACGAAGCGGACACCGGCGTTGACGAAGAAGGAGATGCGGCCGACGACGTCGGGGAAGCGTTCGGCAGCCATGCGGCCCGAGTCACGGACGGCGTCGAGCACCGCGACGGCTGTGGACAGCGCGTAGGCCAACTCCTGTACCGGGGTCGCGCCCGCCTCCTGCAGGTGGTAACTGCAGACGTTGATCGGGTTCCAGCGCGGGACGTGCTCGACGGCGTGGACGATCAGGTCCGTGGTCAACCGAAGGGACGCGGCCGGCGGGAAGACGTACGTTCCACGCGACAGGTACTCCTTGACGATGTCGTTCTGGGTCGTCCCGGCGAGGCTGCCCACATCGGCGCCCTGCTCCTCGGCGACGACCTGGTAGAGCGCGAACAGCCAGGTCGCCGTCGCGTTGATGGTCATGCTGGTGTTGCTCCGGCCGAGCGGGATGCCGTCGAAGAGCGCACGCATGCCGCCGAGATGGGCCACCGGCACCCCGACCTTCCCCACCTCGCCGCGGGCGAGCTCGTGGTCGGGGTCGTAGCCGGTCTGGGTCGGCAGGTCGAAGGCCACCGACAGCCCCGTCTGGCCCTTGGCCAGGTTGCGTCGGAACAGCGCGTTGCTCTCGGCTGCGGACGTATGGCCCGCGTAGGTCCGCATGAGCCAGGGTCGCTCGCGCATCCGGCCTCCTCGGACGGCTCTCCGGACTGTACTCGTCGGTAACACATCCTGGACACGCAGTGTGAACCGGCTCACGCCGCGAGGTAGGTCACATCTCGACCGGCGGGAAGGACACCAGCTCCTCACCGTCGACGGTCGTCACCAGGAGTTCGTCGATGCGGTCGAGGGTCACGTCGGTCGTGACCGTCGGCACGTCGACGTCCTCTCCGTACCGGACCTGCCAGGTGGCCGCTGTCTCGGTGCGTCCGTCACGGTCGCGGACGACAAGGCTGCACCATTCGCCGCCGGGCACGCCCTCGAGGTGGAGCCGGATTCCGGTCCCGGGTGCGTCCGGGGTGAGCCAGGCCGTGGCGGTGATGCCCTCGGCGTTCGCGGCAGCCGTGACGGCCACCGTACCGGCCGACGGCTCGTCGGCAGGCGCGCCGGCGCCGATGACCCCGCCGGCCACGCCCACGGTGGCGGCCAGCGCGGCGGCCGCCACCAGAGCACCGACACGACGGCGGCGACGGGCGGTCGCCTGCGCCGCCAGCAGGCGCTCGAGCAGGCGAGGGGACGGCTCGGGCGGGGTGAGGTCGTCGAGGTGGAGCCGGCCCAGCAGGACCGGAACCGGCCGGAGCTCGTCCGCGACCGTCCGGCACGCAGCGCAGTCCGCCAGGTGCGCCTCTACGGCGGCGCGTTCGCGGGTGTCGAGGGCACCCAGCACGTAGGGACCGAGCGACTCGGTCGTCTGGCAGCTCGTCATGGCCGCATCCCGCTCTCCTCGAACACGAGTCGCAGCGCGCGCAGCGCGTAGAAGCTGCGCGACTTCACCGTTCCCTCGGGTATGCCGAGCGCTGCCGCCGCCTCTGCGATCGACTGACCGCCGAAGAACAGATGCACCAGCACGTCACGATGTGCGGGCGTGAGCTTCCCGAGCGCATCCGCTACCTGCCACGACAGCATCGCCCGGTCCAATTCGTCGTCGGCCACCAGGACATCACCGGAGGGCAGCGGTACCTCCGGTGCCCGTGCCCGACGAGCGCGATATCGCGAGATCACCAGGTTTCGCGCCACGGTGAACAACCACGGCCGCGTCCGATCCCCCGTCAGCACATCCGGGTGCCGCCACGCCCGGAGCAGGGTCTCCTGGACGATGTCCTCGGCATGCTGGCGGTCGCCGTCCACGAGCCGCCGAACGAAACCGAGCAGGGCGGCGGCGTGTTCGTCGTACAGGGTCCGCAGCAGGTCGTCGTCAGCGACGTGACGGGTGCGCACACCCTGTGCAACGCCGCTCGCACCCCCCGGGGTTCAGCGGGCCGCCCATTCCGCCGGGCTGCGCCTCCATCTTGTGGCGGGTTGCGCACGTGTCCGCGGCGGCTGAGGCGTTCCTTTCCCACCACAAGTCGCAGACACCGGGGGGCGTCGGCTCAATACGTGTAGAAGCCGCGGCCGGTCTTGCGGCCGAGGTCCCCCGCCGCCACCATCCGGCTCAGCGTCTCGGGCGGGAAGAACTTCGGGTCGCCGGTCTCGGCGTAGATGGTCGACGTCGCGTGCCGCAAGATGTCGACGCCGGTCAGGTCGGTGGTCGCCAGCGGGCCCATGGCGTGACCGAAGCCGAGCCGACACGCCGTGTCGATGTCCTCGGCAGATGCCACACCGGACTCGTACAACCGGACCGCCTCGACCACGAACGCGCTGATCAGCCGCGTCGTGACGAAGCCGGCGACGTCGCGGTTGACCACCACGCAGGTCTTGCCGACGGACTCGGCGAAAGAGCGGGCTGCAGCCAGCGCGTCGTCGGAGGTGTGCAGGCCCCTCACCAGCTCGCACAGCGCCATCAACGGAACCGGCGAGAAGAAGTGCGTCCCCACCACCGCCTCCGGGCGGCCCGTTGCCGACGCGATCGTGGTGATCGGGATCGCGCTCGTGTTCGTGGCGAGGACGGCGCCGTCACGGCAGATCCGGTCCAGGGTCCGGAAGATCTCCTGCTTCACCTCGACCTGCTCGAACGCTGCCTCGATGACCAGGTCGGCGTCGGCGGCGGCGTCGATCTCCGTCGTGGTCGTGATGCGGTCCAACGTGGCCGCACGGTCCTCAGCTGACAGTTGGCCCTTCTCGGCGAATCGTGCGGTGCTCCGCTCGATGCCCTCCCGGCCGCGAAGCAGGGCATCGTCCGAGATGTCCTGAAGGACGACCTGCCACCCGGCCTGGGCTGCGACCTGCGCGATGCCCGATCCCATCAGGCCGGCACCGATCACGGCGGCTCGCTGCGTCATCGACTCGTCCTCCACCTGTCTCCAACTCCGGTGTGACGCACTGTGAGGATGGGCACACTGGACAACGTGCCCGGTACCGGGAGCGCGACCTACGTGCTCGGGCCGCTGTGGGTGGCGGTCCTGCTCGGCGCGCTAGTGCTTGTCGTCCGGTGGGCGACCCGGCGCGGGGGATCCGTCGTCAAGCCGCCGCGGCCACAGTACGGCCTGCTGCAACCCATCGCCGCCGCCCGGGTCGCCTCGGACCTCGAGCCCGCCCTGCGCGCGCTGCGCGTGGCGGGGATCCGCTGCACCGTCAGTGACGCCGGCGACCGTCACGAGGTCCTCGTCTGGCCCGAGGACGCCAACCGTGCCCGCAGCCTGGTCCGCAGGGTCATCGGGAGCAGCTGACCGCCAGGTCGTCCATGCCACGGTCACCAGCAGCACCAGCCCGACGTAGACCCAGCCGAGCAGCACGTCGACGACGTAGTGTTCGCCGCCGTAGACCAGGGTGATGCCCATCGCCACCGGGTATACCGCGATCAGCACTCGCCCGGCCCGGTTGCGAACGTGCCGCCACAGCGTGATGCTCACCAGCAGGGCGAACGCGGCGTGCAACGACGGCAGCGCCGCGACCAGATTGGTACCCGCCTGCGCCCGGTCCAGCCAGGCACCGGCGCTGCGCAAGCCGAGTACGGCCCAGCCGTTGGTGATCACCCGGTCGATCTGCTCGGGGACGAAGTCGTACCTCGAGGCGTACCACGGCGGTGCTGCGGGAACCAGGATGTAGGTGGCCAGCCCTGCGTACGACAGCAGCACCACCCACCGCACGTAACGCAGCCATGCCGGTCGGGACCGGACGTAGAGGACTGCGGCCAGAGCCCAAGGCAGCACGAAGTGCGACGTGTAGACCAGCGAGGCGACGGCGTCCCACCATTGCGGGTCCACCGGGCTGAAGTAGCGCTCCTGCAGCCACGCGCTGGGCAGGATGCCGGCGAACATCGACCGTTCCAGGTCGACCAGCTCCGTGACCCGCACCGTCATACCCAACGAG
>DATFBR010000123.1:0-2857 GCA_035253685.1 Jiangellaceae bacterium
GGCGGCGCTCGCCGATGCCGGCCGGGCCGGCCCGGCGTTCCTGCTGGCCGACGGCCGACAGTGGATGCTTCTGGCCGAACCCGACGCCGCCGCGGTAAGGGCGGCCCTGCCGCCGGGCCGATCGGCCGCATGGCGACGGCTGGACGCGAGCATCGCCTGCGAGTTGGTCCTTGCGGGGCTGTGGAACGTGGCCGACGCCGACGAGCGCGTGGCCTACCACCACGACGCCGGCGATGCCGTGGAGGCCGCCCACCGCCGCGCCGGGGTCGCCCTGCTGCTGAACCCGGCCCGGCACAGCGACGTCCTTGCGGTAGCGGCGCGCGGCGAGCGCATGCCCCGCAAGTCCACCTCGTTCGGGCCCAAGCCTCGGACGGGACTGCTCATGCGCCTGCTCACCGATCCGCCCTCGGTGCCCGAGCCAGCCGCCGGGCGGCGCTGAGCTCGACCTCGTAACGGCTCTGCGGAACCCCTTCGGCCCGCCAGAACCTGCGTCGCAACGCACCGTGCACCTCGACGGTGTCGCCCGAACTCCACCGCAGGAGCGTGCGCCGCAGCGCGGGCTCCCAGGCCGCGCAGGCCACGGTGTCGACCTGGCGGCGTCGACCTCGACCGGCCGGTGGCCGCGGGCGCTCGACCACCAGCCGGACGGTCACGACGGCATCGCCGCTGGGCAGGGTGACCGACACCGGATCGGCCGACACGCGACCGACGAGCCGGATCTCGTTGCGATGGTCGAGCACGGGCACCGGAGCAGCGGTCACGGGTGTCTCCTCGGCGTTTGCACGCTGGAAGACCTCATGCTCGGCCCCGTCGCCGGGCCCGGGGAGCCGTCCGGAAGCGGATTGTGGACACAGCGGTCGGCGTCCGCACGACTGTGGACAATCGGACCGAGATCAGCGGTCGCCCGGCGCGGCCGCCGCGTCGATCTCCTCGATGCGTTCGGCGGCATCGGTCTGCTCGTCGCGGTCGGCCTCGGCGGCCTTCAGGAACCAGCGTCGGGCCTCGTCGGTCCGGCCCAGCGCGACCAGTGCGTCAGCATAGGCATAGCGCAGGCGTGCCACCCACGGCCGGTCGGCCGTCGACCGTAACTCGGGCACCTGCAGCGACACGGCGGCGGCCTCGAGCTCCCCGAGGTCGCGCCGTGCACCGGCCGCGACGATGAGCATCTCCATCCGGTCCGCGATGTCGAGGCCGCCCACGGCCGGGTCCGCGGCCAGGTCGAGTGCGCGGCGCGGCCGGCCGAGACCTCGCTCGCTGTCGGCCATCATCGGCAGGTAGACGGCCGATCCGGTAATGCGCCGGGCAGCCCTCAACTCGGCCAGCGCGTCGGCGTACCGACCTGCCGCGTATGCAGCCACCCCGGTCGCCTCGCGTACCACCCCGACCCGGGCGGCGCGACGGCGCGCGGCGAGCGCGTGCCGGTAGGCCTGGGCCGGATCGTCGTCGAGCAGCCGCCCGGCCATGACCAGGTGGCGTGCGACGGCACCCGCGGCCCCCCCGCTCAACGTGCCGAGCTCGGAGCGCACCTCGTCGTCCAGTTCACGGCCGGTGACATCCGGGTCGGTCGGCGGGTCGGCTCGGGAGTCGTCGCGCTCCGCCGGCGGCCGACCACGGTCGATACGGCGGCCACGGTCCGGCCGGCCGTGCCGGTCGGCCGGCTGTCCTCGCCGGCCACCGCTGACGGACCGTCGGCGGCCGGCATCTGTCGGCACGCGGCGATCACGGCGCGGGCCGTCCGGGCGGTCGGTCTCGTCTGCCATCGGCACTCCTGAGCGTCGCGGACAGGGGGATCATCTCGGCACGACGCACGAAGGGCCACCCGCCGTCGTGGGGGTGGCCCTTCGTATCGCTGTGTGTCCGGCGGCGTCCTACTCTCCCACCCCGTCTCCAGGGCAGTACCATCGGCGCTGGGAGGCTTAGCTTCCGGGTTCGGAATGGGACCGGGCGTTTCCCTCTCGCTATGGCCGCCGGAACTCTGTCGAGAGGTGGCCTGGTGCCCGACCGTCTCTCGGGAACCGCACAGTGGACGCAGCAAAGTGATGTGTTGGTCAAGTCCTCGGCCTATTAGTACCGGTCAGCTCCACGTGTTGCCACGCTTCCACGTCCGGCCTATCAACCCAGTCGTCTAGCTGGGGGCCTTACCAGGTCGACCCTGTGGGAGACCTCATCTCGAAGCGAGCTTCCCGCTTAGATGCTTTCAGCGGTTATCTCTTCCGAACGTAGCCAACCAGCCGTGCTCCTGGCGGAACAACTGGCACACCAGAGGTTCGTCCGTCCCGGTCCTCTCGTACTAGGGACAGCCCTTCTCAAGTCTCCTGCGCCCGCAGCGGATAGGGACCGAACTGTCTCACGACGTTCTAAACCCAGCTCGCGTACCGCTTTAATGGGCGAACAGCCCAACCCTTGGGACCTACTCCGGCCCCAGGATGCGACGAGCCGACATCGAGGTGCCAAACCATGCCGTCGATATGGACTCTTGGGCAAGATCAGCCTGTTATCCCCGGGGTACCTTTTATCCGTTGAGCGACAGCGCTTCCACAAGCCACTGCCGGATCACTAGTCCCTGCTTTCGCACCTGCTCGACATGTCTGTCTCACAGTCAAGCTCCCTTGTGCACTTGCACTCGCCACCTGATTGCCAACCAGGCTGAGGGAACCTTTGGGCGCCTCCGTTACATTTTAGGAGGCAACCGCCCCAGTTAAACTACCCACCAGGCACTGTCCCTGATCCGGATCACGGACCGAGGTTAGATATCCAGTTCGACCAGAGTGGTATTTCAACGTTGACTCCACCGGCACTGGCGTGCCAGTTTCACAGTCTCCCACCTATCCTACACAAGCCGAACCGAACACCAATA
>DATFBR010000124.1:0-4086 GCA_035253685.1 Jiangellaceae bacterium
CTTGGCCAGCTCGGCCGGAAGCTGGTCCTCGCGGTGGTGACTGATCACCAGTGCGCCGTCGACGTGCCCGGCCCGCAGGTAGCGCAACTGGCCAGCGGTGTCACCCACCTGCTGGGCGACGAGGAGAACGAGTTGGAGATCGGTGCCGGCGAGGGCGGTCGTGATCCCCTGCAGGGCACCAGTGAGCACCGGGTCGGCTACGAACCTGTTGCCGGTCTCCGGAACCACTAGCGCGACCGAGTCGGTGCGTCGGGTGACGAGCGAACGTGCGGCCCGGTTCGGGATGTAACCGAGTTCGGCGATGGCCCTGTCGATCGCTTCGCGGGCACGTGCGCTGACCCGGTCACCGCCGTTGATCGCACGCGAGGCCGTCGCCCGCGACACTCCTGCAGTGCGGGCGACCTCCTCCAGCGTCGGTATCCGATGGCCTGCCGGCCCCGCGTCCATGACCGTCCCTCCCCGTGGTCCAGCGTATGGCCCGGTCAGGGGACGGCGTTGGCCGATATCACCGACGAGTACCACCGTGCGCTCGACTTGAGGATCCGCTGCTGGGTGTCGTAGTCGACGAAGACGATCCCGAACCGGCAGGCATATCCCCACGCCCACTCGAAGTTGTCCAGCAGCGACCAGGCGAAGTAGCCGCGCACGTCCGCACCGGCCTCGATCGCATCGTGCACCGCGGACACGTGCGCGGCGACGTAGGCAACCCGGTCGGGATCGTGCACCGCACCGTCGCGCACCTCGTCAGGGTAGGCGGCGCCGTTCTCGGTGACATAGAGCGGAAGCCCGGGCACCTGTTCGGACAGCCGGGTCAGCGTCCGAGTCAGGCCTTCCGGGTAGACCTCCCAGTCCTGGCCGGTCACTGGCCGACCGCGTGACCTGAAGCTGACGTCCTCGGCACCGATCCAGGGCGACCCCGGTGGTGTCGGGCGCGGCAGGCCGGCCGAGGTCAGCGACGGTGGCGGCCCGGCCGGGTCGGGATGGCCGGAGACCACGGTGCCGACGTAGTAGTTGACACCGAGCAGGTCGATCGGTGCGGAGATCACCTCGAGGTCGCCGTCGCGGACGTGGTCACCGAGACCGTACGGTTCGAGGTCCGCGGCGACGTCGTCCGGGTACGTGCCGCGGACGACGGGCTCGAGGAACAGCCGGTTCTGCAGCCCGTCTATCCGCCGCGCCGCCTCGACGTCGGCCGGGTCATCCGGGTCGGCGGCGTCGACCGGCGAGAGGTTGAGGGTGATTCCCAGCGTGCCGCGCGGATCGCGGGCCCTGATGGCCGCCGCGGCGAGGCCGTGCGCCAGCAGAAGATGGTGGGTGGCCGCCACGGCGGCCCGTGGCTCGACCCGGCCGGGGGCATGCTCGCCGGCGGCATATCCGACCAGGGCCGAGCACCACGGCTCGTTGAGAGTCGTCCAGTAGGGCACGCGGTCGCCAAGGGCTTCGTGCACCGTGTCGGCGAACTCGGCGAACCGCCGGGCGGTGTCCCGCGCGGTCCAGCCGCCGCGATCCTCGAGTGCTTGCGGCAGGTCCCAGTGGTACAAGGTCACCCACGGCGTGATGCCGCGGGCGAGCAACTCGTCGACCAGCCGCCGGTAGAAGTCGAGCCCGCGCTGCTCGACGGACCCGCCGTCCGGGCGGATCCGCGGCCAGGCGACCGAGAAGCGGTAGGTGGTGAGCCCTATGTCGGCCATCAGCGCGACGTCGTCGGGCATCCGGCGGTAGTGGTCGGCGGCGGGCTCACCGGTGTGGCCGCCGAGGATCGCGCCGGGACGGCGGGCGAAGACGTCCCAGATCGAGTCGGTGCGTCCGTCGGCCGACGTCGAGCCCTCGATCTGGAATGCCGCCGTTGCCGCTCCCCACTGAAAGCCGGCCGGGAACTGCTTCGGGCTCGCCGCCGCTGCTGCCGGAGTCGTCCTGGAGTCGAGCACGGTCATCCCTTCGCCGGTCCCTGCATGATGCCCGACAGGGGCCCGCGGCCGACCAACAGGTGCGCTGAGGTCAGGCGGCTCTCGCCTCGGTGGTCACCGGCTCGATCGTCGAGGAGCGGACCGTCAGTCCCGGACGAGGACGCAGCCGTGGTCGCAGGACGACGCCGCTGCGGCCGGCGAGGAGTGCGGTCACGACCAGCGTCCCGGCGATGGTCATGATGCCGCCGCCGAGCAGCGACCACCGTGGTCCGAGGATTTCCGCCGCCCACCCGATGAGCGGAGCGCCGGCAGGTGTGCCGCCCATGAACACCATCAGATAGAGCGCCATCACCCGCCCCCGAATCTGTGGATCGACCGATGTCTGGACGTACGCGTTGGCGGTCGCGATCACGGTGAGCGCGGTCACCCCGAGCGGGATCAGCGACAGCGCGAAGACCCAGTAGGCGGGGCTGAGCCCGGCAAGGATCTCCAGCAGCGCGAACACCACGGCGACGGTGACGATCACCCGACGCCGAGGCGCCCCTCGTCGGGCGGCCAGCAGCGATCCGATGACCGAGCCGATCGCCATGATCGAGCCCAGTAGGCCGTACTCGCTCGGCCCCTTTTCGAACACGCCCGTCGCCATCAGGGCCGTGGTCATCTGGAAGTTCATGCCGAACGTGCCGACGAAGAACATGATCGACATGACCAGCACGAGGTCGGGCCGGCCGCGGACGTACCGCACTCCGTCGATCAGCAGCTGCTGCCGCCGCGGCACGCTCCGCGGCCGACCCGGGACGTCACCGCCGATGATCAGCAGCATGACGATCGGTGCACCGAAGGTGACGGCGTTGAGCAGGAAGACCGGGCCGGTGCCGAAGGCGGCGATCAGCAGCCCGGCCAAGCCCGGCCCGATCAGGCGGGCGCCGTTGAACGATGCGCTGTTGAGCCCCACGGCGTTGGCCAGGTCGTCGGGTTCCACCAACTCCGCGGCAAAGGTGTTCCGGGCGGGGTGGTCCAGAGCGGCGCCCACCCCGAGCAGGAATGCCAGGACGTACACGTGCCAGACCTGGGCGAGATCGGTGACCACCAGGACGCCCAGGACGATCCCCAGCGTGCCGAGGAAGCCGTTGGTGAACATGAGCAGCTGCCGCTTCGGGAGTCGATCGGCGAGCAGGCCGCCGAAGGGTGCGACCAGCAGGAACGGCAGGAACTGCAGCCCGGTGGTGACGCCCAGCGCCGCCGGGCCACCGCCGAGGGTGACCAGCACCAGCCAGTCCTGCGCGACCCGCTGCATCCAGGTGCCGACGTTCGACACCAGCATGCCCGACCAGAACAGCCGGAAGGCGCGGTATCGACGCAGGGATCGGAAGGTGGGACTCACAGTCGGGCCAGCTTCTCCAGCACCGGGGTGGCACGGCGCAAGGCGTCGCGTTCGGCGGCGGTGAGCTCACGCAGGCTGCGGGCCAGCCACGCGTCGCGGCGGCGCCGGTCCTCGGCCAGCAGGGCGCGGGCCGCACCCGTGATGCTCACCACGACCCGGCGGCCGTCGTCGTGGTCGGAGCCGCGGACGACCAGCCGGCGCTGTTCCAGAGCCGAGACGATCCGGGTCATCGACGGGGGCTGCACCCTCTCGTGGGCGGCCAGCTCGCCAAGGCTCATCGCACCGTGGCGATCGAGGGTGCCCAGCGTCGCGAGTTGGGTCAGCGTCAGCGACTCGTCAGCACCCTCGGCCCGCAGCCGGCGGGCCAGTCGCATCACCGACAGGCGCAGCGAGCTGGACAGGCTGGCGCGGGTTGTGGGCAGGCCCGGGGTGACAGTCACAATTCGTTAGCGTACGTCATTACCTATGCTAACGAACAGCACGCAGCACACGACCCGCACGAGCTGAGAGTCCTCGCTATCCGTGCCGGCGGGCGCGGCGGCCGCGGTATGTCGTGCCGCTCTCGTCGACCTCGTCTGCTGCCGCGCGGGCGTCGCGTCGGGCCCGCCGGACGCCGGGCGGCCGGTCGGCCGTCTGCTCCACCGGAAGTTGAATCGAGTCGTCAGATTCCTCCGGATCCACGGGCCGCAGCGCTGCGGCGTCCCAGTCCGCCGGCTCGTCGGACCGGTCGGCCTCATCGTCCAGCAGGGCCTGGGCGATGGCATCACGCCGCTTGCGGGTGTACTCGAGCCCGAG
>DATFBR010000125.1:0-9764 GCA_035253685.1 Jiangellaceae bacterium
GCCGTCGGCCGGCTGGCGCCGCAGAAGGACTACGACACCCTGCTGGACGCAGTGGCGGGATGGGGTCGGCGAAAGCCGCAGCCGCTGGTCGCCGTCGCCGGATCCGGTCCGGAGCACGACCGGCTGCAGCGGATCATCGACGGCCGCGGACTGGCGGTCCGCCTGCTCGGCCATCGTCACGACGTCACCGACCTGCTCGCGGCCGCCGACGTCTACCTGCTCACCTCGACCTGGGAGGCGCGCGCGCTCGTCGTCCAGGAGGCGATGCGGGCCGGCGTGGCGGTCGTGGCCACCGCCGTCGGCGGCGTGCCCGAGCTGGTGGACGACGCCGCCGTCCTGGTTCCGGCCGGCGACGCCGCGGCGGTCGCGCGTGCGGTCGTCGACCTCCTCGACGACAAGGAGCGCCGGCGGGAGCTGGCTGGACGCGGGCTTGCGCTGTCGGCCAACTGGCCGGACGAGGACGACGCCGCCCGCCAGGTCGCCGCCGTCTACACCGAACTGGCCGGCCGGTCCTGTTAGGCTGGAACTCCGTGGACTACCGGTCGGACCGACACCACGGGAGCCGTTCATTGGCGCAGACAACACATCTGTTCGTCACCGGGGGCGTCGCCTCCTCGCTCGGCAAGGGCCTCACCGCATCCAGTCTCGGCAATCTCCTCACCGCCCGCGGCCTTCGCGTCACCATGCAGAAGCTCGACCCGTACCTCAACGTCGACCCCGGAACGATGAACCCCTTCCAGCACGGGGAGGTCTTCGTCACCGAGGACGGCGCCGAAACCGATCTCGACATCGGGCACTACGAGCGGTTCCTCGACCGCGACCTCAACCGTTGGGCGAACGTGACGACCGGCCAGATCTACTCGACGGTCATCGCCAAGGAGCGGCGCGGCGAGTACCTCGGCGACACCGTCCAGGTCATTCCGCACATCACCAACGAGATCCGGGACCGCATGCTCGGGATGGGTGGGCCGGAGGTCGACGTGGTGATCCACGAGATCGGGGGCACGGTCGGCGACATCGAGTCGTTGCCGTTCCTCGAGGCAGCGCGCCAGGTCCGCCACGAGATCGGCCGCGACCGCTGCTTCTTCCTGCACGTGTCGCTGGTGCCGTTCATCGCGCCGTCGGGTGAGCTCAAGACCAAGCCCACCCAGCACTCGGTGGCCGCACTCCGCCAGGTGGGCATCCAGCCCGACGCGATCGTCTGCCGGTCCGACCGGCCGATCCCGCCGGGGATGAAGACGAAGATCGCGCTGACCTGCGATGTCGACGCCGAAGCGGTGGTGGCCGCCGTGGATGCGCCGTCGATCTACGACATCCCGAAAGTGCTGCACGCCGAGGGACTCGACGCCTACGTCGTACGGCGGCTCGGACTGTCCTTCCGCGATGTCGACTGGACCGCCTGGGACGAGTTGCTGCGCCGCGTCCATCACCCCCGCCACGAGGTCACCGTGGCGCTGGTCGGCAAGTACATCGACCTGCCCGACGCCTACCTCTCCGTGACCGAGGCGCTGCGTGCCGGGGGCTTCGCCAACGACGCGCGCGTGCGGGTCCGGTGGGTACCGTCCGACGAGTGCGAGACGGCCGAGGGTGCGGCGGCCCACCTGCACGACGTCGACGGCGTGTGCGTGCCCGGAGGGTTCGGCGTCCGGGGCATAGAGGGAAAGGTCGGCGCGATCACCTACGCCCGCGAACACGGGGTTCCGGTGCTCGGTCTGTGTCTCGGCCTGCAGTGCATGGTGATCGAGTACGCGCGGAACGTCGGCGGTATGGCCGACGCCAACTCGGCCGAGTTCGCACCCGAGACGCCGCACCCGGTCATCGCCACCATGGAGGACCAGAAGCACATCGTCGCCGGCGGCGGCGACCTGGGCGGCACCATGCGGTTGGGGTCATATCCGGCGGTGCTGGAACCTCACACCCTTGCCCGCACGCTCTACCGGACCGAGCGCGTCGAGGAACGGCACCGGCACCGGTACGAGGTCAACAACGCCTACCGCGATCGGCTCTCGGCCGCCGGGCTGGTCTTCTCCGGGCTGTCCCCGGACCGCCGCCTGGTCGAGTTCGTCGAACTGCCGCGTGACGTCCACCCGTTCTTCATCGGCACCCAGGCCCACCCCGAGCTCAAGTCCAGGCCGACGCGGGCGCACCCGCTGTTCGCCGGTCTGATCGCGGTCGCCGTCGCGCGCCAACAGGAGACCCGGCTGCCGGTCGACGTGGAGCCCGCACGCTCGCTGGACGACGAGATACCGGCAGAGGTCGGGGCGGCGCGGTGACGCCGGGGGCAGCGTCCCCGAGGCCACGACTCGCCGACCGTCCGGAACGCTGGCCCGTCGCTACATCAGCGACGGTGCTGGAGACCGAACGGGTCATCTCGGTCCGCCAGGACCACGTCCGCTCGCCCGCCGACGGTGCCGAGTTCGTCCGCGACGTGGTGATCCACCCCGGCGCCGTCGGTGTGATCGCACTGGACGACGAGGAGCGCGTGCTGCTGGTGTCCCAGTACCGGCACCCGGTGGGGCACCGGCTGCTCGAGGTGCCGGCCGGGTTGCTGGACGTGCCCGGTGAGCCCTACCACGTCGCGGCGGCCCGGGAGCTCTACGAGGAGGGCCACGTGCGGGCGGAACGGTGGCGGGTGCTCGTCGACATCTTCACCTCGCCCGGCATGACGACGGAGTCCACGCGCATCTTCCTGGCCCGCGATCTGACGTCGGTCGCCGAGGGTGACCGGCACATCGGCGTCCACGAGGAGGCGGACATGCCGGTCTCCTGGGCGCCGCTGGCCGACGTCGTCGACGCCGTGCTGGCCGGGCGGCTGCACAACCCGATCCTCGTCTCGGGAGTCCTTGCGGCGTGGAGCGCCCGCACCCGTGACGGTGACCCCGCGCTGCGACCGGCGGACGCGCCGTGGCCCGCGCGCGAGGCGCAGGCAGGGTGACCGCTACTCCGCAGTGATCGCCGGTGGCGTTCGCGGCGCCGCCAGCCGCGGCGGCATCCGGATGCCGAGGCGGCCCATTTCCAGCTCGGCCAGGGCGTGGACGACCTCCGGGTCGCCACGCCGCCAGGCGGGCAGCAATCCGTCGCCGATCCTGGCCAGGCGGGACAGCCGGCGGGTCGCCAGCGCCCGCAGCGCGAGCAACTCGACCCCGTCGGGATCGGAGAGGACCATCCGTGCGGCCTCGGCGCGACGGACCCAGAACAGCCGCGGCAGGATCCAGAACAGGACCGCCAGCAGGATGAGGAAACCGGCGGTCGACACCCCGGCCAGGGCCGCCATGGTGCCGACGAAGTCCTGGACCGTTCGGCCGGCACCGGCCACGTTGGCAGCGGCGCCGGCCGCCCCCTCGAACGGGGTCGAGACGGCATCGCCGATCAGCGGCAGGTCCGAGAGGTTGTCACCTGCGCCGGACAGGTTGTCCGCCAGCCCGTCACCGGCATCTTCCAGCAGCCGCCCCGGGCCGGCGAGGGTGTCGATGAGGTCGTAGACGGCCTTGCCGGCCAGCACGGCCAGGATGCACCATCCGAGGCCGAGCAGGTCGGCGACGATCTGGCGGATGCGGTGTACCGGCTCGTCGGCGTATATGCGCACGATGCGGGTCTACCGCACCGGGCACCCTCGCGGCCACTCCGGTGCGGCGTGTCCGACAGCCGGCGGCATCATCGGTACGTGAGCGTCCACGACATACCGGTGCGGACGTCGGCCGGCGTTCGGGCCACCCTGCCGGCCGGGACGACCCCGAGATCGTCGAGGCGATCCGGGCCAGCCTGCCGGACCGGGTGACTTAGACTCGGCGCCGCCGCCGGAACCGGCGACCGCCCGACACCGTCGTCGGGCCGGACTCCCGAAGGGGCGCGATCGACGTGTTGATCGGCATTCCCACCGAGATCAAGAACCACGAGTACCGCGTCGCGATCACCCCCGCCGGGGTCCACGAGCTCGTCCGCCACGGCCACGACGTCGTCGTCCAGCACGGTGCGGGACTCGGCTCGTCGATCTCCGACGCCGAGTACAAGGCCGCGGGTGCCCGTGTCCTGGCCGCCGCCGACGATGTCTGGGCCGAGGCCGATCTGGTCCTCAAGGTCAAGGAGCCGCTGGCGGAGGAGTACGGGCGGATGCGTCGCGGGCAGGTGCTGTTCACCTACCTGCACCTGGCGGCGACGCGGGAGTGCACCCAGGCCCTCCTCGACACCGGCGTGACGTCCATCGCCTACGAGACCGTCCAACTGCCCGACGGCTCGCTCCCGCTGCTGGCCCCCATGAGCGAGGTCGCCGGCCGGATGGCCACCCAGGTGGGTGCGCACGTGCTCGAGCGGGCCCAGGGCGGCCGCGGCGTGCTCATGGGAGGCGTGCCCGGGGTCAAGGCGGCGAAGGTCGTCGTCATCGGCGCCGGTGTCTCCGGCATGAACGCCTCGGAGATCGCCCTCGGCATGCAGGCCGACGTCTGGATCCTGGACAAGAACGTCGCCCGCCTGCGTGAGGTCGACCGCGTCTACCGCGGGCACGCGCAGACCATCACGTCCAACCTCTACGAGGTGGAGAAGGCCGTGCTCGACGCCGACCTCGTCATCGGCGCCGTCCTCGTCCCCGGCGCGAAGGCGCCGACGCTGGTCTCCAACGACCTGGTGTCCCGGATGCGTCCGGGCAGCGTGCTCGTCGACATCGCGATCGACCAGGGCGGCTGCTTCGAGGACTCCCGTCCCACCACACACGCCAACCCGACCTACCGGGTGCACGACTCGATCTTCTACTGCGTGGCGAACATGCCCGGTGCCGTGCCGCACACCTCGACCTATGCGCTGACGAACGTCACGCTGCCCTACGCGGTCGAGCTCGCCGATCGAGGGTGGAAGGACGCGCTGCGGGCGGACCCCGCGCTCGCACTGGGGTTGAACACCTTCGACGGCCGGCTGACCTACGGGCCCGTGGCCGAGGCGCACGGTATGGAGGCGATCGAGCTGCCCGACGTGCTGGCCTGAGAGTGGCCGAGACTGCCCTCGACCGCGCCGTCAGAGGCTACCTGGACCACCTCGCCGTGGAGCGGGGGCTCGCGGTCAACACCCTGGCGTCGTACCGGCGCGACCTTCGTCGCTACGCGGCGTTCCTGGACGCACGCGATGTCACGGAACCGGCCGCGATCGGCGAGAGCGACGTGACGGCGTTCCTACGCAGCCTGCGCGAAGGTGATGCCGACCATCCTCCGCTGGGGGCCAGTTCGGCCGCCCGCACCGTGGTGGCGGTGCGCGGGCTACACCGCTTCCTGCACCGGGAGGCGATGGCGCCGGCCGACGCCGCCGGTGCCGTCCGGCCCCCGACGCCGCCGCGGCGGTTGCCGAAGGCCATCTCGCTGGACCAGGTCGAAGCGCTCCTGGCCGCGGCGACCGCCGGCGAGACGCCGCTCGCGCTGCGGGATCGGGCACTTCTCGAGCTGCTCTACGGGACCGGGGCGCGCATCTCCGAGGCGGTGGGCCTCGATCGCGACGACCTCGACGTCGATGCTGGCACCGTCCTGCTCCGCGGCAAGGGCGGCCGGCAGCGCGTGGTGCCCGTCGGCTCCTATGCGCAGGAGGCGGTTCATGCCTACCTGGTGCGCTCGCGTCCGACCCTGTCCGCCACCGGCCCGTCCACACCGGCGCTGTTCCTGAACGCGCGTGGCGGGCGCCTGTCCCGCCAGAGCGCGTGGACCGTCCTGCGGACTGTCGCCGAAAGGGCGCACCTGTCGACCCACATCTCGCCGCACACGTTGCGGCACTCCTTCGCCACCCACCTGCTCGACGGGGGAGCCGACGTGCGGGTCGTCCAGGAACTCCTCAGCCACGCCTCGGTCACGACTACGCAGATCTACACGCTGGTGACCGTCGACCGCCTACGTGAGGTCTACGCCGCCGCCCACCCGCGCGCCCGCGCGCGATAGATCGGCTCACAATTCGGTGAGCGTCGGAGCACTCCTCTCGGTGCAGCGGCCGCTCGACCCGTGGCTCAACCGCTGCGGCGATGGATCGCTCAGACCGCCACCCACTCGACCGGCGGAGTGCGCGAACATGCCTTTGTTGACCTTCGGCGAGTTGGTCATGTCGTCGTGGTGTCGGCCACTTCCGTGGGCGCTGCAGGTCCTGGGCGGTCCAGTGTCAGTGCCTGGCGTCAGAATGGACACATGTTCGAAGCGACGGCGGAGACCCCTGGTGCCGAGGACAGTCGGCAGTTGGCGTGCGCGCGACTGACCCGAGTGCTACCGGCTGCACGGCGGCGTGTGCAGACGGGCGAAGGCCCGGTGCGCCGCGCCCAGCAGATCGCGCCAGGCGTGTTTCGAGCTCCGGGCCGGCACCTGGCGCCGGCAGACGGCGGCGACCGGCCCGGTGCCGAGGTGCCGGGGGCCGGCGTCGCGGCCGCCACGACGGACTCGGGCGCGACCGCAGTGGCGACCGCCGGTCCTACCGCGGACGTGGCACGGGTGCCGGGGCCACGATCGGTGGCGCTGCTCGCCGCGAAGAACCCGAGCGCGATGTCCAGCTACGACTTACTCGAGGCCATTGCCGGGTGGGAGCAGCTGGCGTCGTGGGTACAGGCTCGGCAGGCGGATGTGATCGCCGCGTTCGCTCGCCGCCGGCCGGGCCCGTATGCCCCGGACCAACCGGGTCCGAGCGTGAGTGAATTCGCCGCCGACGAGATCGCCGCCCGGCTCGCCGTCTCACGGCGGGCCGCCGACCTGAAGCTGTCGCTGGCAATCGACCTGGCCGAGCGGCTGCCGGCCACGGCGGCGGCGCTGCGTGAGGGCAGGATCGATGTGTCCAAGGCGAAGGCGATCATCGAGCACACTGGCCGGATCGACGACGTGGAGTCGCGGCGGCGGGTCGAAGACCGGGTGCTGGCCCGCGCTGGCACGCAGACCGCGCCGGAGCTCCGCCGCAGCCTGTTGCGCGCGGTGCACGCGGTTGACCCGCATGCGGTGCGCAGGCGTAGGGCCAAGGCTCAGGCGGAGCGCGGCGTGCAGTTGCAGCCGCTGCCGGATGCGATGGCCGAGATCACCGCCGTGCTGCCCGCCGAGGACGCGATGACGGTGTTCACCGCCCTCGACGCGATCGCGCAGTGCGCCGACCCGGCCGACCCGCGGCCGGTCGACGCCCGCCGCGCCGATGCCCTGACCGACCTGTGCCGCAACGTGCTGGCCGTCGGTTACGCGCCGGCGATGTCCGGCTGCCACGACGGCGACGACGGCGCGCATCGTGGCGGCGAGGGCAGCCGGGCGAGTGCCGATCGCCGGTCGCGGCGGCGCCGTCGTCGTAGTGGCCCGCAGATTCAGGTCACAGTGGCCGCGACGACGCTGCTCGGCGTGGACGACCGGCCCGGTGTGCTGGCGGGCTACGGCCCGATCCCGGCCGAGGTGGCGCGGCAGATCGCCGCCGACCCGCACGCGAGCTGGCGGCGGATACTGACCGACCCGGCGTCTGGTGTGCTGCTGGACTACGGCACCACGGTGTACCGGCCCCCGCCGGCACTGGCCCGGCACGTGCGAGCCCGCGACCAGGTCTGCGCATTCCCCGGCTGCCGGCAGCCCGCGGCGCGCTGCGATCTGGACCACTGCACCCCGTACCCGCACGGGCCGACCTGCGCGGCCAACCTCGGCCCGCTGTGCCGCCACCACCATCGGGCCAAGACCGACGGCGGCTGGCGCTGGCAGCGCCACGACGACGGCACCATCGTCTGGACCGCACCCACCGGCCACCAATACCAGACACAGACGCCGCCCGCTCTCGGCGACGCATGGGTAGGCGACCCACGGGCGTACGGCCCCCCGCCCCACGACCCGCCGCCGTTCTGACCTCGTCGACCGTTGCCACGCGCCGTGACCTGACCGCATCGCGACACCAACGGTCATCCGGTGCGGGGCGCGGCGCCACCGGGCGGCCACGACCGCGGGGTAGGCTCGCGAGCCGACAGCGTCAGTACGTCGTTGAGGAGCTCTGACGGCTCGTGTATCCCTCGACCCGCAGCAGCGGCCCGGACATGCTGTTCGGCGGTGCGGACGAGATCGCCGGAGGCGGAAAAGGCGCTGATCCCACCGCGGACGTCGGCCCCAGCGGGCGCCACCGAAAGCAGTTCCCCGATCCGGCGCCGCTCAAGCGGCATGGTCCCGCCCGCATCATCGCGATGTGCAACCAGAAGGGCGGGGTCGGTAAGACCACCACGACGATCAACCTCGGTGCCGCGCTGGCCGACTACGGCCGGCGGGTGCTGCTGGTCGACTTCGACCCCCAGGGTGCACTGTCGGTGGGCCTGGGTATCGACGCGTACGACCTCGACCTCTCGGTCTACAACCTGGTCATGGAGCGCGGGGTCAAGCCCGGCGACATCCTCCAGCAGACCCCGGTCGCCGGCATGGACCTGCTCCCCAGCAACATCGACCTGTCCGCGGCGGAGATCCAGCTCGTCAGCGAGGTCGCCCGCGAGCAGGCGCTGTCGCGGGCGCTCGAACCGGTGATCCCCGAGTACGACGTGATCCTCGTCGACTGCCAGCCGTCGCTGGGCATGCTGACGGTCAACGCCCTCACTGCCTCCGACGGAGTGATCGTCCCCCTCGAGTGCGAGTACTTCGCGCTGCGCGGGGTAGCGCTGCTCCAGGAGACGATCGAGAAGGTCCGCGACCGTCTCAATCCGCGGCTGCAGATCGTGGGACTGCTGGCCACCATGTACGACTCCCGCACGGTGCACGGTCGCGAGGTGCTGACCAGGCTGGTCGAGGCCTTCGGCGAGCGGGTCTTCCACACCGTGGTCGCGCGTACCGTCCGCTTTCCCGAGACCACCGTGGCCGGGCTGCCCATCACGAGCTTCGCGCCCGAGTCGCCCGGGGCGGCCGCCTACCGACAGCTGGCCAGGGAGGTGCTGGCGCGGTGGCGGAAGGTGCCGTCCAGCAGCTGATCGCCGCGGCGGCACCTTCGCCGCCGGCCACGGCAGAGCACTTCGAGGTCCATCTGCAGAACTTCGACGGTCCCTTCGACCTGCTGCTCAGCCTGATCGCCAAGCACAAGCTCGACATCACCGAGGTGGCCCTCTCGCAGGTCACCGACGATTTCGTGGCCTACATCAGGTCGACGGGTCCGGAATGGGACCTCGACCAGACCAGCGAGTTTCTCGTCGTGGCCGCGACGCTGCTCGACCTCAAGGCGGCCCGGCTGCTGCCCGCCGGGGAAGTCGAGGACGAGGACGACCTCGCCCTCCTGGAGGCCCGCGACCTGCTCTTCGCGCGGCTCCTGCAGTACAAGGCCTACAAGGAGGTCGCGGCCGTCTTCGCCGCCCGGATGGGAACCGAGGCGTTGCGTTTCCCCCGAGCTGTAGGACTCGAGGAACGCTACGCCCGGCTGCTCCCGGAGGTCGTGCTCGCCCTCGGCCCGACCGAGCTGGCCGCCATGGCGGCCGGTGCGCTGCAACCCCGCCCGGCGCCGACGATCGCGACGGCGCACCTACACCAGCCGCGGGTGAGCATCCGCGAGCAGGCTGCTGTGCTGGTCGACCGGCTGCGGCGCTCGCGCACCGCCAGCTTCCGGGCGCTGTCGGCGGACTGCCCGACGACGTTGCACGTGGTAGCGCGGTTCCTGGCCGTGCTCGAGCTCTACCGCGAGCGGGTCGTCGCCTTCGAGCAGCTGGCACCGCTGGGGGAGCTGACGGTCCGCTGGACCGGCGGCGAGGTCGTTCCCGCCGACCTGTCCCTCGACGAGTACGACCACTCCGGGGTCGCCGCGGCGGGTGATGGGCGGGGATGAGCACATTGCCC
>DATFBR010000126.1:0-5751 GCA_035253685.1 Jiangellaceae bacterium
GGTGCCTCTACGACCTGACCGACACCGCCGACTTCGTCGTCGACCGCGTGGGTTCGCTGACGATCGCCGCCGGGTTCTCCGGCCATGGCTTCAAGTTTGTGCCGGAGATCGGCCGCCTGGTGGCGGATCTCGTGCTGGGAACAGGGTTTCCGCCCACCCGGTTCGCGATCGCTCGGTGAGCGGCCGCCGCACAGAGGTACTCAACGCAACGATCTCGGTTTAGGCTGGCTGCAGCGCGTTTCGCGTCACGGGGGTCCGTTTCCTGCCCAGGAGGCGCCATGTACCCAGCGGCGTTCGACTACGTCGCACCACGAACTGTTGACGAGACCCTGGCCATCCTGGCCGACCGGGGTGAGGACGTGAAGATCCTGGCCGGCGGCCAGAGCCTCATCCCGATGATGAAGCTTCGCCTAGCCACGCCGGAGTCGCTGGTCGACATCAACCGCGTTCCGGGCCTGGACACCATCGAGGTCGCGGACGGTCACCTGACCGTCGGTGCCCTGACCCGGCACAACGACGTCGTGTCCTCCGAGGTCGTCTCGGCCGAGAACCACACCATGGCCGCCGCGGCACCGTGGATCTCCGATCCGCTGGTGCGCAACCTCGGTACCGTTGGAGGCTCGCTGGCGCACTCCGATCCGCAGGGCGACTGGGGATCGGTGATGCTGGCCTGCGGGGCCGAGATGGTCGCCAGGACCACACGCGGGCAGCGCACGATCCCGGTCGACGAGTTCTTCGTCGACCTGTTCACCAGCGCGCTCGAACCCGACGAGCTGCTCACCGAGATCCACGTCCCGCGATACCGGAGTCCGGCAGGTGGCACCTACCTCAAGCTGGAGCGCAAGGTCGGTGACTACGCAACGGTCGGCGTCGCCGTCCATCTGCAACTCGACGGCGCCCGGGAGCGCATCGAGCAGGCCGGCATCGCGCTCACCGCCGTCGGGCCCAAGAACATCAAGGCCGTCGACGCGGAGCAGGCCCTCGTGGGCGAGGCGCCGGGTGAGGACCTGTTCGCCGAGGCCGCCGAGCTCGCCGCGGCGGCCGCCGAGCCCCGCACCGACGTCCGGGGGTCCGCCGACTACAAGCGATCCGTCGTGAGCACGTTCGTGCGGCGTGGGCTCGCCCGTGCCGCCGGGCAAGCCGGCCGAGCGTGAGGAGCAGCCCAGTGAAGGTCACCGTCACGATCAACGGCACCGAGCGCGAGGCCGATGTCGAACCGCGGGTTCTGCTCGCCGACTTCATCCGCACCCAGCTGGGCCTCACCGGGACGCACATCGGCTGCGACACCACCAGCTGCGGAGTCTGCACCGTGCTCCTCGACGGCACGCCGGTGAAGTCCTGCACCGTCTTCGCCGTCCAGGCCGACGGGCGCAGCATCACCACCGTCGAGGGCCTGCGCACCGACGGAGAGCTCAGTGCCGTCCAGCGGGCGTTCAAGGAGGAGCACGGCCTGCAGTGCGGGTTCTGCACACCGGCGATGATGCTGGTCGCCACCGACCTGCTCGAATCCAATCCCGATCCCAGCGAGGACGAGATCCGCTGGGCGATCTCGGGCAACCTGTGCCGCTGCACGGGCTACGTAAACATCGTCAAGGCGATCCAGGCGGCTGCCCGCAGCGCGCAGCCCGTCGGTGCCGGCGAGTGAGGGGAACGACATGACCACCGAAACCGCCCACCAGACGACAACGCCCGCCGAGATCGGCGGCGTCGGCCATTCGGTGCGCCGCGTGGAGGATGACCGCCTGGTCCAGGGTGACGGCCACTTTGTCGACGACATCGTGCTGCCGGGGATGCTGCACATGGCGATGCTGCGCAGCCCGATCCCGCACGGTCGGATCGTGTCGATCGACACGACCGCTGCGGCGGCGGTACCGGGCGTCGTGGCAGTTCTCACCGGTGAGGCCCTCGACGGTTATGGACTGGCCTGGATGCCGACGCTGTCCGGCGACACGCAGGCCGTGCTGGCCACGGACAAGGTCCGCTTCCAGGGTCAGGAGGTCGCCGCCGTCATCGCCGAGAGCCCGTACATCGCCTACGACGCTCTCGACCTCATCGACGTCGAGTACGACGCCCTGCCGCCGGTGCTCACGCCCCAGCAGGCACTGGCCGACGACGCCCCACTGATCCGCGACGAGAAGGAGGGCCAGACCGACAACCGCTGCTACCAGTGGGAGGCCGGCGACAAGGAGGCCACCGACCGGGCGTTCGAGTTGGCCGACGTCGTCGTCGAGCTCGACACGCACTACCCGCGTTCGCACCCGTCGCCGCTCGAGACCTGCGCCTGCGTCGCCGACGTCAATCCGGCGACCAAGCACGTCACGGTCTACATGACCTCGCAGGCACCACACGCCCATCGGACTCTGTTCGCGATGGTGGCCGGCCTGCCCGAGCAGAACATCAGGATCGTCGCGCCGGACATCGGCGGCGGCTTCGGCAACAAGGTGCCGATCTATCCCGGCTACGTCGTGGCCACCGCGGCGTCGCTGGTGATCGGCCGGCCGGTCAAGTGGGTCGAAACGCGCACCGAGAACCTCATCTCCACCGGCTTCGCCCGCGACTACTACATGCACGGCGAGTTGGCGCTGCGCAACGACGGCAAGATCCTCGGCCTGCGGGTCGACATGCTGTCGGACAACGGCGCGTTCTTCGCCGATGCGCAGCCGACCCGGTTCAAGGCCGGGCTGTTCCACATCGTGACCGGCTCCTACGACTACCCGGCCGCACACGTCGTGACGCAGGGCGCCTACACGAACAAGGCACCCGGCGGGGTGGCCTACCGTTGCTCGTTCCGCGTGACCGAGGCGTCCTATCTGATCGAGCGGCTGGTGCAGAATGCCGCATACGAGCTGGGCATCGACCCGGCCGAGATCCGGATGCGCAACTTCATCAAGCCCGAGCAGTTCCCGTACGAGTCGCCCACCGGGTTCGTCTACGACTCCGGCGACTACCCGAGGGCGCTGCGGAAGGCACTCGACATGGTGGGCTACGACGAGTTGCGCGCCGAGCAGGCGGCCGGCCGGGCCGACGGGAAGCTGCTCGGCATCGGCATCGCGAGCTTCACCGAGGTGGTCGGCGCGGGCAAGGGCAGCGAGTACGACATCGCCGGGCTGCGGATGTTCGACTCGGCGGAGCTACGGATCCACCCGACCGGCAAGGCGATACTCAAGCTCGGCGTCCGCAGCCAGGGCCAGGGTCACGAGACGACGTTCGCCCAGATCGTCGCCAACGAGCTGGGCATCCCCGTCACCGACGTCAAGGTGATGGAGGGCGACACCGACAACACGCCGTACGGCCTGGGTACCTACGCCTCGCGCAGCACCCCGGTCGGCGGCGCGGCGACGGCTGTCATCGCGCGCAAGCTTCGCGAGAAGGCCACCAAGATCGCGGCCCATCTGCTGGAGGCGTCCGAGGACGACATGGAGTGGAAGGCGGGGACCTTCTCGGTCAAGGGTTCCCCGGGCCAGTCGGTGACGATTCAGGACGTTGCGCTGGCGGCCTACAGCAACCTGCCCGAGGGCATGGAGGCCGGCCTCGAGGGTGTGCACTATTACGACCCGCCGAACATGACCTACCCGTTCGGCAGCTACGTTGTCGTGGTCGACGTCGACCCGGACACGGGTCAGTGGACCGTGCGCCGGATGGTCGCCGTCGACGACTGTGGCGTCCGGATCAACCCGATGATCGTGGACGGCCAGATCCAGGGTGGGCTCGCCGAGGGGTACGCGATGTCCGCGATGCAGTTCATCACCTTCGACGAGGACGGCAACTGCATCGGGTCCAACTTCATGGACTACCTGATCCCGACGGCATGGGAGACACCGCGCTTCGAACTCGGCGCGACCGTCACGCCGTCACCGCACCACCCGATCGGCGCCAAGGGTGTCGGCGAGTCGGCGACCGTGGGATCTCCGGCGGCGTTCGTCAACGCGGTGATCGACGCACTCGCACACCTCGGCGTGCGCAACATCGACATGCCGGTGTTGCCGGCGCGGGTGTGGTCGGCGATCAGGGACGCGGAGGTGGCCCAGGGGTGAGCGACCCGCAACTCACCGAGGCCGCAGATCTCGAACGCCGCGGCGAACTGTTCGTGCTGGCGACGGTCGTGTGGCGGCGGGCGCCGTCGTCCGGCCACGTCGGGTCGAAGGCGCTGGTCATGCCGGACGGGTCGATGCGTGGCTGGCTGGGCGGCGCGTGTGCCCAACCGGCTGTGCGCAGCGAAGCGCTGTCTGCGCTGGCCGACGGTCGGTCGCGGCTGCTACTTCTCGGTGTCCCGCCGGAGGCCGCGGCGGCCTTGGGCGAGGGCGCCGTCGTCGTGCCGATGGCATGTGGGAGTGAGGGGTCGCTCGCCGTGTATCTCGAGCCCGTGGTGCCCGCGCCATTGGTCGTCGCCGTCGGCGTGTCGCCGGCGGTCGACACGCTGGTCGCGCTGGCCCGGGACGTCGGCTGGCGCGCGGCCGTCGCCGAGACGCCCGAGGACATCGCCACGAATCCGGTCGACGCCGGCACCGCCATCGTCGTCGCGACCCAGGGGCACGACGACGAGGCGGCGCTGCAGGCGGCGTTGGTGACCGGCGCCGGTTACATCGGGCTCGTCGCCTCGCGCAAGCGGGCCGAGACGACGTTGGGGTACCTGCGCGACCGGGGCCTGGCCGAGGTCGACCTGTCCCGCGTGCATGCCCCGGCCGGCCTCGACCTGGGGTCCACCGACCACCGCGAGATCGCCGTCGCGGTATTGGCCGACCTGGTCGCGAGGCGCGCTGCGGGGGAGTTGCGTGTGCCCGTCAGGGTCCCGGAGCCTCCACGGGCGCAGGCCGTCGACCCGGTCTGCGGCATGAGTGTCGACATCGCCGGTGCCCGGTGGATCACCGAGCACCACGGCAGCACATGGTACTTCTGCAGTCCCGGGTGCCTCGAGGCGTTCCTGGCCCAGCATGCGGCCCGACCACCCGGGTAGTCCTCACGCATCGGTGCCGCGGACCAGCGCGACGACGTCGGCCGCGCATCCCCACGACAGCGTCACCCCTGCTCCGCCGTGCCCGTAGCAGTGCACGCACGGTGTGCCGTCGGCGAGGGCCGTCCGGTCGAGCCGCACGGCGGGCCGTCCGGGTCGTAGCCCGACCCGGTGACCGAGCACCCGGGCATCCGCGAGGCGAGAATCGAGAGCAGTACAGCGGCGCAGGATCGCCGCCGCCGTGCCCGGATGCGGCTCCAGGTCGGTCTCGCCCTCCTCGGCGGTGCCGCCCAGGATGCAGTCGCCCGAACGCGGCACGATGTAGGTGACGTCGTCGCCGTACTCGTCGAGGATCACCTGGTCGAGGCCTGGATTCTCGACCCGGACGACCTGACCACGGATGGGCGTCACGGTCGCGTCGTCGGCCAGCTCCCTGGCGCCGAGCCCGGCACAGTTGACGACGGCACCGGCCGTGCCGGCGAGTTCTCCGAGCGATCGGACGAAGCGGCGCTCGACGGCACCTCCGGCCGAGATGAACCGCTGCCACAGCCATGCCAGGTAGAGCGGCATCTCGACCACCGGCGTCGTGAACGCCAACCCGTCGCGGTAGCCGTCGGGCAGTTCGCCCGGCCGGCACCGGCGCAGGTCGGTGACGGCCGCACGCCACCACGGATCTGGCACCGGGTCGCGGAACAGCTCCTTGGTGGCCCCCATGCGGACGCCGGTCGCGACAGTGCCGGCCAGCTGCTCGAAGGCCGCATAGGTGTGACGGCCCCACCGCAGGACGTCCACCTCCGGGT
>DATFBR010000127.1:0-11594 GCA_035253685.1 Jiangellaceae bacterium
TGGGGTGTGGCCATCAACGACGCCGCCAACTACGTCCGCCAGTCGCCGCACATGCTGCTGTTCCCCGGCGCCTTCCTGACCATCACCGTGCTGGCGTTCATCATGCTCGGCGACGCGGTGCGCGACGCCTTCGACCCGAGACTGCGCTGAGGAGGGTCGACACGTGGCGACCACGGACACCTACCCCGGGCCGGACGCGGCGGCGGCCGGCCATGCCCCACTGCTGGAGGTGGACCACCTCCAGGTCGAGTTCCGTACCCGCGACGGCGTCGCCAAGGCAGTGAACGGAGTCTCCTACTCCCTCGACGAGGGGGAGACCCTCGCCGTTCTGGGGGAGTCCGGGTCGGGCAAGAGCGTCACCGCGCAGGCCGTCATGGGCATTCTCGACAGCCCGCCGGGATTCGTCACCGGCGGTGCCGTGCGATTCCGCGGGCAAGACCTGCTGAGCCTTCCCGAGGACGAGCGCCGCACCTACCGGGGTCGCAACATCGCGATGGTCTTCCAGGACGCTTTGTCGGCCCTGAACCCCGTGTTCCCGGTCGGCTGGCAGATCGGCGAGATGTTCCGGGTCCACGAGGGGATGTCGAAGAAGGACGCCCGCGTGCGCGTGATCGAGCTGATGGAGCGGGTACGCATCCCAGCCGCCCGCGAGCGGGTCGACGACTACCCGCATCAGTTCTCCGGCGGCATGCGACAGCGCATCATGATCGCGATGGCGATAGCGCTCGACCCGGACGTGCTGATCGCCGACGAGCCGACCACTGCGCTCGACGTCACCGTGCAGGCCCAGATCATGGAGCTGCTGCGCGACCTGCAGCGCGAGCGAAAGATGGGTCTGATCCTCATCACCCACGACCTCGGCGTCGTGGCCGACGTCGCCGACAAGATCTCGGTCATGTACGCGGGCCGGATCATGGAGAAGGCGGTGGTCGGCGAGATCTACGCCCGGCCCGCGCACCCCTACACCAAGGGCCTGCTGGAGTCCATCCCGCGCGTCGACCTCAAGGGTCAGGACCTTTCGGCGATCCGCGGCCTGCCGCCCAGCCTGACCCGCATCCCGACCGGCTGCGAGTTCCACCCTCGCTGTCCGTACGCCCAGGACATCTGCAGGGAGAAGCGGCCGGCGTTGCTGGAGGTGGTGCCGGGCCGGTTCAGCGCGTGCCACTTCGCCGAGGAGGTCCTCGATGGAAGCATCTAGCCCGACCGGCGAGGTGGTCCTCGACGTCCAGGACCTCGTCAAGCACTTCCCGCTGACCACCGGCATCGTGTTCAAGCGGCACGTCGGAGACGTCAAGGCCGTCGACGGCGTGTCGTTCCAGCTGCACAGGGGCGAGACGCTGGGGATCGTGGGGGAGTCGGGCTGCGGCAAGTCGACGCTGGCCAGGCTGTTGCTCCTGCTCGAGACACCGACCAGCGGCCGGGCCGAGTTCAAGGGCAAGGACATCTTCAGCGCGCGTGGCAAGGCGCTGAAGGCGCTCCGCCGCAACATCCAGATCATCTTCCAGGACCCGTACTCGTCGCTGAACCCCCGGATGACGGTCGGCGACATCATCGGCGAGCCCTACGACATCCACCCCGAGGTCGCCCCGCGCGGCGACCGGCGCCGTCGCGTGCAGGAGTTGCTCGACGTTGTCGGTCTCAACCCCGAGCACATCAACCGGTACCCCCATCAGTTCTCCGGCGGGCAGCGGCAGCGGATCGGGATCGCCCGCGGTCTCGCCCTGCGCCCCGAGATCATCATCTGTGACGAGCCGGTGTCGGCGCTCGACGTGTCGGTGCAGGCGCAGGTCGTCAACCTGCTGGAGAAGCTGCAGGACGAGTTCGGACTGTCGTACATCTTCATCGCCCACGACCTGTCGGTGGTGCGGCACATCTCCGACCGGGTCGCGGTCATGTATCTGGGCCGGATCGCCGAGCTCGGCACCGACCTGCAGATCTACGAGAGTCCGGCCCACCCCTACACGCAGGCGCTGCTCTCGGCCGTCCCGGTGCCCGACCCGTCCGTGCGCGGCCAGCGCCAGCAGATCATCCTCGCCGGCGACCCGCCGAGCCCGGCGAACCCACCCAGCGGCTGCCGGTTCCGGACCCGGTGCTGGAAGGCCACCGAGAAGTGTGCCCTCGAGGTCCCCGAGCTCATCGTGCGCCCGGGCGTCGACCACGAGTCCGCCTGCCACTATGCGGCGGTCCGCGAGGACGTGGTCGTCCAGCACTGACGCGCCGTTTCCGGCCCCGACTGCCCCGATGCCCGCCTGCCCGCTGCCGTTGATCACGTTCACCACCCTGGCGGACTGTTCACCAGGCGCCGGACCCTGGTGAACGGTCGCCACGCCTGGTGAAGTGGGCCTTCGGGGCGGAGCCCGAGGCCTGTCGGGAGGAGCTTTAGGCTTGCGGGCATGGCAGACGTACAGCCGGGCAGGCGATTGCTCCTCGTCCACGCCCATCCCGACGACGAGACCATCGCCAACGGCGCCACCATGGCGCGCTACGCCTCCGAGGGGGCCCTGGTCACGCTGGTCACGTGCACCCTGGGCGAGGAGGGCGAGGTCCTGGTCCCCGACCTCGAGCATCTCGCCGCTCATCGCGACGACGGGCTCGGGCAGCACCGCATCGGAGAGCTCGCCGCCGCCATGGCCGAGCTGGGCGTCACCGACCACCGCTTCCTGGGTGGGCCCGGCCGCTACCGCGATACCGGCATGGGGTGGACCGAGACCGGATTGGCCACGGCCCCAGCCGACGTCCGGGCCGACGCGTTCTGGCTCGCCGACATGCGAGAGGCGGCGGATCACCTCGTCGAGATCATCCGGGAGGTGCGCCCCCAGGTGCTCATCACCTACGACGACTTCGGCGGCTACGGTCACCCCGACCACGTCCAGGCCCATCGGGTGGCCACCTATGCATCGGCTCTCGCCGCCGTCCCGTCCTACCGGCTCGACCTCGGACGCAGCTGGGACGTGCCCAAGATCTACTGGACCGCGTTCCCGCGCAGCGTCGTGGAGCAGGCCGTCGCACGGTCCCGGGAGGCCGGATCGAGCTTCTTCGGCATAGAGAGCGCCGACGACTTCGGCATCGTCGTGCCCGACGACGCCATCGCCGCCGCCATCGACGGCACCGACCATTTCGACCGCAAGATGGCGGCGATGAAGGCCCACGCGACCCAGATCACCCAGGACGGACCCTTCTTCGCGCTCCCCGAGGAGGCCGGCAGACTGATCTGGGGCTGGGAGTACTACCGGCTCGCCAAGGGTCTGGTCGGGCCGGTCGACGCCGACGGCGACCGCGAGAGCGACCTGTTCGCCGGAGTCGCCGCGCCCTGAGCGCCGGGGGCCGGCGCACCCCATCCGGTACGATCTGCCGGTCGGTCGTGTCGGCCGGCCTCTCCAGACGGAACCCCTGTTGCTGAGTGAAAGTGTGTCTTCCGCGTGACTGACCAGCCCACCCGCCTCGGGGAAGCGCGCCCGAACCAGGCTCCACCGGACTCCGGCGGGCCCACCGAGACCGATGCGCAGGATCGGCCCGATGCCGCGGCCGACCTCGACGAGGCCGGGCAGACCGACGAGCCGGTCCGGCCCGAGGTCGACCTCGAGGAAACGGTCGAGACCGAGCGGCCCGAGCAGTCCGGTGCCGTCGTCACTGACGGAGTCCGGCAGACCGACGAGACCGACGATGCCGTCGAGCCCGATAGCCAGGTCCCGGCCGTCGAGATGCCCCGCACTGACGACGGCTCGAACCGCCCGTTCTGGCGTCGGCGTCCCGCCGTTGTGGCCGCGTTGATCCTCGGTGCGGCGCTGATCCTCTACCTCGCCGCCTACCTGACCGCCGGACGAGACCTGGCCAGCGGAGCCACCGTGCTCGGCGTCGACGTCGGCGACCTGACTCCGGCCGAGGCCGAGGCCGTGCTGGCAACGGAGCTGCCCGCGCTGGTCGATCCTCCGATTCCCCTGCGCGGCGTCGAGGGCCACAGCACGCTCAGCATCGTTCCCGCACAGGCAGGGCTGTCCGTCGACATCGCGGCGACCGTCGACGACGTTCCGGGTGCCAGCGCCAGCCCCGTCTCGATCGTCCGCGCGTTGTTCGGCGCGGGTCCGGTCGACCCGGTGCCGGTGGTCGACCGAGAGGCGCTCGAGGCGGCGCTGACCGTGATCGCCGAGCAGACCGACACGGAGCCGGTGAACGGATCGGTTGCGTTCGACGCGGGTGAGGTCGTGACGAGCGCGGCCGTCATCGGACGCTCGGTCGACATCGCCACCACGGCAGACGCCGTCACCGCGGCGTACTTCGGCACCGACGGACCGCACGAGCTGCCGATCGGTGCGGTCGAGCTGGCCATGACCGAGACGGCTCCGGCAATCGACGACGCCGACGTCGAGCGGGCGGTCACGGAGTTCGCCGAGCCCGCGATGTCGGCGCCGGTCACGGTCGTCGCGGAGGAAGGGCGTGCGAGCCTGGATCCCGACGTCATCGGTACCGCGTTGACCATGGAGCCCGGCGACGGCGGCGAACTGACCCCGGTTCTCGACGGTGCGAAGCTGGCCGAGGCGGCCGAGGAGGCACTGGCCGAGATCGGCCAGGAGGGAAGGGACGCCACGATCCGGATCGAGGGCGGGAAGCCGGTCATCGTCCCTGCCCGGTCCGGACGCGTCGTGACGCCCGATGTGCTGGCCGCGGCGGTCCTGCCCGCGCTGACGGAGAGCGGCGACGACCGGACGGCCGAGGTCGAGCTGACAGCGACCGAGCCCGAGCTGACGACGGAGGCGGCCGCCTCGTTGGGCGTGGAGGAGGTCGTCGCCGAGTGGACGACGCAGTTCCCGCACGCCGCCTACCGCAACACGAACATCGGGCTGGCTGCCAGACGCATCGACGACACGCTGTTGCTGCCCGGCGAGACGTTCAGTCTCAACGAGCTCGTGGGCGAGCGGACGGCTGCCAACGGGTTCGCCGTGGGCTGGACGATCGACGCGGGCCGACTGCGCGAGGACTACGGCGGCGGTGTCTCGCAGGTGGCGACGACCACGTACCACGCCGCGTTCAAGGCAGGCTTGGAAGACGTCTACCACCAGCCCCACAGCATCTACTTCGACCGGTATCCGGTGGGTCAGGAAGCCACGGTCTCGTGGGGCGACTTCGACATGTCGTTCCGGAACGACACGCCGTACGGCGTCCTGGTCGACACTCAGTTCAGCCCCAGCGGCCCCGGCCCCGGCAGCCTCACGGTCAAGATCTGGAGTACCGCCCATTACCGGGTCGAGACGTCGGTGTCCGCACGGAGCAACCCCACCGACCCGCAGACGATCTACGACACCGGCGACGAGTGCATGGCCCAGGAGGGCTGGCAGGGCTTCAGCATCACCTCGTACCGGAAGGCATGGACGCCCGACGGCGCGCTGGTGAAGGACGAGTCGTATCCCTGGACCTACCGCCCGAACCCCACCGTCATCTGCGGGCCGGATCCCGGCACCGGCGACTGATCACGGAGCGCGACCGTAGCGGTAGTGGTAGCGGTGGTGCTCGAGGAAACCGAGCCGCTGGTACGCCGCGAGCGCGGGCGCGTTGTCAGCGGAGACCTGCAGGTAGACATCGCTCGCCCCGTGTGCGCGGGCCCACACTGCGGTGCCGGCGACGACATGGGTACCGAGACCCCGCCGGCGGGCGGCCGGTTCCACCTCGACGGCCGTGATGCCCACCCACCGACGCCCGTCCGGCGCGTCCGTGACCGCGCCACGGGCGATCGCCACCCGCCGGCCACCGTCGTCGACCGAGGCGAAGCCCACCGTCTCGGCGTTGACAAGCACGTGCCGCGCGTGCGCCGGCAGGGTCTGCCCGCGGTAGTGATAGGCGGCCAGCCAGGCGTCGTCCGGCTCGGCTCTGACGGTGACGGGAACGAGGCCGGGCCTCAGCGCGTCGGCGACCGGTCCCAGCGGCGCGGTCATCACCAGGACGTCCTCGGACCGTCCGGCCCAACCGAGCGAGTCCAGGTGTGCGTCGACGGCCTCGGCGAGTGGAATGATCACCTGAAAGAGCGGGTCCATGCCTCGGCCGGTGTACCACCGCTCTACCTCCGCGACCGCGCCGGGCACCGGCATCCCGGGGTCTGCCAGCGGAAGGCATGAGTTGGCCCGCCGGGTGAACCCACCGGCGGCCCGCAGTAGCCAGCCCCCCAGCCGCGCCGTGTCGGGCGCGCGCCAGCCCTCCGCCGCGGCCGTCTCGAGAGCCCTCACGTCACGACGGATGACCCGGCGCGCCGGGACGGGCTTGGCCGCGACGACATCGGCGAGCGGGACATCGACGATGGAGCCGTCGGCCCGCCTGATCCGCAGTGCGCCCGCCAGCCGTCCGACGAGCAGGCCCAGGACATCCGTGGCGATGTTCTCGGCCGGAAGCCGATACCTGACCACGACCCTCCGGCCGACATGGTCGGCGCGGATCCGGTCGACCCAGACATCGGTGGAGGCGGGTGCGGGCTCAGCGGCCATCGGCACCCTCCACAGTGTGGTCACGCCTCCACTCGGGCGCGAACAGCGCCTAGGCTGGCCTCGATTGCGCAAGCCCGAGTGTGCAAGGTGATACTAGGAAACAGGTGCCGACCACAGCCCCGTGCCGGTACCGACAGGAGGACGTTCTCGTGACCTACACCATCGCGCAGCCGTGCGTCGATCTGAAGGATCTCGCCTGTGTCGAAGAGTGTCCGGTCGACTGCATCTACGAGGGCGAGCGGATGCTCTACATCCACCCGGACGAGTGCGTCGACTGTGGTGCCTGCGAGCCGGTGTGTCCGGTCGAAGCCATCTTCTATGAGGACGACGTCCCCGAACAGTGGAAGGACTACACCCAGGCCAACGCCGAGTTCTTCGACGACCTCGGCTCCCCGGGTGGCGCGTCCAAGCTGGGCGTCATCGACAAGGACCACCCGCTGATCGCGGCCCTGCCGCCACAGGAGGTCGGCGCGCACTGACGCTCACGCCCGAGGTGCGCGCCCTGCCCGAATTCCCGTGGGACCGGTTGGCGCCGTACGAACGAAAGGCTGCTACGCATCCGGGCGGGCTGGTCGACCTGTCCGTCGGCACCCCGGTCGACCCGACGCCACGGCTGGTCCGGGAAGCATTGGCAGCGAACTCCGACGCCCCCGGCTACCCGGCCACCCACGGCACGACGGCGCTACGGGAAGCCGTGACGGCATGGTTCACCCGGCGTTGGGGCATCGACACCGTCGACCCGGACGGCGTCCTGCCCACGATCGGCTCCAAGGAGCTCGTGGCCTGGCTGCCCACCCTGCTCGGCCTGGGCCCGGGTGACGCCGTCGTCCATCCGCGCCTGGCGTATCCGACCTACGAGGTGGGGGCCCGGCTGGCCGGGGCCGATCCGGTCGGATCTGACTCGCTCACCGAAGTGGGGCCCAGGCAGGTGGGGCTGATCTGGGTGAACTCGCCGGCGAACCCGCATGGCCGGGTGTTGCCGGTGGCGCACCTGGCCAAGGTCGTCGCCTGGGCGCGCGAGCGGGGAACGGTCGTCGCGTCGGACGAGTGCTACTTGGAGTTCGGCTGGGATGCGCAGCCGATCTCCGTCCTGCACCCCGACGTCAACGGCGGGTCGCTCGACGGGGTGCTGGCCGTCCACTCGATGTCGAAGCGCTCCACGATGGCGGGCTACCGGGCCGGCTTCGTGGCCGGCGACACCACCCTCGTCCGTAGCCTCCTCGAGGTGCGCCGGCACGCCGGCATGATGGTGCCGACGCCGGTGCAGGCCGCGCTGGTCGCGGCGCTCGAGGACGACGCGCACGCAGCCGAGCAGCGGGCACGGTACGCGTCGCGCCGGGCTATGCTGCTGGCCGCACTGCAGGCCGCCGGCTTCGTCATCGACCACTCCGAGGGCGGCCTCTACGTCTGGGCGACCAGGGATGAGCCCTGCTGGGAAACCGTGAGCCGGCTCGCCGGGCGAGGCATCCTGGTGGCCCCGGGCGATTTCTACGGCCGCGCCGGCGAGCGACACGTCCGGGTAGCCCTGACCGCCACCGACGAGAGGGTCGCAGTGGCGGCCGATCGCCTCGCCACGGGGTGATCCTCGACTGCGGCCGCTCATGCGCCGCGAGCGACGTCCACGTGGACGTGGTCGAGGTGCTGAAGTGTCGGGTCGGTGGTGTTTCCGGACGGGTGCGAGTAGGGCCGCCAGCCCTGTGCAGACCGTCGTGCCGTCCAGATCCGGGCGTCGTAGATGACCGTTGCTATGCCGAGCCGGTCGGCGTTGGCGACCAGCCAGTGGGCCACGACCCAGCCCGAGCGGTTGAGCTCGGGGTCGTCGTGCGGTCGGAAGAAGACATCGAGTGCCCGACCGTCGTAATGCGCAGAACCGGAGACGTGGCCCGAGTCGATGCCCCCGGCCCGGTAACCCCCGACCTCCAGACCCGGAAACGTCCCATCGAGCTCGTCCCGGACGGCACGCGCCCGGGCGGTCAGGCCGTCGGAATCCTCGGTCTGCTCCTCGTAGGTCGCGGCCCGGATCGAGCAGCTCAGTGCGGCCGGAGAGTTGCCGGACAAGGCGGATGCGAGAACCCGCGCGTCCGCCTCGTGGTCGGCATAGGCGTCGGGATAGGCGCTGCGCTGGACCTGCTGGGCGGCGACGGTGATGTCGAGCGCGCGGTAGTCAGGGATCCGTACCAGCGCGTCGTAGAACCGGCCCACCGCATAGACAGGGTCCTGGAGCTGTGCGGGTGTGCCCCAGCCCTGGGACGGCCGCTGCTGGAAGAGCCCGAGGGAGTCGCGGTCGCCGTGGTCGAGGTTGTAAAGGTCGGACTCCTGGTACGCGGTGGCCAGCGCGATCGTGACGGCCCGCGCCGGCAGGCCGCGCTCCTCGGCCACGGCAGCTATGGTCGCGGCGTGGGCGGCCTGCTCGAGGCTGAGCGTCGTCGTCCGGCCGTCGACCTGCGCCGTGCAGACCTCGCGCACGACCACCGGGCCCACGGAGCCACCGGTCCACCACACCAGCAACGCCGCTCCACCGGCGCCCACCAGAGCGAAGATCAGCACGGCGATCAGGGCACGGGACTGGCGGGTCATCGTGGGGTGAGAACGCGCGGTGCCCGCCGCGGCGTTCCCGTGGCCTTCCGTCGCCGTGCTGCGGCCGCCGTCTGGCATCGTCGCCCCGGATGAACGATCAGGAGGTGTGGAGAGCGGCGTTCAGGCCGCCCCAGTCGCCCGCGCGGGCCAACGCCTCCACGGCGCCGGTGAGGCTGTTGCGACGGAACAGCAGTCCGTCGCGCCCGGACAGGTCGCGGGCCTTGACCACCCTGTTGTCAGGCAGGCTTACCTTGGTGCCGGCCGTGACGTAGCACCCGGCCTCGACGACGCAGCCGTCGCCGAGGGAGATGCCGATGCCGGCGTTGGCACCGATCAGGCAGTTCTCGCCGACGGAGATCACCTCGGTGCCACCGCCGGACAGCGTTCCCATGATCGACGATCCACCACCGAGGTCGGACCCGTCGCCGACGACGACGCCGGAGGAAACCCGACCCTCGACCATCGAGGTGCCGAGCGTGCCGGCGTTGAAGTTGACGAACCCTTCGTGCATGACCACCGTGCCGGGCGCGAGATGTGCCCCGAGCCGGACCCGGTCGGCATCGGCGATGCGGACACCGGGCGGCACTACGTAGTCGGTCATACGCGGGAACTTGTCGACGCCGAACACCTCGACCCGGCCCCGGCGCCGGAGCAGCAGGCGAGTCTGCTCGAATCCGTCGACCGCACAGGGACCGTGGTTGGTCCAGACGACCGTGCTCAGCAGCCCGAAGATCCCGGTGAGGTCGACGCCGTGCGGTCGGACCAATCGATGCGAGAGAAGGTGCAGGCGCAGGTAGGCGTCTGTCGCGTCGACCGGCGGCGTGGTGAGGTCTGCCACGGTGCTGATGACGGTCTGCGACACGCCGCGGTCGGGGTCGTCACCTGCGAGCGCACGCAGATCGGTGTCGTCGGCCTCGGTGGCCTGGCCCAGCCGGGGGGACGGGTACCACACGTCGAGCACCGCCCCATCGGGCGTTGTCGTGGCCAGGCCGATGCCGAAGGCATGGCCGGAGACGAGGGGGTCAGGCATGACGACAGCCTAGGAGTGCGGCCACCGCAGTGCTCGACGCGTCGGGCAGCGCTTTCGTGCACCACGACCACCGGGTCGCCCTCACACCAAGGTCACCACGTTGAGATCGGTCACTCTGGCCTCCTCGACACGGAGATAATGCACATCCCGGCGGATCTGGCCCGTAGCCTTCCTCCATGAGTCTGGCGACATGGCAGGCGTTGTGCATGGACGCGAGCGACCAGGCCCGACTGGCCGGGTTCTGGGCGGCGGTCATCGGACTCACACCTGTCGACGCTGGCGACGGCTCCGTGCGCCTCGATGGCGAGCGCAGAGACCAGCAGATCTGGGTCGATCCGGTACCGGAGCCGAAGACGGTCAAGCACCGGGTGCATCTCGACGTCGACGTGGGTGACCTGAGCGGCCTCGAGGAGTTGGGCGCGACCGTGGTGATCCCACCCGGTGACGATCGGACCTGGTGGGTCATGGCCGACGTCGAGGGCGGCGAGTTCTGTGCGTTCGTCCGCGACGGACTGCCCTCCCTGCCCGGTCGCCTCTACGAGGTGGTCGTCGACTGCACCGACGCGTACGCGCAGGCCCTGTGGTGGGGCGAGGTTCTGGGGCTTCCATCCGAGGCCTCGCCGAAGGAGCCCGACGCGGCACTCGAGGGTGGCGACGTGCTGCCGTTCGACTTCTTGTGCTTCGCACCGGTGCCCGAACCCAAGCGGGCGAAGAACCGGATCCACTGGGACGTGGAGACCCCCGACGTCGACGCCCTGGTGGACAGGGGAGCACGGGTGCTGCGCGCGCCGGACGACGAGATCTCCTGGCACGTGCTCGCCGACCCCGAGGGCAACGAGTTCTGCGCGTTCACGCCCTCCTGACCGCTGGCGGATCCGGCGGGGGCCCACCGGATGCCGACGCCCGAGGCGTCGGTGTGCGGTTCAGCGGGCTGCGACCGCCGGGCGGCGCTGCTGACCCCGCCAGAACGTGTTCACGGTGAACGAGTCCAGGAAAGGGTCGTCCTCGGCATCGGTGCCCTGGGCGTGGATCTGAAAGATCCCGTTCCGGTCCTCGTCGTCCTCCCACACCACATAGCGCCTGCCCAGCCGGTCGACGGCGAGCCGCGGCCGCAGTTGTTCTCCGCCGCCGCGCGGGTTGGCGGCGGACTCGGGCCGGGCCTCGGATCCGTCCGGGCCGAAACCCCGCGCCCGGACCTGGCCGATCCCGTTCTCGTCACGGTCGTCGGTCCAGACGACGGCGAACGACCCGGCCGGACGGGCAGCGACGTCGGGAGTCACCTGAATGCCGGACTCGGTGGTGTTGACGACGATCTCGGGGAACAGGTCGGAGGTGTCGGCGCGGAAGCCGCGGGCACGGATCTCCCGAGTGTTCCTCTCGAACGTGACGACGAAGCTACTGTCCGATGCCACGGCGACCCGCGGGAAGACGTCCTGGTCGCCGAGGCCGTCGGCCACGGTGAAGTGTTCGAATAGGCGCTGGCCGTCGGCGCCGAAGACCTGGCCACGTACCGAGAG
>DATFBR010000128.1:0-11837 GCA_035253685.1 Jiangellaceae bacterium
CGTGTGTGCGCTCCCGCCCCCGAAGCCGACCAGCACACCCGCCGCACCCGTTCGCATCAGGTGCAGGGCGGCCTGGTAGGTCGCGCAGCCGCCGACGATCACCGGCACGTCGAGCTCGTAGATGAACTGCTTGAGATTGAGCGGCTCGGCCCGGCCGGACACGTGCTCGGCGGAGACCGTCGTCCCCCGGATCACGAACAGGTCGACTCCGGCGTCGAGGACGGCTTCGTGGTACCGCTTCACCCGCTGCGGTGAGAGTGCTCCGGCGACGGTCACACCGGCGTCACGAATCTCCCGCAGCCGGCGGGCGATGAGCTCCTCCCGCACGGGCTCCTCGTAGAGCTCTTGCATTCGCCGGGTTGCGTCACCGTCGCCGAGTCCGGCGATCTCCGCCAGCAGCGGCTCCGGGTCGGGATAACGCGTCCACAGGCCCTCCAGGTCGAGTACTCCCAGGCCGCCGAGCTTTCCCAGCAGGACCGCGGTGGTCGGGGACATGACGGAGTCCATCGGCGCGGCCATCAGCGGGATCTCGAAGCGGTAGGCGTCGATCTGCCAGTGCGTCGAGACCTCCTCGGGGTCGCGGGTGCGCCGGCTCGGGACGATCGCGATGTCGTCGAACGCGTACGCGGCTCGGCCCCGTTTGCCCCTGCCGATCTCGACCTCCGTCACGCCGAGAAGGCTATCGAGCCGTCTCGATCGCGGGTGCCGGCAGGCTTGGTACCGCGGAGAGGTCAGCGGGAGAAGTAGTTGGGCGCCTCGACCGTCATCTGGATGTCGTGCGGGTGTGACTCCTTCAGACCTGCCGCCGTGATGCGAACGAACCGCCCGCGCTCCTTGAGCTCCGGGACCGACCGGGCGCCGCAGTAGAACATCGACTGCCGCAGGCCGCCGGCCAGCTGGTGCGCGACGGCGGCCAGCGGGCCGCGGTAGGGCACCTGTCCCTCGACGCCCTCGGGAACCAGCCTGTCGTCACCGGGGAGATCGGTCTGGAAGTACCGGTCGCGCGAGTAGGAGGTCTCGCGGTCGCGCTTCTGCAACGCGCCGAGCGAGCCCATGCCCCGGTAGGACTTGAACTGCTTGCCGTTGACGAAGATCAACTGTCCGGGGCTCTCCTCGCAGCCGGCCAGCAGGGACCCGAGCATGACGGTGTCGGCACCCGCAACGAGCGCCTTGGCGATGTCGCCGGAGTACTGCAGCCCCCCGTCCCCGATCACCGGCACTCCCGCCGTCCGGCATGCGTGGGCCGCCTCGTGGATCGCCGTGACCTGCGGTACCCCCACGCCGGCGACGACCCTGGTGGTGCAGATGGAGCCCGGCCCCACCCCGACCTTCACACCGTCCACACCGGCGTCGACCAGCGCCTGGGCACCGGCCCGGGTGGCGACGTTGCCGCCGACCACGTCCACGCCTGCGGCCGCCGGCTCGGCCTTCAGCCGCCGGACCATCTCGAGCAGGACGCCGGTGTGGCCGTGGGCCGTGTCGACGACGAGGACGTCGACACCGGTCTCCACGAGCGCCATGGACCGCTCCCAGGCGTCTCCGAAGAACCCGACCGCCGCCCCGACGACCAGCCGGCCCTCGGCATCCTTCGTGGCGTCGGGGAACTGCTCGGACTTGACGAAGTCCTTGACCGTGATGAGCCCGGTCAGCCGCCCGTCGGTGTCGACCAGCGGCAGTTTTTCGATCTTGTGCTTGGCGAGCAGCGCGAAGGCATCGTCGGGCCTGATGCCGACCGGCGCGGTGACCAGCGGCATCGGTGTCATGACCTCGCGTACCCGGCGCGTGGCGTGCTGGTCAGCCGGCACGAACCGGATGTCGCGGTTCGTGACGATGCCGACCAGGACGTCGCGCTCGTCGACGACCGGCAGCCCGGAGATCCGGTACTGGCCGCACAGCGCGTCGACCTCCGCCAGCGTGGCGTCGGGTCCGGTGGTCACCGGGTCGGAGATCATGCCCGACTCGGACCGCTTGACCAGGTCGGCCTGGCGCGCCTGGTCCTCGATCGACATGTTCCGGTGCAGGACGCCGAGCCCACCCTGGCGCGCCATCGCCACGGCCATCCGGGCCTCGGTCACCGTGTCCATGGCCGAGGACACCAACGGGATCCGGACCGAGATGTTGCGGCTGACCCGAGAGGCAGTGTCGACCTGGTTCGGGACGACGTCGGATTGTCCGGGCAGCAGCAGCACATCGTCGAAGGTCAGCCCCAGCGACGAGAACGGCTCAGGCAGTCCCGATTCGTCAGGCATGCCTCATGCTAGCCCTGCCGGTCGCCGTCCCCGGTCAGCCCGAGCCGAGCCGGGCGAGCCGCTCGGCAGCCTCGGCGAGCACGTCGTCGCGCTTGCAGAAGGCGAACCGGACCAGCGACCGGGCCGCCTCCACGTCGTCGTGGAAGACGGCCACCGGCACGGCGGCCACGCCGACGAGTTCCGGCAGTCGGAGGCAGAGCTCCATTCCATCGTGGAAGCCGAGGGGTGCCGCGTCCGCGACGACGAAGTAGGTGCCGCGCGGCGGGTAGACGTCGAACCCCGCTTCGCGCAGTCCGGCCGAGAGCACGTCTCGCTTGCGCTGCAGATCGGCGGACAGCCGCCGGAAGAACTCGTCGCCGAGAGCGAGCGCCCGGGCCACGGCCGGCTGGAAGGGTGCCCCGTTGACGTAGGTCAGGAACTGCTTGACCGCGCGGACCGCGTAGGTGACGTCGGCCGGAGCATGCAGCCAGCCGATCTTCCAGCCGGTGACCGAGAACGTCTTGCCCGCCGACGAGATCGTGACGGTCCGCTCGGCCATCCCGGGAAGAGTCGCCATCGGGATGTGGGTGACGCCGTCGAAGGTCTGGTGCTCGTAGACCTCGTCGGTGACGACCAGCGCATCGTGTTGGTCGGCCAACGAAGCGACCAGTTCGAGCTCGGCGCGGTCGAACACCTTCCCGGTCGGGTTGTGTGGGGAGTTCAGCAGCACCAGGCGGGTCCGGTCCCCGAATGCTGCCCGCAGTTCGGCCTCGTCCACCGTGAACTCGGGCGTCCGTAGGACGGCGGTTCTCCTGGTGGCGCCGGAGAGTGCGATCGACGCGGCATAGGAGTCGTAGTAGGGCTCGAAGGTGACGACCTCGTCGCCGGGGCCGGTCAGGGCCAGGATCGTGGCCGCGATCGCCTCGGTGGCGCCCGCCGTGACGAGCACCTCGGTGTCGGGGTCGACGTGGAGGCGGTAGAACCGTCGCTGATGGTCGGCGATCGCCTGCCGCAGCTCGGGGACGCCTGGGCCCGGCGGGTACTGGTTGGCACCGGACCTGATCGCGGCGACGGCGTCCTCCAGCAGGGACTGCGGACCGTCGGTGTCGGGGAAGCCCTGGCCCAGGTTGATCGCACCGGTGCGGACGGCCAGTGCGGACATCTCCGCGAAGATCGTCGACACGAATGGGCGCATCCGTTCCACCAGCGGAGAGTCGCCCACCGTCATCACCTTCCCGCGATGATCATCGGCACTTCAGCGCCCGAGGGCACAGAAGCGCCGATGATCACGGAAGGAGGGCATCAGTGGCCATGGCCGTGCCCGTGGCCGTGGCCACCGGCGGCGACCGGCTCCGGCTCCTCCGGCTTGTCGACGACCAGCGCCTCTGTCGTCAGCAGCATGCCGGCGATCGACGCCGCGTTCTGCAGGGCCGATCGGGTGACCTTGACCGGGTCGATGACCCCGTCGGCGAGCAGGTCGCCGTAGGTGCCGGTCTCGGCGTTGAAGCCCTCGCCGGCACCCTTGGCGCCGACCTGGGCGACGACGACGTGCCCGATCTCACCCGCGTTCTCGGCGATCCACCGCAGCGGCTCGCCCAGCGCCGCGCGCACCACGTTGAGCCCGGTGCGCTCGTCGCCGGACAGGTCGAGATCGTCCAGGGCGGCGGCGGCATGCAGGAGTGCGGACCCTCCGCCGGCAACGATGCCCTCGTCGATGGCCGCGCGGGTCGCGGATATCGCGTCCTCGATGCGGTGCTTGCGCTCCTTCAGCTCCACCTCGGTCGCGGCGCCGACCTTGATCACACAGACGCCGCCGGCGAGCTTGGCCAGCCGCTCCTGCAACTTTTCCCGGTCCCAGTCGGAGTCGGTGTTATCGATCTCGACCCGGATCTGGGCGACGCGTGCCTCGATGTCGGCCGGGTCGCCGCCGCCGTCGACAATCGTCGAGTCGTCCTTGGTCACGACGATCCGCCTGGCCGTGCCGAGCACCTCCAGACCGACCTGGTCGAGCTTCAGACCGACCTCGGGCGCGACCACCTGAGCACCGGTGAGGACGGCCATGTCCTGCAGGGTCGCCTTGCGGCGGTCGCCGAATCCGGGTGCCTTCACCGCGACACTGGTGAACGTGCCGCGGATCTTGTTGACCACGAGCGTCGACAACGCCTCGCCCTCGACGTCCTCGGCGACGACGAACATGGCCCTGCCGGACTGGACCACCTTCTCCAGCAGCGGAAGCAACTCGGCGACGGTCGAGATCTTGCCCTGGTGCAGGAGCACGTAGGCGTCCTCGAGGACTGCCTCCATCCGCTCGGCGTCGGTCACCATGTACGGGCTGAGGTAGCCCTTGTCGAACTGCATGCCCTCGGTGAACTCGAGCTCGGTGCCGAAGGTCTGCGACTCCTCGACCGTGATGACCCCGTCCTTGCCGACCTTGTCGAACGCCTCCGCGATCAGGTAACCGATCTGCGGGTCCTGTGCGCTGATTCCCGCGACCGCGGCGATGTCGGTCTTCTCGTCGACCGGGCGGGCACCGGCGAGCAGCCGGTCGGAAACGGCCTCGACGGCCTGGTCGATCCCGCGCTTGACCGACAACGGTGCGGCTCCGGCGGTGACCGCCTTCAGGCCGCCATGGACGAGGGCCTGGGCCAGCACGGTCGCGGTCGTGGTGCCGTCGCCGGCCACGTCGTTGGTCTTGGTCGCGACCTCCTTGGCGAGTTGGGCGCCGAGGTTCTCGTACGGGTCCTCGAGTTCCACCTCCCGGGCGATGGTCACGCCGTCGTTGGTGATGGTCGGGGAACCGAACTTCTTGTCGAGGACGACGTTGCGGCCCTTCGGACCGAGCGTCACCCGAACGGTGTCCGCGAGGGCGTCGACGCCGCGCTCCAGCCCACGCCTCGCCGCCTCGTCGAACTCCAGGATCTTGGGCATCAGATGCGTCCCTTCCAACGGCCGACGCCCCGGGCGCCCGGCTCCGGCCTGCGGAGCCGCCCCGGGGCGTCGCCTGTCACTGTGGTGTCAGCGGTTCACTTCTCGATGACGGCCAGGACGTCACGAGCGGACAGGATCAGCAGATCCTCGCCGTCGTACTTGACCTCGGTGCCGCCGTACTTGGAGTAGAGGACCTTGTCGCCGACGGCGACGTCGAGCGGGATCCGCTTCTCGCCGTCGTCGTCCCACCGGCCCTGGCCGACGGCGAGAACCTCGCCCTCCTGGGGCTTCTCCTTGGCGGTGTCCGGGATGACGAGCCCGGACGCCGTGGTCTGCTCCGCGTCGAGCGGCCTGACCACGATCCTGTCCTCGAGCGGCTTGATGTTGACCGACACTTGCTGACCTCCCCTTTCGCGGGATGTCACGGGTATTCGATGAGCGGACCTTTTCCACCGTCGTCGCGGGTGCCGGTGGGCGGGACCATTGGCACTCTCTGCCGGAGTGTGCCAACTGCGAACCTAGCACTCGACCCCAGAGAGTGCCAGTCGGTGGCCCTCGGCCCGTCATGTTCCGCAGCTACGGCTGCGCTGCCCCGGCCTGGTCCCGTACCCACATCCCCAGCAGGCCGCGGAAGTGCGCGACGAATCGATCGTGCTCGTGCGGCGGGTAGGTGGCCCGGACGGTGTCGACGAGCAGCCGGTCGAAGTCCGCGCCATCCACCCACTCGAGGACGACGTCATCCAGGTGCCCGAGGCTGCGCGCGCAGAAGTCGAGATAGCGCTCGGTCTCGAAATAGTCGTCCGCGAGCTGGCGGTAGGCCGTCATCTTCTCCCGGTAGGACAGTTCTTCGCGGTCCGCGACGGCGAAGTAGCGGGCGGTGTCCAGGTCCAGCCGCGGCCGGCGCCCGGTGACGGTGCAGAACACCGTCCATCGCACCAGTGCCGTCATCGCCCAGGGGAAGTAGTAGTGGAGGGAGGTCAGCGAGACGTCGGGACAGGCGTTTGCGTAGTCGATGGGGAACACGTCCGGACCACGGACCAGCGTCTCGCAGGAGTTGAACTCCCAGCGGAAGAAGGCATTGACCAGCCGCGAAATCGTGACGACCTCGTGGCCGACATCGGCACCGAGGAAGTCGTGCGAGACGGTATAGCGGTCGTGCATCGGAAGCTCTGGCCGGAACCGCATCACCATCGTCTCGGCTCCGATCGACAGCGACCGGGCGAAGACGTCGAAGCCCTCCACGGACTTCTGCAGGTGCATCAGGCGCTGTCCGGAGGCGTCGTACGCGGCACGGAGGTCAGCGGCGTCCCGAATCCGAGTGACGCCGACCCAGGCGCCGCCGTCGTACGGTTTCATGAACAGCGGGTAGCCCATGCGGTCGGCGATCAGGTCCAGGTCGAACGGCTGGTTGTAGCGCTGGGCCGTGTAGGCCCACTTCGCATGGTCGGGCGGGTTCTTGAACGGCACGAGCACGGTGTCGGGAACCTTGAGGCCGAGGCGCATCATCGCGCAGTAGGCGGCGTGCTTCTCCATCGACTGGAACGTGAACGGGCTGTTCATCAGGTACACGTCGTCCATCAGGGCGATCTTCTTCAGCCACTCGCGTGGGTGGTAGTACCAGTACGCCAGCCGATCGATCACCAGACTGTGGCGCGGTCGGTCGCGGAGGTCGAACGGTTCGATGGTGACGCGCTCCACGTCGTAGGTGTGCTCCTCCCCGGCTGGGTCGGTGACCGGCCCCATCCGGCGCACGATCGCCTCGAAGGCGGCCGGCCAGTCCTCCTCGGTGCCGAGCAACAGCCCGACCAGGTGCCTGTTCACGCCTCGCCTCCCGAAGTCGCCGGCGTCTCAGCAGAACCGGGGCAGGTGGTGAGCGAACTGGCGACGCCACCATGGCCAATCGTGCGCCGAGTCGTGCCCCCACAGGTCCAGGTCATGCGGGATGCTCTTGTCCGCGAGCCTCCCGGCGAACGTCCTGGTGCCCTCGAGCGAGCCCGTCGTGTCCTCCCACATCCCCTGCCCGCACACGAGTAGCAGATAGACCTGGCTCCGCAACCAGTCCAGGTGGTCTCCGTGCAGGTTGGCCACGTAGTCGACGGGGGTGTTGAAGTAGGTGGCGTCGCCCCGTTCACCCCAGCCGTTCCAGGTGGCGGGATCGTAGTTGCCCGACAAGCACAGCGCGTGCGGGATGAGGTGGGCGTGCTTGAGGGTGAAGTTCGCGGCGTGGAACGCGCCCAGGCTGCAGCCGGTACCGACCAGGTCGCTGCGCCCGCCGCAGTCGTCGCGGATCCACGGCACCACCTGCTCGGTGATCCACGACTCGTAGGCGCCGTGCCGGCGAGCCCGCTCCTCCAGCGGGATGCTCGTGTCCGACCACGACTGCGTGTCAAAACTGTCGACGCAGTACAGCTTGACCCGGCCGGCCTCGACCAGGTCGCCCACCGCAGCGACCATGCCGTTGGACTCGAAGTCGCTCGGGTGACCGGCTTCGGACGGGAAAACCAGCACCGGCCGGCCCCAGTGCCCGAATCCCAGGACCGATCCGACCGCACCGATCGCGGGCGACCACAGGTCGACGCCGCGCCGCCTCATGACAGTGCCGCGTGCAGCAGCGCCGGCAGATGCGGATCGAAGCCGTCGCGCCAGCTCGTGTAGTTGTGGGCGTCCGCGACGAGGTGGAGTGCCACCTCGTGACCGTGGGCGGCCAGCCGCGCGGCCATCAACCGGTTGCAGGCGAGGTTCTCCTCGGCCGATCCGCACGTCATGCCGATGGGGATGGCTGCGCCGGACACGCCGGAGTCGTGCACCTGAGCCACGAAGTCGATGATCTCGGCGAACCTGGGGAAGCGGCGCTCCTGCGGATCCAGGGTCTCGGTGAAGAAGCTGCCCGACTGCAGGAACAGTCCGGCGAAGCCCGACGGGTCGTGCCGGTGCGCATGCAACATCGCGAGAGCACCCAGGCTGGTGCCCATGCCGACGCGCCGGCTCGCGGGCACGCTCGGGAGAACCTCCTCCATCAGTGCCCGCGCGTACGCGGGCTCGGCGGCGTACCACCGGTTGCGCTCAGCGGGGTGGAGCAGCAGTGCCCGTAGCGGTGGCACGGTCTCGTCGGCCACGCGGACGGCGAGGTACCTGGTCAGTGCGGCCAGCCGGTCGTACTCCGGCCCGTCGTGCACGACGAGTACTGGAGCCAGTTCACCGGGCTCCAGCCCGACCGCCGTCCAGATCGACCCGGTCACCTGCGCGCGCAGATGATCGCTCGCGACCGAGAACGGGGCCGTTCGGCCCGGCGGCGGCATCGCCGACAGCCAGGCCGGTGGTGCGTAGCCGGGGAACTCGACCACCGACTTGTCACCGAACGCGCCACCGACCCGGCGAGGGTTGTCCGGATCGGGGGCGACCTCCACTGTGCCGTCACGCCGGTGGAGCTCCAGCAGGTACTCGAGCCGGTCGGCGCTGCCTCGTGGCACCCGTAGCCGCCAGCGGCCGTCCGATCGCACGAACTCGACGGCCCTGGCGGGCAGGCCGATGGCCTGGACCAGGCGGACCCGTCGCAACGCGCGGTCCGGGTCGGAGACGGCGAAGGCCACACCGCGCTCGTCGACGGCCGGACCGGAGGGCAGCCCGGTCTGGATCACGGGCCGAGGGTACAGCCGCGACGGTCGGCACCGGGAACCTCGACCGGAAGCGTCCCACCTCCCGAGGCCGCTCCCGTGAGCACAGCAACCAGAGCACGGAACGCGCCCGGCGTGCGACCGTACAGGGCGATCCGGCCCGACGCGGCTGTGCTCTCACTCAGGCCGTACGGCGTGTCGAGAGCCACCACCACGTCGCCGGATCCTGGGCTCGTGCCGGCGAGCAGCCGGACGACCTCGCCGGAGCCGATTTCGAGCCCCGCGGCCTCCGCCGCCTCGGCCAGCAGGGTCCGATCGGCCCGTGTGCCGCCGGTGATCTGGATCGACGGTCCGACCAGGGCTCCGGTGCACGCCCCGGACACGACGGTCAGCCCGGCCAACGACGCCTCGTACGACAGCACGCCGTGTGACCCGACGACCTCGGCTGGCGGTGGCCCGACGCCGGCAGCCTGGTGGACCATCAACGCGACTCCCCGGGTGGCTGCCTCGGCCAGCCGGGCGGCCGGCAGTGTGCCGTCCGCGACCGCCTCGACGATCGCCGCGTGGGCCGCACGTACGTCCGGCGGCATCAGCACGAGGTCGACGCCGGCAGCGAGAGACCGCACCGTCGCGTCCCCGGTCCCGAACCCGCCGGTGACTGCCGCCATGTCGAGCGCGTCGGTCACGACGAGGCCGTCGAAGCCCAGCTCGTCCCGCAGCAGGCCCAACACCGGAGCCGACAGCGACGACGGAACACCCGGATCGATCGCCGTCACGTCGATGTGGCCGACCATCACCGCGGGGACGCCGGCACCGATCGCCGTCCGGAACGGCACCAGGTCGCGTCGTCGCAGCTCGTCGAGCGCCGCATCCTGGACGGGGAGCTGGACATGGCTGTCGGCGGGAACCGATCCGTGACCGGGGAAGTGCTTGATCGTCGCCACGATCCCCGACTCGGCGTACCCCCGGACCGCACCTGAGGTGACGCCGGCTGCGATCGCCGGGTCCGACGAGGCGGACCTGCTGCCGATTGTGGGATCGTCGCGGCCGGTGGTGACGTCCGCGACGGGCGCGTAGACCATGGTGAAGCCGAGCGCCCGGAGCTCCTCGCCGCTGGCCCGCGCCACCCGTTCGGCCAGAGAGGGGTCCTTTGCCGCCCCCATGGTCATCAGGCTCGGGAAGGCGGTCGCCGGAGCCCCGATCCGTGCGACATTGCCACCCTCCTGGTCGACACCGACGACGAGCGGGTACGGACGGCCGGCAGCCGCTTGCAGTGCCGCGATGTCGTCGCGAACCTGTTCGGTCGAGGCGACGTTGTCGCCGAACACGATCACCCCACCGAGGTGCAGGTCCACGACGAGGTCGGTCGCCTCGTCGACGGATGCGTACCGGGCGACGAGGACCTGCCCGGCCTGTTGCGAGACCGACATGTCGGCGACGAGCTGCGCGGCTGCGGCGTACTCGTCCGGGGTTGGTCCCCAGGGCAGGGGCTGCACGGGCATGGGTGCGACCGCGGGCATGGCAGTCGCGTCGGGCGACGGGGATGCGGAGGGCGCGACACTCTCCCCCGCCGAGCAGCTCACGGCCGCCGCCAAGGCGGCGACGACGAGGACGATCGGGCGCTGCACCGGCTCAGTCTTCACCGAGCACCAGCCCGATCAGGCGTCGGGTGTGTCGGGCCGGATCGAGCTCGGGTTCGGCCACTCGCAGCAGCGCCGCGGCGTCGCCCAGGCTCGCGCCGCGCCGGGCCTGGTGCGCCAACAGCCCTTCCGCCAGCCGGCACAGCCCGTCGTTGCCCCGGCTCAGCGGGCCGGCGACGTCGCCCGGCAGGACCTCGTTCCCGGCATCGAGGTGGGCGACGACCCGCCCCGACGCCGCGACGACCCGTGCCGCCACGGGGTCGAGACGGTGGTTGGTCTGGCCGGGCCGGGCGAAGGACGCGGCAACCCGACCGGTCGGCAGGCCGACGAGGGTGGTGAGCGGTCCGAGCGAGACGGTGATGGCCTCCGGGGACGCGACGGCCGCCGGCGGCGGCCAGGTGTCGGGCAGCTGCGGGTCCGGCGGGCCCAACCCGGCCAGCCCGTCCGGCCCGTGGATGTCCCGCACGGTGAAGGCCCGACCGTCGAGGCAGCGGTCGGCGCCCGCCGCGACTGGCACGTCGACGCCGAGCAGTCCGAGTACGTACACCGTGTTCGCCAGGACCCGGCGCAATGGGACATTACCGGCGGAGCACACGACGCCGTGCAGCTCGAGCCCGGGGTGCCGGGCGGCGACCATCAGCGCGAGTGCGTCGTCCACCCCTGTGTCCACGACGAGCACCACGCGCACCGGCAACTCACGTGCCTGCCTGCACCTCGGTCACGGGCAGTGACGGGTCGGCCGGTATGTCGAGTGGGCTGGGAGGCCGGCCGCGGGCGACCAACTCGGATCCCAGGGCCGCGACCATCGCACCGTTGTCGGTGCACAGCGCCGGACGGGGCACCCGCAGTTCCAGCCCCGCCTCGGCACAGCGCTGCGCCGTCATCTCGCGCAGCCGGGAGTTCGCCGCCACGCCCCCACCGATCAGCAGAGTCCCGACGCCGTGTTCCCGGCATGCGAGCACTGCCTTGTGCGACAGGACGTCGGCGACCGCGTCCTGGAACGACGCCGCCACGTCGGCGACGGGCACCGGCTCTCCCGACTGTTCACGACCCTCCACCCATCGGGCGACCGCTGTCTTGAGCCCCGAGAACGAGAAGTCGAAGCGGTGCTGCCGCATGTCCCTGGGGCCGGTCAGGCCGCGGGGGAACCGAATGGAGGCCGCATCACCGTCCCGGGCCACCGCGTCGACGTACGGCCCGCCCGGGAAGGGCAGCCCCAGCACCCGGGCGACCTTGTCGAAGGCCTCACCGGCCGCGTCGTCGATCGTCGCGCCGAGCGGCTGCACCGTTCCGGCCACGTCCTCGACCATCAGCAGTGACGAATGCCCGCCCGAGACCAGCAGCGCGATCGTCGGATCGGGCAGGGTTCCGTGCTCGAGTTGGTCGACGGCGACGTGCGCCGCCAGGTGGTTGACGCCGTAGAGCGG
>DATFBR010000129.1:0-17118 GCA_035253685.1 Jiangellaceae bacterium
CCGTCGACCCCGACCGGGTCGAGCGGGAGCCGCGCCGCGACGACGAGGAGCTGCTGCGCGGGTTCGCCGCCCGCTACTTCCCAGGCGGTTCTGGCCCGACCATGTCGCTGGCCGTCTGCATGTTCACCAACACCTCCGACAACCACTTCGTCATCGACCTGCATCCGGACTACCCGCAGGTGTCGTTCGCGTCGCCGTGCTCGGGGCACGGGTTCAAGTTCGCCAGCGTGATCGGCGAGATCATGGCCGACCTGGCCGAGCGCGGGACGACCCGCCACAACATCGAGCTGTTCCGCCTGGACCGGCTGCTCGGCGCCGCACGCGAGCCCGCCCGGCCGCGGCCCCCGGCGCAGGCGACCCGGGGCGGCGATCGGGACGCGCCGGCGATCAGCGAGCGCGGCACCGACGCGATCCAGCCGTTCTGGTGAGGCGGCCGCCTACCTACTCCCGCCCGAGCAGGCCGTTCTCCCGCAGGAAGCGGGCGGCGACCGCGGCCTCGTCCTGCTCGTCGACCACGACCGACCGGTTCAGGGCGATGATGGCGTCGGCCGTCAGCTGGCGGTTGACGGCGTTGATGACAGCCATGAACTCGGCGCCGCCGAGCGCGTCGAGCTTGTCCTTGTGGATCACCAGGGCGACATGCTGGTAGCCGAACAGGTGCTCGGGGTCCTCGAGGATGGCGTAGTCACCGCCGGCGAGTTGGCCGTCGGTCGAGAACACGTTGGCCGCCTGGACGTCGCCCGCGTCCAGCGCCGCGTACTGGGCGCCGATGGTGATCGACTTGAACTCGGCGTTGGTCAGCCCGTACACCTGCTGCAGCCCCTCCAGGCCCTGGAAGCGGGTTTCGAACTCCGGTCGGGCACCGAGCGTGAAGCGCTTCAGCTTGCGCAGGTCGCGGAGCGTGCGGAGCCCGTGCTCCTGGGCGAAGAACTTGGTCGTCGCGACCGCGTCGACGTTGGAGAAGGGCGTCGGCTCGCTGATCGCCTGGCCGCGACCCTCGTAGAACCGCCTGGCCAGGTCGTAGGTCTCCTGCGCGCTCCCGGTGGCAGTCTCCCGGCGCCCGGCCACCGACAGCGCGACCCCAAGGTATTCGGGGTAGGCGTCGATCTCGCGGCTCGTGAGCGCCTTGTCGATGACCTCGGTGCTCCCGATGTTCTTCTCGAGCGTGACCTTGTAGCCCTTGACGGCGAGTGCCTGCTTGTAGAGCTCGCCGAGGACGAACTGCTCGGGGAAGTCCTTGGTGCCAAGGGTGACCTGCAGCGAGCTGCCCTGCGGCTGGGCGCCGCCCGTCGCGCCCTCGTCGGCGCAGGCGGCCGCGAGGAGCACCAGCGACAGGGTCACCAGGACGCGAGGGCCCGGGCGCGGCCGTCGTCGGTTCACCGTGTGCCCTCCCTTCCACTTACAGGATTGCCTGGTGCGCCGCCCGAGCGCTCTGGGCTCGGCGCCATGACCCCGTCAAGTGCCGGCTCGCCGCGGTCCGGGAGCGGCCGCGCCGGCACAAGGCCCGGGCGCGGCTCGCTGCGCAGGTCCTCGAGCAGGGCGTAGCAGAGCCCGACCATGACGAACGTGAACGGCAGGGCGACGATGATCGACGCCTGCTGCAGGGCGACCAACCCCCCGGCCAGCAGCAGCACGATCGCGGCCAGGCCGGTCAGGGCACCCCAGGTGATCACGACCCCCCGCTGCGGGCTGAGCGTGCCACGGCAGGACAGCATGCCCATGACGACCGACGCCGCGTCGGCGCCGCTGATGAAGAACAGCGCGACCAGAAAGATCGTCACCAGCGAGGTGACGATCTCGAAGGGGAACTGCTCCAGCACTGAGAACAGCGCCACCTCCTGGCTCTCCGACACCGCCGCCGCGATGTCGGCCCCGCCCGACAGCTGGAGCTCGAGGGCCGCTCCGCCGAACACCGCGAACCAGATGAAGGTCACCATGCTCGGGGCCAGCAGCACGCCGAGCACGAACTCCCGGATCGTGCGGCCCCTGGAGATGCGGGCGATGAAGGCCCCGACGAACGGTGCCCAGGAGATCCACCACGCCCAGTAGAAGATCGTCCAGCCGGTCAACCAGGACTTCTGGCCGAAGGTGGCCGCCCGGAAGCTCATCGGGATCAGGTTGTTCATGTAGCCACCGAAGGACTCGGTGAGGTTGTTGAGGATGAACACCGTCGGTCCGACCAGGAACAGGAACAGCGCCAGCAGCACGGCCAGGACCCCGTTGAGGTTGCTCAGGTACTGGATGCCACGCGAGACCCCGCTCACCGCCGACAGGATGAACAGGACGGTGACCACGACGATGACCGCGATCTGGATTCCGGCTGAGATCGGGACGTCCCACAGGAAGTTGAGCCCGCCGTCGATCTGCGCCGCGCCCAGGCCCAGCGAGGTGGCGCTGCCGAACAAGGTGGCGAAGATGGCCAGGATCTCGATGGTCTTGCCCGGTCCGCGCCCCACGCGGTCACCGAGGACCGAGGTGAACGTCGAGCTGATCAGGTTCGGTCGCCCCTTGCGGAAGGTCGAGTAGGCCAGCGCGAGGCCAACCACCGCATAGATCGCCCACGGATGCAGCGCCCAGTGGAAGTACGAGTACTGCATGGCCAGCCGGGCGGCCTCCTCGGTGTTCGGCTCGGCCAGGCCCAGTGGCGGGCTGGCGAGGTGGGAGATCGGCTCGGCGACCCCGAAGAACATCAGGCCGATCCCCATGCCCGCGCTGAACATCATGGCGATCCACGACAGGGTGCTGAACTCCGGCTTCTCGTCGTCCTTGCCGAGCCGGACGTGGCCGAAGCGCCCGAAGGCCAGGAAGAGCGTGAAGGCCAGGAAGAGCGCCGTGCTCAGGATGAAGACCCAGCCGAACGTGGAGATGATCCAGTCCAGAACGGTCTTGGCGACCGCGGCGAGGTTGTCGGTGAACAGGGCGCCCCAGAGCACGAACAGCGCGGCGACAGCGAACGCGATCCAGAAGATCTGGGGGTCGACGGCCCGGGTGGCGAGTCTTCGCACGGTCAGCTCCCCTGGCCGTCATGTGGGAGACGGACCGCGCCGCCTTCCCGCTGAGGCCTCGTCAGGCGATGGGTGGTCGGAAGCGCTGGCAGGATTGTTGCATAAGGAGCTGCAGGCGCTTATCATGCAACAACTCGTCCAGTGGGTTCAATACCCCAAGGAAGCGCCGCCGTGTCGCTCGAGCGACGAGACCGCGGCTTCCTGCGCCCTCGCGGGAAGTCGCGCATCACGAATGACAGGGTGCGAGATGCCGCTACCAGCTCAGGCGAGACGTCATGCCCCCTCCGGACCCAGCGCCAGCTCTCTGTCGAAGCATGTGGCACCCCGGCCGGGAAGGCCAGACAGCCAAAGACGAGCGGTGCTCATGAAGGAATCGTGGCAGCGTTAGTCCCTGATTTCCCCCGCGGGGAGGCCCGTCCGGGCTGAAAATGGGCAGTGGTTGCCCGCTGACGTCGTAGCTGCTTGGTCCGGTTGAGGCCGTGCGTTAGTCGGACGCTGGGAGCCGCGCTGTGGGCCCTTCACTGTCGCTTTGGGCACGCGCATCAGATTCCGCCTGTCCCTGCGGCTCCTGCGGGCAACTGGGTCGTTCCCCGTCGGCGCGAAGGAGGCCGGGTGCGGTCAGCGGGCCGCACCTGGTGGCGCTGGTGCGAGCGGGGGCCAGGTTCGAGAAGGGCCGGTTGGTCGAGCGACCCAAGGAGGTCGCCGCGTGATCATGCGAGGACCCGCGATCCACACAATTTGACGATTCCTCGGCTCGTCGCGGTGATCGGCTCAGGAGGGCTCTGGATCGGCGTGACGTTCGGCACTTTGGAGCATTGGCCCCACCAGGAGTACGTGTGCATGAGCCGGATCTACGCCGCCTACTCCATCGGTGGGCTGATCGGGCCCGGACTTGGAGCCTTGGGTGGCACGCAACGCCCGCTTGTCGGCTACCTGGTCGCAGTGCTGGCCGGCGGCTGCTAGCCGCGGTCCTCCCGCCGCGCGCCCGGCGCGCATTCCGGCCTGACGGACCGCCCTGCGTCGACCCGGGTTCAGGGTCGCCGCGGTCGGCATCACGCTCGCCGTCCTCGGGACCGGCGTCGCCGATGGCGTCCTGCCGTTGCACTTCGCCAGCCAGCTGTCTCAAGTGCAGATCGCCCTGGCGTATCTGTCGGTGGGGCCTGCGTCGCACTGGGCTCTGTCCTGGCCGCCGGCACGCCACCAGCTGTGGCTCTCGCCATTGGGTCGGTCCTGCTCACCGCTGGCGTTGTGCTGGCAGGGGCGACCGACCGCGTGCCGATCTGGCTCCTCGCGCTGGCCGCGACCGGCATCGGGGTCGGCGCCGGCCAGACCGGCTCTACCGGCGTACTCCTCGATGCCGTGCCGGTAGAACGGATTGTCAGCGCCATGGTCGTCTGGTCCCGGCTGGCCATCGTCGGTTGCCTGGTCGGGCCGGCGGTTGGTGGCCCGATCGCGGCGACGCTCGGGTTCGGAGCGGTCGCGCTACTGCCGCTGGCAGGGCTCCTGGTTCTGCCGGCGGTGGCGGTTGGTGCCAGTCGGAAGCAGGACACCGGGTGACTCGCGGGCCAGTCACCAGAAGGGGCGCAGCGCGTCCAGGCCCTCCTCCGTGACGGTTGAGGTGCGCTCGTTGTCGGACCAGCCGCCAGGACTGCCTCGGTAGGGTCGTTCGGCCGCGAACCTCGCGGCGGCGACGCGCGGACCGCGGCGGCTGTCGAGCGGCCTGTCGCCCGCCGGCCCGGGCAGCGGCGGCCGGGACCGGGTCGCCACTATCGCCTGGCCTGGACGGGGCCGCTCGGCCGGCCGACCGGTGAACCGGTCGAGCCGGAAAAGCTCGATGTTGTGCCGGGACTGGCCCCGCTCAGCGAGGTCCGCCAGGATCTCGCCGATCACGCTCCCGAACTTGAACCCGTGCCCGGAGCAGGCCGAAGCGAAGGACACCTGGGGATACGCCGGGTGCAGGTCGATGAGGAAGTGGTTGTCCGGCGTGTTCGTGAACATGCACGAGCGCAGCGTCATCGTCGGCCCGGCCGCCTCCGGGAAATGACGCGCGGTGAACTCTCGTAGTACCGCCTCGTCGGTCCAGTGCGGCTCGCGGTCCAGTGCCTCGGGAAGCCCCTGCTCCTCGAAGTGGTGGTACTTTCCGATCTTGAAGCCGGGGATGCCGAAGACCGGGAACCCGTAGAACCGGCCCTCGTCGGTGATCAGGTTGAACACCGGGAACCGGTCCGGCATGAAGAGCTCCGGCCGGGCCGGCTGGAACCAGGCCAGCACCTGCCGCTCGGGCACCGCGAACGGGGCGAGCACCGGCAGCAGGCTGGCGTTCCAGGCGCCGGCGGTGACGACGAGCCGGTCCGCCTCGTACGTCCCGCGTTCGGTGATGACTCGCACGCCGTCAGCTGTCGGCTGCCACTCGAGCACAGCCTCCCGCCCGTGGACCTCGGCTCCCTCGGCGTGTGCCGCCTCCACATAGGACACGATGCACCGCTCCGGCAGCAGGAACCCCCCGTCCGGCTGGAACAGCGCCATCAGCTCGCGCGGCAGCCGGTAACCGGGATACCGGTTGGTCAGCTCGTCGCTGGTGAGGACCTGGTGCGGCAGGTCGTGCTCGACCGCAGACCGAAGCGCCCCCTTGAACACCCAGGAGTCGGCCGGCCCGGCGTCGACCGATCCGGTGACATGCAGCAACTGCTCGCCGACCCGGGCCTGCAGACCGCGCCACAGCTCGAACGCCCGGACCAGCAAGAGCACGTACGACGGATCCTCGTAGTAGGCCAGCCGGATGATCCGGGTGTGCCCGTGCGACGAGCCCATCTCATGTGGCACGTCGTAGCGCTCCAGCCCGAGCACCCGCTTGCGGCGACGCGCGAGGTAGTAGCAGGCGGCAGAACCCATGCCACCGACGCCGACGACGATGACGTCGTACCGCCGGGAGTGTGCGTACGGGTACATGGCGGGTCTCCTCAGGACTTCATCCGGACGCCCTGCGGGTCGAAGAACGGGGTGTGCACCACCGTTGCCGGGCATGGCCGTCCGTTGATGGACACCACCAGGCGGCTGCCCGGCCAGGCGATCCCGGAGCGGACGTACGCCATCGCCAGCATCTTGTCCACGGTGTGCCCGCGCAGGCTCACCGTCACGTGCCCGACGACCTCGCTGCCGGGCAGCACGGTGTCCGCGTAGTCCTGCGCCTCGTGCCCGGCGAGGATCTTCTCCCGGACAGCGGCGATGTCCCCAACCGTGGACACCTTGTCGTCCACTTCGGCCGGAACCGGGCTGTCCAGCACCAGCCCCACCCAGCGCTCCTCAGGCCCGCGTTCCTGCACGCGCAGCAGCGCGTCCCGGCCGATGAACTCGCGCTTGTCAAACCGGATCCACCGGTCCAGGCCGACGTGGAACGGCGTGTAGTTCTCGTTGATGTCGTTCCCGTACAGCGGCAGTGCCTTCTCCACCCGCAGCGACTGCATAGCCAGCACGCCGTACGGCATCAGCCCGAAGTCCCGGCCTCGGATGGTCACCGCGTCCCAGACCGAAGCGGCTTCCTCGGCGGGGACGTAGAGCTCGTAGCCGAGCTCCCCGGTGTACCCAGAACGCGAGACGATCAGCTCGGTCTCGCCGATCCGGCCGGGCGCGAACCGGAAGAACCTCAGCGACTCCACCGGCGCGTCCTCGATCGTCCCGCTCAACAGGTCGCGGGACCGTGGACCCTGGACGGTGATCAGCGCCAGCGCGCCGGTGACATCGGTGACGTACGTCGCGGTGCCGACCGCGTGGTCCTTGATCCAGCGCAACGTCTGCTTCCGTGGAGCGCTGCTGGCGACCACCATGAAATGCTCGTCGTGGAACTTGTAGACGGTGGTGTCGTCGACGACGCCGCCGGCGTCGTTGCAGATCGTCGAGTACCGCAGCCGGCCGGGTTCCAGATCCCGGACCTCGTTGACCAGCAGCTGGTTGAGCAGCCGCTCCGCCCCCGGGCCCTTCACGTCGATCTCGCCCATCGACGACAGATCCTGGATGCCGACGTTGCGGCGGACGTTCAGGTGCTCGCTAACCGGCGACTGGTAGGACTGCGGGAACAGGTAGTCGCCGCCCCCCTTCACCATCTCCGCGCCAAGACGCCGGTGCACGTCGTACAGGGCTGATCTGCGCTCGGCCATCGTTCTCAGAGCACCTTCCGGATCTCCCGCTCGAAGCCAGTGATGTGCTTGCGGACGACGCGCTCGGCACGGTCCGGGTCGCCCCGGCGGACCGCGTCGAGCAGGTTCCGGTGTTCCCGCACGGCGTCGTCGAGCCGGCCGACCCGATCCAGCACGAGGAACCAGATCCGCAGCGCCAGGACGAAGTAGTTCTCCAGCGTCGCCACCAGGAAGGGGTTGTGGGTGCACCGGTGGACGTGTTGGTGGATGCGCTGGTCGAGGTCGATCAGCGCCGGGTGCGCAGCGTCGGGGTGGCACGCGTCAACCTCTGCGATCAGGGTGGCGGCGTGCTCACGCTCGGCGGGGGTCGCGCGCTCGGCGGCGAGGCGTGCGGCGTGGCCCTCCAGCACCAGCCGCACCTCGGTGACGCCGGCTAGGTCGCCCGCATCGACCGCGGTGACGAACATGCCGCGCCGCGGGTAGACCGCGACGAGATCCTCGGTGGCCAGCCGGCGCAGCGCCTCCCGAATCGGCGTCCGGCCCAGGCCGAGGTCGGTCATCAGTCGCCGCTCGTCGATGCTCGAGCCCGGCGGTAGCTGCAGCGAAACGATCAGGTGGCGAATCAGGTAGTAGGCACGCTCAGACAGCGACCGGATCTCAGTCCGTTCCGGGTTCAGAACGGTCAGGCTGGTCAAGGGCGACGCCGCCATACTGATATACTACTGATGTATCAGGCGTCCGCAAGCCCGGTCTTCGCCTCGGCCGCGGCCACGGCCGCGACAGCAGCCAGGGCGCGCTGCAGGCGGCCGTCGGTCAGGTGAGCCTGGGCCAGGTCCAGCCGGGCCAGGGCGGCCGCCGTACGTGCGCCGGCTCCGGCCATCCGCACCGCGGCCAGCGCGTCGCCGCGAAGGTTGGCGTTGCCCGCCTGGAACACTCGCGCGCCGATCGACGCCACCTCGGCGCCGATGCGCGCGATCGCCAGTGGGATGTCCGCCGCTTCGGACAGCGTCGCCGCGATCTGGGTCGCCCGTTCCGGCGCGTCCCGCGGCATCCGGTACGCCGCGAGGACCCGGCCGTAAGCGGCCGCGTCCGCGTCCGCCAGCGGAAGCACCTCCGCGCGGAGCAGGTCGGCGCGCTCGACCAGGTCCTGCATGCCCGGTGAGAACCTGGCCGCCATCGCGGCCAGCGCGGCGCCTGACGCGACGCTGACCGCCGCCACCGCGCCCCCGCCCGGTGCGGGCTCACGGGCGGCGACGGCCCGCAGGAACTCCGCGACCGGCAGGTCGGAGAAACTCACGAGGCGGCCCCCGAGCGAGGACACCACAGGACCGGAACGAGGGGGCCGCCGGGCCAGCACCGTCACGAGAGGCCGACGATCTCGCCGCGCTCGTCGATGTCGATGCGGTGCGCCGCGGGATGCATCGGCAGCCCGGGCATGGTGCGGATGTCACCGCAGATGATGGTGACGAAGCCGGCACCGACCGCCGCACGGGCCTCCCGGACCGGCAGCCGCCAGCCGGTCGGCGCTCCCCGGAGCGATGCGTCGGACGAGACCGACAGGTGCGTCTTGGCGATGCAGACGGGCAACGCGCCGAACCCGTTGCGCTCGTAGGAGTCGAGCTGCCGGGACGCGACCAGGTCGTAGTCCACGCCGTCGGCGCCGTACACCCGCCTCGCCACCGTCTCGATCTTCTCCCGCAGGCTGGCGCCGTCCGGGTAGAGGAACCGGAACTCGCTCGGTGCCGACGACGCCTCAGCGACGGCTTCGGCAAGCTCCACCGCGCCCTTGCCGCCCTCGAGGAAATGCCGGCACACCGCGGACCGGACGCCGCTGTCCTCGGCGACCGAACGGATGGCGTCGTGCTCGGCGTCGTGGTCGGTCGAGAACGCGTTGATCGCCACGACCGGGGTCACTCCGTGCAGGCGGATGTTCTCGATCTGCTTGCGCAGGTTGGCCGCGCCGGCGAGCACGTCGTCGGGGTTCTCGGCCAGCATCGCGTCGGGCAGGGGCCGGCCGGCGCGGATGTCGTACCGGCCGGAGTGCGCCTTAAGCGCGCGCACCGTGCAGACCACGACCGCCGCATCGGGCACCAGGCCCGAGTAGCGGCACTTGATGTTGAAGAACCGCTCGGCACCCATGTCGGCACCGAACCCGGACTCGGTGACCAGGAAGTCGGCGCCGCGGATCCCGATGTAGTCGGCGATGATCGAGGAGTTGCCGTGCGCGATGTTGCCGAACGGCCCGGTGTGCACCAGCACCGGCGACCCTTCGACGGTCTGCATCAGGTTCGGCTTGACGGCCTCCCGCAGGATGACGGCCATCGCGCCGGCCGCCTTCAGCACCTCGGCGGTGATCGGTTTCCCGTCGACGGTATTGCCGATGACGACGCGCCCGAGCCGCCGCCGCATGTCCTGCAGCGACGTGGACAGCGCGAGAATCGCCATCAGCTCCGAGGCCGCGGTGATGTCGAACCCGGTCTGCCGGATGACCCCATCCTGGCGCTGGCCCATGCCGACCACGATGTTGCGCAGCACCCGGTCGGAAACGTCCAGCACCCGACGCCACGTGACGCTGTGCCGGTCGACGTTGAAGAAGTCGTCGTTGTGGTGCACGTGGTTGTCGATGATCGCGGCGAGCATGTTGTGCGCCGCGGTCACCGCGTGCATGTCGCCGGTCAGGTGCAGGTTGAGGATCTCCATCGGCACGACCTGGCTGTAGCCGCCGCCGGCGGCACCGCCCTTGATGCCGAACGTCGGGCCCATCGACGGCTGCCGGATGGCCACCACCGCGCGCTTCCCGATGCGCTGCAACGCCTGTCCGAGCCCGACCGTCGTCGTCGTCTTGCCCTCACCGAGCGGGGTCGGCGTGATCGCCGAGACGACGACGTACTTCGCCTTCGGCCGGTCGGCCAACTCGTCGATCGCCTCCAGGCGGATCTTCGCGACGGCCGGTCCGTACGGCTCCAGCAGGTGGGGTCCGATGCCCATGTCGGCCGCGACGTCCGGGATCGGACGGAGCGCGACGCTGCGCGAGATGTCGAGGTCGGCGGGGAGCGTCATCGCAGTGTCCTCGGTTCGTTGATCAGGGATACCTTTAGCTCTCGGTCAGGTCCTGCCGCGCAGCCGAACGATGCGGTCGGCCCGCCACCGCTCGGCCTGCTCGAGGTCGTTGAAGGTGTAGACGTGCAGGCCGGCGAGGGCGCTGCCCCGCTCCGACGCGAACGGCAGCAGCCCGGCCAGGAAACGGTCGGGTGAATACCCGCCGGGCAGCATCAGCCGCCACAGCCAGTTGCGGTGCCCCCGCAGGAAATGGGCCGACTCCCTTATCCCGATCTTCGCCGAGATCCGCATGAGCTTGAGCCGGTCGATCGGCGCCGGCAGCCCCACATAGATCGGCAGCTGAACGCCGCGTCGCCGGACCCGCCGCACCCACCCGCCGAGCGTTTTCGGATCGAAGCAGACCTGGCTGACGATGTAGCTGGCGTACCGGCGTTTGTCCCACATCGACTGGATGGTGACGTCGTCCTCGATGAACGGGTGGCTCTCCGGATAGCCGGCGATCCCGATGCGTTCCAGTCCGGGTCCCAGCTCGGCCATCGCCTCCAGCAGCGGTAGCGCGCCGGCGAACTCGCCCGCCGGCCGCTGCACGTCGCCGGCGACGACGAACACCTCGCGCACCCCGGCGCCGTGCAGCCTGGACAGGATGTCCTTCAAGTGCGGGGTGTCGTGCACCAGCCGGGCGGACAGGTGCGGCACCACCGAATAGCCGAGCGCGGCCAGCCCGACGCTGAGGTCGAGGGTGGCCTCGATCCCCTTCGTCGGCGAGGCCGTCACCGTCACCGTCACGTCCGGCGGCACCGCGTCGCGTACCCGCTGCACCATGTCGGCAAGCGGGATCACCTCGAACCTCGGGTGCGACAGCCACTCGAGAAGCGTTCGCTGGGTCAGGTCTCGCATGCCACGCTCCGAACGGGCCTGATCCCGCGCTAGGAGTGTCCCGCTAGTGCGGATGGGTCAGGTCCTGCTTGGGGGTCTCCTTCTTGGGGTCGATGAACGGCTTCTCGACCACCACCGCGTCGACCACGCCGTCTGGGCGCTCGACCCGCAGCTCTGTCCCGATCTCGGCCAGCTCGACGGGCACCATCGCGAACCCGATGTTCTTGTCCAGACGCGGTGACCAGCACGCGGAGGTGACCTTGCCGACGACCTCGTCGTCCCGCCGGACCGGGAAGAAGTCGATCATGGAGCCGTCGTTGTAAGCGCCGAGCCGGCCGCCGCCGATCTCGACGCCCACTAGCTTGCGGGAGATCCCCGCAGCCTTGATCTTCTTCAAGGCTGCCTTTCCGACGAAGTCGGCCTCCTGGTCCAGGTCGACCATCCAGGTCGAGCCGAACCCGTACCCGACCTCGAACGGGTTGGTGGTCAGATCCATGTCGCAGCCCCAGGCGAGGATGCCGCCCTCGATGCGCCGAATGTGGGACGGACCGATCACCCGCAGCCCGTGCGGCTCGCCGGCCTGCAGCACCTTGTCCCACAGGGCGTCCGCGTCCCGGCTGGCGTTCCGGGAGTAGATCTCGAACCCGAGCTCCGCGGTGTACCCGGTCCGGGACACGATGACGTCCAGCCCGTCCAGGTCGTAGCTGGCCAGGAAGTAGTACGGGATCTCCAGCACCTTCTCGCCGAACAGGTCCACCATGACGTCGCCCGACTTCGGCCCCTGGACCTGCACCGGCCCGACGTCGGGCTCGCGGATCTGCACATCGAAGCGGGAGTTGTGAGCCACCCCCATGGCCCACAGCAAGACGTCGCTGTCCGCTAGGGACAGCCAGAGGCGGTTCTCCTCCAAGCGCAGCAGCACCGGGTCGTTGATGATCCCGCCGTCCGGCGCCGTCACGAACACGTACTTGCACTGGCCGACCCGGCACTTGTGCAGATCCCGCGGTACCAGGTAGTTGACGAAGTCGAAGGCGTCCGGGCCGGTGATCTCCACCTGCCGCTCCACCCCGACGTCCCACAGCGTCACCCCGTTCAGCAGCGCCCAATACTCCTCGACCGGGTCCCCGTAGTGCCGCGGGTGATAGGTGTGGTTGTAGACGCTGTACATCGCCACGCCGTGCTTACGGGACGAGTAGAAGTACGGCGACTTGCGCAGCCGCGTGTAGAGCAATATTTCCGGGTGCTCGTTCACGGGTGACACGACATCCTCCTTCTTGGTCAGGCCGCTGGTGCGCCCATCGGGAAGTGCTCGCTCAGGTATTTCTCGCCCTCGTCACAGAACAGCGTGACGACGCAGCCCAGGTCGGCGTGCGACGTGCGCAGCCGCTGCGCGACGGCGAAGTGTGCCCCGGAACTCGGGCCGACGAACAGCCCGTGGCGGCAGATCAGGTAGCGCATCGCCTCGATCGCCTCGGCACTGGACACCGCGACGACGTCGTCCACCTCGTGCCGGTGCCGGGCGAACAGGGTAGGAACGAAACCGTCCGCGATGCCCTCGATCTGGTGCCGGCCAACCTCGCCGCAGCAGATCGTGCACGACTCGTCCGGCTCGACACCGACCAGGCGCACGTCGGGCCGCACCGCCCGGAACGCCTGGCCCACCCCGATCAACGTGCCGCCGGTGCCCACCCCGGCCACCAGCAGGTCCGGCGTGACCCCCGCCGGCAGCTGACCCAGGATCTCCGGACCCAGCCAGACCCGATTCTCCTCGACGTTCCACTCGTTATCGAACTGCGCCGGGCAGAAATAGCCCTTCTGCCGGCCGAGCGAGCGGGCCTTCTCCCTCGCCGCGCTCACGTGGAAATCGCCGACCAGCAGCACGTCGGCGCCGAACGCTCGCGAGATCGCGGCCCGCTCGCTGCTCATGCCGCGGGGCATGACGACCAGCATCCGGTAACCCTTCACCGCGGCGACCATGGCCAGGGCATTTCCGGTGTTGCCGCTGCTCGCCTCGACAATGGTATCGCCGGGGCGGAGCAGGCCCTCCTGTTCCGCCCGGTCGATCATGTATTTCGCCACCCGCGCCTTGATCGAACCTGACGGGTTGAGGTACTCGAGCTTGGCCCAGATCCCGTCCACCTCGATGAGCGGGGTGTTGCCGATTCCGTCGAGGATCGTGTGTCGTGTCATGCCCGCATCCGGCTCATCTCGGGGTCGAACAGCGGCTCACGCCGCACGGTCGCGGGATGCCGCCCCGCGAAGTACTCGATCTCCAGCGCGGTGCCCTCCGCCGACAGGTCCGGCGGCACCCACGCGAACGCGATGCTCATCCCCACGCTGTAGCCATAACCGGCGCTGGTGACGAAACCGACCGGCTCGCCAGCCGCGCGGACCGGCTCCTTGCCCATCACCACCGTGCCGTCGTCGACGCTGAGGCAGACAAGCCGCCGCCGCGGTCCTGCCTCGCGTCGTTCCCGGAGCGCGTCGAAGCCGACGTACCCGGTCTTACCCGACCGCACGGCGAAACCGACGCCGGCCTCATCCGGGTCGTGCTCGCTCCACATGTCGGTACCCCACAGCCGATAGCCCTTCTCCAGACGCATCCCGGTGAACGCACCCCGGCCCGCAGCGAGGATCCCGTGATCCTGCCCTGCCGCCCAGAGCAGGTCCCACAGCCGCAGCCCGAAATCGGCGGTCGTGTAGAGCTCCCAGCCGAGCTCGCCCACATAGGACAGGCGCAGCGCGGTGACTGGCACCTCGCGGATGAACGTCTCCCGGCACCGGAAGAAACCGAAGCCGGCGGCGGAGAAGTCGTCGGCGGCTAGCGGTGCGACGACGTCACGGGCGCGCGGCCCCCACAGCCCGATGCAGCAGGTCATGCCGGTGATGTCGCGCACCTGCACCGACCCGTCGGTCGGCAACGCACGCTCCAGGTAGTCCACGTCACGGGCGCCGTTGAGCCCCACCTGGAAGCGGTCCGATGCCAGGCGGGCGACCGTGACGTCGCTCCTGATCCCCGCGGTCTCATCGAGCATCAGCGCGTACGTCACGTAGCCCGGTGCCCGGTCGAGGTTCCCGGTGGTGAGCCGGTCCAGGAAGCCAAGAGCGCCCCGACCACGTACCTCCACCCGCGGCAGCGTGGTCATGTCGAACATCGCCACCCGCTCCCGCGCGGCCAAGTGCTCCGCGGCGATCACGGGTGACCAGTAGCGCGCGGCCCAGTCGCCAGGCCGCCGGATGTCCCTGCCCCGGACGAGCCCGCTGTTCGCCTCGAACCAGTGCGGCCGCTCCCAGCCGTTGAACTCGAGGAAGAATGCCCCGAGGTCAGCTTGCCGCGGGTACCACGGGCTCGTCCGCAACGGTCGCGGCTGCTCCAGCGGTTGCTGCGGATGGATGACGTCGTAGACCTCGTCGTACTGCTGCCAGCCGCGCCGAGCCACATAGCCGGGGCTGGTGGCGTACCGCTCGAACCGGTGCAGGTCGCACTCGCGCAGGTCGATACCCGGCCGGCCGGTGGCAATCCAGTCTGCGACGGCCCTGCCGACCCCGGGTCCATGGGTGACCCATACGGCCTCGGCCAGCCAGAAGCCGCGCACCGATCGGGACTCGCCAATGAGCGGCAGGCCGTCCGGCGTGAACGAGAACATCCCGTTGAACGACTCGTCGATCTCGGCCGAGCCGATCTCCGGCAGCAGCGTCACCGCGTCCGCCCACGCCTGCTTGAAGTCCTCGGGCGTGAAGTCGGTGACACTGGGCATGATCGGCGCCTGGCCCGGACGCAGGATGTCGTCCGGTGCCACCGGCAACGGGACATGGTTGTAGTTGCCGATGCCGTACCGGTCGCGATGCTGCCGGAAGTACATCGCGCTGTCCTGATGCCGCAGGATCGGGTGCCTCGCCTCGTCCGTCTCACCGGCCAGCGACGCGAGCGGCGTGGTCTTCACGTACTGGTGCTGGAACGGCATGAGCGGAACGGGCACGCCGGCCATCCGCCCGATCCGGGGGCCCCAGATCCCGGCGCAGCACACGACGAGGTCGGCCGGGATGCGGCCGCTCGTCGTGAGCACGCCGGTCACCCGGCCGTCGGCGACATCGATCCCGGTGACCTCGGTATCGCCGGCGAACCGGGCCCCGCGCTGCCGGGCGAGGTCCGCCATCGCCGCCGCGGCCCAGACCGCCCGGGCGAGGCCGTCGCTGGGCACGAACAGCCCGCCGTGGATCCGGGCCGGGTCCACCAGCGGGACCCGCCGGACCATCTGGTCCGGGGCGAACAGGTGCGACTCGATGCCCCACGACGTGGCCAGCCCGTGCCTGCGCTTCAGATCGGTCCAGCGTTCGGGTGTCGCCGCGACCTCGATGCTGCCCACCGGGTCGAAGCAGGCGGCACCCCGGTACCGGAGCCCCCGGTACTTCTCGACGCTGTACCTAGCCAGCCGACTCATCGTCTGCGACGCGTTGGTCTGGAACACCAGGCCGGGCGCATGCGATGTGGAGCCACCGGTCCGGAACAGTGGCCCTTGGTCGACGACCAGGACGCTTCGCACACCCAAGGCGGTCAGGCGCTCGGCGACGCTGCAACCCACGATGCCGGCACCGACGACCACGACCTCGGCGGCATCGTTGCGCATGACGGAACTCTCCTCTATAGAAGCAACAGTCCGGAGTCTCTCAGCCGAGGCGACGCTCGTCAACAGTGAGTTCGTTCCACCCGCACTGAGGTCGGCGCCGAGTTGACGGGTTGCCGGTAACATGTTGCGGCATGAGCAACAGTGGCCCGAGCGAGCCGTTCGTCGTGCAGTCCGTGGACCGCGCCGTCTCGATCCTGATGACCCTTGCCCGGACGGGAGAAGCCGGCGTCACCGAGATCGCAGACGAGCTCGGCGTGCACAAGTCGACCGCCTTCCGGCTGCTCACGACCCTGGAGTCGCGCGGGTTGGTGGAACAGAACGTCGCCCGCGGCAAGTACCGACTCGGGTTCGGTGTGGTCAACCTCGCGAGTGCGGTGACCGCGAGCCTGGACATCAACCGGGTCAGCCGGCCCGTGTGCCAGGCCCTCGCACGGGACGTCGGTGAGACGGTCAACCTGGCCATCCACGACGGCGACTCGATGTTCAATGTTGATCAGGTGATGGGCTCCTCGGCGGTCACCACGGTGAACTGGGTCGGCAAGCGCAACCCGCTGCACGCGACCTCCAGCGGGAAGGTCTTCCTCGCCCACATGCCCGCCGACGAGCTCGACGGACACCTGGCCCGACCGCTGCCGCGCTTCACCCCCAACACGATCACCGACCCCGACGACCTCCGCCGCCAACTCGGCATCATTCGGACCAACGGCTACGCATTCAGCCTGGAGGAGCTGGAGGTCGGCCTCAACGCCGTCGCCGCACCAATACGTTCATTCGAAGGCGACGTGGTCGCCGCGCTGAGCGCGTCGGGGCCGGCCTACCGGCTGACGCCGGACAGCCTGACCCGGGTTGCCAAGCAAACCGTGTCGGCCGCAGCCCAGATCTCGGAGCGACTGGGCTACGGGCGCATCGCGTGACAGCCGATGACGAACCGACCTGACTTCGACGCACAGCCTCACGATACTGTTTCGGTTAGAGCTCAAGTTGTGTCATATGCAACCACTGGCGGACGTTGTCAGAGACACCGTGGTCGGGCCTGGCTCGCCACCGGTCGCCCCTGATCGGTCGCCGTGACCAGGACCGCGATCACTCAACCGGCCGGAAGCGGCTCGATCCCAGGGAGGCCGGTGCCGAACCTCCATCTCGAGGGACGGTGGGCCTCCGCCCGTGCCGGTGGCGTCGGCGACATCGTCAATCCGTGCGACCAGAGCGTGGTGGCCGGCTGCTGTCCTCGGTTGGAATTTGATGGTACTGCGGTAGGTAATGGGAGGAAGGCGGGTGAGGTGCGTTTGCGGGAGGAGTGATGGAGGCCGCTGCTGGAGGTGGTGAGCTAGCGTGGTGGAGATGCATGTGTGCATGTAGATGGCGGTGCTGAGTGAGATGCGAGAGTACGGGAGAGCGGATCGTACGTCCGGCAAG
>DATFBR010000130.1:0-10758 GCA_035253685.1 Jiangellaceae bacterium
GGCACTCGCCACGCACACCTTCGCCTTCGCCGACGCAGCCGAGGCGTTCGCCGCCGTCGACCGTGGCGACGACGGTCTGATCCACGCCGCCCTGTGCTACTGATGGGGCATGTACGCCGTCGGAACCAGTGCTGAGGTGCAGGCCTGGCATGTCATGCCCGGCATGGCCGGTCCGGAAGGGCAGTTGCACACCCACGACTACCGGGTCGAGCTGGTCGTCGAGAGCTCACGTCTGCGCGGGAAGGGCTGGGTGTGCGACCTCGACCTGCTCGATGCCGCTCTCGGTGAGGTGGTCGGGCGGGTTGCAGACAAGGACCTGGAGCTCATCCGGCCGGATGACGCCGAAGCGGTGACCGTCGAGGTCTTCGCCCGGTGGCTACACGATGAGCTGTCGCAGGCCGTGCGGGATGCCGGTGGCGAGGTGCTCAGCGTCCGGGTGTGGGAGACGCCCGCGGCCTTTGGCAGCTACCGTGAATCCGTCGGCTGAGACCTTCGCCTGATTGCCCTGACCGAGTCAACTCAGCCGGTCGAGGAACTCGCGCGAACGCTGCACCACCAGCGCCGCCGCGTCGGCGTCGTAGGACGGCAGCGAGCTGTCGGCGAACAGGTGCCGGTCGCCCGGGTAGACGAACAGCTCGGCCAGCTCGGACCCGACCGTCTCGACCAACTCGCGGGCGGCGTCGATGTCGCCCTCCAGCGCGAAGAACGGGTCCTCGTCCATGCCGTGGATCTGCACCGGCACGCCGTCCGGCCACGGCCCGAAGGCCCACTCGCCGGTGATCGGGATGCAGGACTCGTAGAGCAGCGCGCCGCGCGCGCCCGGGCGGGTCTGAGCGAACCGCTGCGCCGTGCCGGCACCCCAGGAGAAGCCCGCGTACACCAGGCCCTTTGGCAGGTCGACCACGGCCCGGTCGGCACGCTCGTCGAGAGCATCGCCGATGCGTCGAGTGAGCGCGACGCCGTCGTCGATGGTCGCCGGCAGCTCTCCGTCGAACAGGTCCGGAGTGTGCACCGTGTGCCCGCCGGAGCGCAGCTTCTCAGCGAACGCGCGCACCCCGTCGGTGAGTCCCTGCACGTGGTGGAACAGCACGACTTCGGCCATCTCTACACTCCAATCATCGGACGACGGTCATTGAATGATCCACGAGTTTAGAATGGTCGAGATATGTCGGTCAATGCGCAGATCCCAGATTACGACCTCGACGAGATGGTGGTGGTCACCGCGCCCGAACAGCTGCGCGCGCTGGCCGACCCGCTGCGTGCGACCCTGCTGGAGTTGCTCCTCGAGCGGGCCGCCACCGTCACCGAGATGGCGCACGCGGTCGACCGGCCCAAGAGCACGGTCGCCTACCACGTGAACCTCCTCGTCGGCGCCGGCCTCCTCCGCGTGGTGCGCACCCGGCGAGTGCGGGCGATCGAGGAGCGGTACTACGGTCGGGTCGCCCGCACGCTCTACATCGGCATGCTCAATCGCCCCGAGGACAAGCAGGTCGTGGCGTCCATCAACGGGCTCGCGGAGGCGGCCGCCGAGTCCGCGCCGGCCCACGCGGCCGACGAGCTGCGGTGCCTGCTCGTGCACGCCCGCATCCCGATCGAGGACGTACGAAGCTTCTGGGCAGAGGTCCAGGAGGTCGCCCGGCGGTTCGCCCAGATCCCCCGAGCCGGCGACCAGGTCTACGGCTTCGCCGCCGGCCTCTACCCCACCGACGTCCCCACCCTCCCCGACGCCGAGCGCGAACGGGCCCAGTGACGCGACTCGGCCGCCGCGGATCGAGCCGCACCTGAAGGTCCGGCGCCAGTGCTGCGCTTCGGCTCATCCGGTGGCGGCGGTACCGCGGCGCCGGCCCTTGCCCTTGGCGGGCAACGACCGCGCGTAGGCGACGCCGCGTTCCACCCACTGCTCGAGCGCGTCGGCTGCACCCACGGCCGCGGCATCGACGCGCAGCCAGCCGCGCATCTCCTTTCCGCGCATGACCATAGGCGTCACCCGCTCACTGTCGACCAGCGATTCGGTCTCCGCCGGGTCCACCCGGACCAGCAACCCGCCGTGCCCACTGGCGGCAACCGACATGTTTCCGTTGATCAGAAACGCCAGGCCACCGAACATCGGCTGTTCGGTGAGGCCGTCCTCGCCGGCGACCAGGTCGCGGATGTGGTCGGCCAACTCGTGGTCGTAAGCCATGACTGGATTATCCGCAACGGACCGACAGCGTTGGACCTCGAGAACCTCAATCAGGTCATCAACTCTCGATAGGCGGCCACGCAGCGCGCGGCGCAGTGCTCCCAGGTGAAGCGCTCGAGAACCACTTCGCGGGCGCGCCGGCCCATATCCGCGGCCAGGGCCGGATCGCCGAGCAGCAGGGCCAGCCGGTCGTGCAACTCGTCGACGTCGCCTGGGCTGACGAGGAAGCCCGTCTCCCCGTCGACGACGACCTCGGGTACGCCGCCGAGCCTGCTGGCGACAACAGGCAGCCCGCTGGCCATGGCCTCCAGCACAGACAGACCCAACAGCTCCGAGATCCGCACCTGGCGGCCATAGCAGGTGTGCTCCACCGATGGCAGGGCGAACACCGCGGCGCCACGGAACAGAGCAGGAAGCTCGGCATCGGCCACCCGGCCGGTGAACCTGACCCGGCGTCCCTCCGCGAGCCGATGGAGCAATGCCGGATAGCCGGACTCGGGTGGCTTGCGGTCGTGGCCGATAGTACCGGCCACCGTGAGAGTTGCGCCTGCGGGCAGCGCCGGGATGAGTCGGTCGAGGCCCTTGTGCGGAGTCATGCGCCCGACGAACAGGATGCCCCGTCGAGGCGACGCCGGTCCGGGCATGAACCGGTCGGGATCGGCGCCGCCGTAGACCACCCGCGTCAGCTCCTCCGGCACGCGGAGCACTCGGGCCGAGTAGGCCGAGACGGTGAGGAAGCGGTCGAACAGGCGAGGCAGGACGCCGAGCCAGTCTCCTCCAGCCAGTCCATGGTCGGTCGTCACCACGCGCTGGCCGTGTGCACGCCCGGCCAGCGCGGCGAGGCGGCTGGGGGTGCTGCGCAGCTGATGCGTATGGACGATGTCGGCATCGCGCAGGGCCCGCGGAAGGCGTGGGGCGAGGGGGTGCGCCGGATGCGCGAACAACGTGGCCACCGGACGGAGAAAGCGGACGGTCAGTCCGCCGGGTTCCCGGACCACACCCGGCTGCTTCGCGAACGTGACCAGCTCGCAGTCGACCTGTCCGGCCATGGACCGGGCCAGCGCCAGCGGGTATCGTTCACCGCCGCCGAACAGGCCGGCGTCCCCGAACGGCGTCGGTGCGACGTGGACGACACGCATGTTGACGATCGGTCTGCTCACCCTCGGAGACCCCGGGCGGTTGACCGGAGGCTATCTGTACCACCGGCGGATGGCCGAGGCCGCGGGTCACCACGATGCCCGCGTGTTGTTCAGCTCGTTTTCCGACAACCCCTTCCCGCTGCCTGCCCTGCGGGCGGCGGCGGTCGTGCGCGATGCCCGCTCGGCCGGTGCCGATGTCGTGCTGGTCGACAGCATCGTCGCCGGCTATCTGGCGCTCTGGCTTGCCCCCCGCCGGCTCGACTTCCCGCTCGCCGCCAGCGTTCACCAGACGCCGGGCGGTATCGACCACGGCAGGCTGCGGACGCGGGTACAGGCGCATCTCGACCTCGCCGTATACCGCCGGGCGGCCCGGTTGCTCGTGGCCAGTGACGCCCTGGCGGAGACGTTCGTGGCCGAAGGCTTCCCCCGTCGACAGCTCCGCGTCGTGGCGCCCGGCCGCGATGTGGCCGGCTCGCACGTGCCTCCGTACCAGGGCGAGGATCTGCGCGACGGCCGCAGTGCCGCACTGCTGTTCGTCGGCAACTGGGTAGCGCGCAAGGGCCTGCTCACCGTGCTCGAGGCCCTGGCTGCCCTGCCGTCCGGCACTGCGACCCTGCACGTCGTCGGTGACGACCGGGCCGATCCGGCGTACGCCGAGCGGGTTCGCGCCCGGCTGGCACACAGCGACCTGACCGGTCGGGTGCGGGTTCATGGCCCGGTGTCGAAGGAGCGGGTTGCGGCCTTCTACCGGGATGCGGACGTGTTCGTGCTGCCCAGCCTGCGCGAACCGTACGGCACCGTGTACGGAGAGGCCATGGCGGCCGGGCTGCCCGTCGTCGGCTGGCGAGCGGGCAATCTTCCACACCTCGCCGCCGACGGCCGGGAAGGTGTGCTGCTCGAACCCGGCGACGTCGACGGCCTCAGCCGCGCACTCGAACGGCTCGCGATCGACGACGACTACCGCCTGCGGTTGGCCGCCGCCGCCGCCGCGCGGGCGGAATCGCTGCCGACCTGGGCGCAGACGGCCGAGCGGTTCTTCACCGAGCTACGGGAGGTCGCCCGAGGCTGATCCGGGGTCTCCTGCGGCTGTCTCACGGACAGGGAACAGCTCGTTGAACGACATCAGCACCGGCGCCGGCGGGCCCATGTCGACGCGGGCGACGGCGGCGTCGTCGACATACATCCGCCACGCCACCGCATCGGTCACCCCCAGAGCCCAGGCGATCGCCGCCTTGATCGGCGACACATGGCTGACGACCACCACATCCGCGCCCGTTGCTGACTCGGCGAGCTCGGTGCACGCGCACCGCACCCGCTCCCCCACCGCCGCCAGTGACTCTCCACCGGAGGGCGCGAAGTCCGGATCCGTTCGCCACCGCGACCAGAAATCGGCGCTCACCGAGGCGACCGGCCGGCCGTCGAGCTCGCCGTAGTCCATCTCCACCCAGCGCTCGTCGATCTCGACCGCCGGCCCGAAGGCTGCTGCGGTGTCCCGCGCTCGACTCAGCGGGCTCGATACGATCCGCGCCGGAGCGGGCAACGCGGCGGCGATCGCCATGGCTTGCCGGCGGCCCAGCTCGGTCAACGGCGGGTCGGCCCGGCCGAGCAGGAGCCCGGCAACATTCGCCGCAGTCTGGCCGTGGCGGACCAGATACAGCACGCAGAAAGGCTAGCCACATGCGCGGTCGGGGGCCTGGCCGGAAGGGCTACCGGGGCCGGCCGCCCAGCTCCTCGAACACGGTGATCTGCAGATCCGCCGGCGCGGAAAGCCGCGCGTTCAGCGACTGCCACGGGGTCTCGGTCGGTGCCGCGATCAGCTCAGCACCACCGTCGACCAAATCATCGGTCACCGCCTCGGCGTCGGCGACCTCGAACGCCACCCGCAGCGGCGGACTCACGCGCCGCCCGACCTCGACGTCGTCGATCATTGCGACCTGCGCCGGATTGGAGATCTCCAAGGTTGCTCGCCCCATCTCGAGGATCGTCACCCTCGCGCCGTTGCCGCTCTCGACGCTCAGCTTTTCGGGAGCACCGAGCACGTCCCGATAGAACGCGACGGCCCGGTCATAGTCGGGCGCTTCGGCCACCAGTCGCATCTGCAGCACCCGACCGGCCTGGGTTCGCTCCTCCATGATGCGGCTCCTCGTCGACGGCGGCGCGAGCATGTCAGTCCTCCAACGGTGCCACGCGGCGGAGGAAGCCGACCGCGCGGCCGACTCGGTGAGTCAGCCGCGCGACCATCAGCAGCCTCAGGCGGGGTCCCGCCGGGCGAACAGCAGCGCCCCGGCGAGGGTGACGACGGCGGCATAGCCGGCGAACAACAGCCCTCCGACCCACGGTTCGAGCAGGTCCGCGCGGCCCAGGAGCAGAGCGTCGGCCGCACCACCCGGTAGCCAGCGCCCGATCTCCGGGTTGCCTGTGACGGCGGGCAGCAGCCCTTCGAGGACCAGCCACCACAGCAGGACGGTGGCCACGGCGACGGTGCTGTTGCGCGCCAGCGTGCCCAGCCCGGCGGCCAGTAGCGCCCACAGCGCACCGATGGCAACCGAGCCGGCCACCACGGCCCACATGTCAGCCCCGAACGGGCCGACCGGCAGGCCTTCGGCTCGCAGGCTCACCGCCCCGACTGTAACGGCGGATGCCGTTCCGACCAGGGTGATCAGCGCACCGTAGGCGGCGGTGACCATCGCCTTGGCCGTCAACACCCGGCCGCGATCGGGATCGTGCAGCAGCGTGGTGCGGATGGTGCGGTGCTGGAACTCGCCGGCCGTGGCCAGCACTGCGACGACCACCGCGAGGAACCAGAGCGTCTTGGCAGGTGCGGTGGCCAGATCGGCGGGCGTCACTGTATCGCCGGCGTCGGTGGCGATGCGTGCTGCTGCGAAGCCGATCAAGCCGGCGCCGAGCGCGGCAAGAAGGAGCGCGAGGCGAGGCAGCACCAGGGTGCGCAGCTTGAGTGCCTCGGCGCCGACGACGTCTCTCATGACGGAGATCCCTTCGAGATGAGGTCGAGGAACAGGTCCTCGAGCGTGCTGGATCGGTGTGTGTCGAGCAGCTCGGACATCGGGCCGTGGACGACCAGCCGGCCGTGGTCGATGACGATCACGTCGTCGACGGTCTGGGCAAGCTCGGCGAGCAGATGGCTGGATACCAGGACGGTGCGCCCCTCGTCGGCCAGGCCACGCAGAAGCATGCGCAGCCACAGCACGCCGGTCGGGTCGAGGCCGTTTGCCGGCTCGTCCAGCACGAGGGTCTCCGGGTCGCCGAGCAGAGCCGCGGCGAGACCCAGCCGCTGGCGCATCCCCATCGAATAGCCCCCGACCCTGCGCCCGGCCGAATCGGCGAGGCCGACCAGTTCGAGGACCTCGTCGGTACGCCGGTCCGGGAGGCCGGAGACCCGCCCGAGGACCCGTAGGGCGTCACACCCCTTCCGGCGCGGATGGAAGACGTCGGGGTCGGTCATGGCACCGATGACCCGGGCCGGCCGCGCCAGAGCTGCGTAGGGCTGCCCATTGATCGTCGCCGCCCCGGACGTCGGCCGGGTCAGGCCGAGCAGCATGCGGATCGTGGTGGACTTCCCGGCGCCGTTCGCTCCCAGGAATCCCGTGATCGTGCCCGGCTCGAGCGTTGCGGAGAAATCGTGTACGGCGGTCACCGCGCCGTAGCGCTTGGTGAGCCGGTCGAATCTGATGCGGGCCATGGTGTGGTGTCCCTCCTCGCGGCGCATCGGTTGACGTATCCGATGCTGGGTGCGATGAGGCGGTGAAGCGTCTGCCGCGAGGAGTCACCTCGTGGTACTCCTCGAGGAGTACGACGTGCACTCAGCCTGGTTCTGAGCCAGGTACGACCACGCCGGACTCGTACGCGACGACGACCAACTGGGCCCGGTCTCGCAGGCCGAGCTTGGTGAGGATCCGGCTCACGTGCGTTTTCGCGGTGAGTGGGCTGATGACGAGCAGGTCGGCGATCTCCGCGTTGGACCGGCCGCGGCCGACCAGCCCGAGCACCTCGACCTCCCGCTCGGTCAGTAGTTCGGCGATCCGATGGTCCGGTCGGCCCGCCCCAGGACGCAGGGCGAACTCGGCGATGAGCCGGCGCGTGACGTTCGGCGTGATGAGCGCACCGCCGTCGGCCACCACCCGGATCGCCCGCAAGAGTTCCTCCGGGCTCGTGTCCTTCAGCAGGAATCCCGACGCGCCCGCCCGCAACGCTCCGTATACGTAGTCGTCGAGGTCGAACGTCGTCAAGACGATCACTCGAACGCCCTCGGTGGCTGGGTCGCCATTGATGCGCCGAGTGGCCTCGATGCCGTCCAGCACAGGCATGCGCACATCCATCAACAGCACGTCGGGCCGCTGCTGCCTGGCCAGCGCGAGGGCCTGCTCGCCGTTGGCGGCCTCGCCGACGAACGTGAGATCGGTGGCGTGTGAGATCTGCGTCCGCAGGCCGTCGCGGATGATCGCCTGGTCGTCGGCGACTGCGACCCGGATGCTCACCTCCGACCCCTCGTGGTCGGAAGGCGGGCGGTGATCTCCCAGCCCGGCCCGTCGGCACGCGGGCCGGCACGAAGGTCACCGCCGACGGCTGCGGCTCGTTCACGCATCCCGCGAATGCCGTTGCCTTCGGCTGCAGCCGTGCCGGCACCGTCGTCGAGCACGCTCAACGTGACGGCGTCGTCGATGCCGATCCGCACCTGTGCTCGGTCGGCACCGGAGTGGCGCAGCACGTTGGTCAGACTCTCCTGCGCGATGCGGAAGGCGGCCTCGGCGGTCGCGGTGGGCACTCCTTCGGGGGTTCCGTCGATCGTCACCTCGACCGTGAGTCCGGCGCCGCGGGCCGCATCTGCCAGCACCGCCAGATCAGCAAGGCGCGCTTGCTCCGGGCGCTCGCGCAGGACACCGACCAGCCAGCGGACCTCGCGCAGCACACCCCGGCCGGCCTGCTCGATCGTCACCAGTGCACGGCGGGCGTCGTCGTCGGCGCCCGCGTCCAGCGCCATCCGCCCGGCACCGGCCTGCACGGTGATGGCGCCCATGCCGTGGCCAACCACGTCGTGCAGGTCGCGGGCGATGCGCAGTCGTTCCTCCAGAACCGCTGCCCGGGTAGCCGCCCCGACGCGCGCCTCCCGCGCGGCACCGAGTGCGCCGGCGAGGACCGCGATCACGAGCGCGGCCGCGTACGTCGGCGCCAGTCCGGCCGAGCCGATGACCACGACGGTCGACGCGACAAGCAGCACTCCCAGCAGGGCTGCCCCCGCGCCACGCCATGACGCGTCCCGCCGAGCCACCGTGTAGCAGCCGACGGCCACGGCCACCGGCAGCACCGGACCGAGCATGGCGGCCTGCACGGCGTAGGCAAGGACGGTGGCGGCGAGCACAGCCAGGGGGGCCCGATGGCGGAACCACAGCACCAGGCCACCGGCCACGCCGGTCAGCAAACCGATCGTGTCGGGCAGCGGATCGTCGGCCTCCGCCGGGCCGGGCCGCACCGCGAGAGCCTGGAGCACTGTGGCGGCCGCCACGAGGGACCGATCCACCCAGACGCCCCTCATGTCCAGATCATGCAGGATCGCAGCGGACGCCGAGTGACCACGTGGCGTGTACGAGGACCGGGTTGGAGCACCGCCAGGAGCAGCCCGACGGTCGATCTCCGGATCGGCTCAGCCGGGCACTGCGGCAGGTGGCTCCGCGTCTTCACCAGGCGCAGTACCGAGGAACTCGATGATGCCGACCGCGAGCAGCGCAACCGCCGCGAGGACCAGCACGACGGTGCCGGTCGGGTACGGCCAGAACACCAGGGCGAGGGCAGCGAGCACGAGCACGCCGATGCGGAGGATCCGGCGGTGCGCGTGTACCCATTCGCCGAAGCCGCCCAGCCGCCAGCCCCGGGAGTCCGCCGCACCTCGCCACCGGCGGAACGCGCCGGTCACCGCCGAGCGCATCCCGACGGCCGCGGCCGACGGCCCGCTCAGGGCCGCCCAGACGGCCACGACGAGCCCGGCGACCAGCACGGCACGCAGGGTCAGCCGAAGGAAGCTGACCACCTGGTCGAAGATCGCCGTTGCCGCCTCGTACGGGATGACGTCGTCGACGCTGTCGAGGTAGACGTTTCGCCCGATCAGGATCGCAACGGCCAGCACCACCATCGCGACTACCAGCCCGACACCCGCGCGGATCGAGGCCCTGCGGCGGTCCCGGGCGAGCAGGACGCCGGTGACGATGAGCGCAACGGCGATGATCGGGAGCACCACCCCGGCCCGGTCGATCGCGTTGAACGCCCGTTGCATCGTCGACACGTCACCGCCGCTGTACACCGTGATGACGGCGTCGACGGTGGGAACCCTCGAGATCAGCCCGAGCCCGTCGTCGGCCAGCCGCTCCTTGACCCGGTCGATGATCGGGGCCAGCCGGATGGTCACCTCGCCGGACTCGATCTGTACGGCGGCGCTCTCACCGGTGAGGGCGGCGTTGAGCTGGGCATGACTCTCGCGGTTGACGGTCTCCCAGATGTCGGCGAACCGATCCGAGGCGGCGAACCGGTCAACCCGATCGCTGACGAATCCCTCGATGCCGCTGGCGATGGGCCCGGCCAGGCCCTCGATGCGTTCGGTGGCTCGCTCGGGTAGCCCCCGCTCGGCGCCGACGTCGGCGAGCGTTCCCAGCGTCTGGTCGACCAGGGCCTCGACGTCGATCGAGGTGAGAATCTGGTTGGACACCGCGTCGGCGACGAGCGACTGAACGGCTGGGTCGTCCGCCAGCGGAGCCATGGTCTCGACGTAGCGGTCGGTGTCGACGACCACCGACTGCAGCCAGGCACTCACGACGGCCACCGGCGCCAGGATGCAGCCCAGGGTGATCGCCACAGCAGACACGACCGGGCGCCAGCCGAGCTCCCGGCGTCGACCGGGGAGGGCGCTCCGTTGCTCAGCCTCTGCGCGGAGGCGGAGCAGCTCTTCGCGCTCGGCCGTCGAGAGGGCGGCGTCGTCTGCCGGGGCCCGTTCCTGGGTGGGGTCTGTCATCGCGTCCGCCCCCATCGCGTGCCGCACTGACCGGTTCCGTCGATACCAGTGTGGTGCCGATGGTATGGGACGCCGTCACCCGGAGCGGGTGAAAGACGCATCAGGCCGGTCGGGTTGTGGGTTGGGTCCTAGCCGAGGTCGCGTAGGGCGTCTTCGATGCCGCGGTGGAAGGTCGGGTAGGCGTAGATCATGTGCCGCAGCGCGCTGACCGTGACCTGGGCGTGCACGGCCACGGCAAGCGCGGAGAGCACCTCGCCGCCGACGGGCCCGGCCGAGGTGGCGCCCACGAGCAGGTCACGGTCGGTGTCGGCGACCACCTTGATGATCCCGTCGTTGCCGGCCTTGTGGATCCAGCCACGAGCCGACGAGGGCACCTGGGACAGGCCGACGGCGACGCGGACGCCGGCATCGCGAGCCTG
>DATFBR010000131.1:0-17886 GCA_035253685.1 Jiangellaceae bacterium
CTTCTCCTTGACGATCGGCGCCCCCTCCGGCATGAACACGGTCGCCTTCGCACCGAGCATGTGCGCCGCCAGCGCGACTCCCTGTGCATGGTTGCCCGCGCTGGCGGCGACGACACCCCTGGCGCGCTCCTCGTCGCCGAGCCGGGCGATCCGGACGTACGCACCGCGGATCTTGAACGAACCGGCTCGCTGCAGGTTCTCGCACTTGAGGTGGACGGGCCCGCCGATCAGTCCGGCCAGCCAGCGGGACATCTCCAGCGGCGTCGGGCGCACCACGTTCCGCAGCAGTTCACGGGCGGTCTCGACATCGGCGGGGGTCACCGATGGCGTGCTGATGGGCACCGTGCGAGTCTTCCACGTCGACGATCGGCCGCATCGGGCGACCGCCAGTCGGCCAGTCGGCCAGACCCGTGGCGGGAGCGGTAATGTTGGTATAGTTGCGGGGTGCAAGCAAGTATTTCGCCGGCCGGCCCCGACACCGCTGGCATGCCGGCCGCCCCCGAGGACGAACTCCATCGTGCGTTCGTCCGCCTCTTCCGGCGGCTGAAGCGGATGTCCACCATGGGCGGGCTCGACCCCGCCTTGGCCGCCGTCCTGCACGAACTCGGATGCACGGGCCCGGTCCGTGTCTCGGTGCTCGCAGACGCCATGCGCCTCGACCAGTCGACGGTCAGCCGGCACGTCAGCGCGCTCGAGCAGGTCGGCCTCGTACAAAGGTCCGACGATCCGGACGACCGCCGGGCCGCTCTGCTCTCGCTGACACCCAGCGGTCGCGGGCGCCTTGCGACCCTCCTCGACGAGCGCCACGCCCTGTTCCGGGCTGCCACGGCCGAGTGGTCGGACGACGACCGGGCGCAGCTCGCCGGGTTGCTCGACCGGATGGTTCGCGCCCTCGACTCCGTGGACAGTCCCACCATCTCTCACCACGAGATGCTGGAGAGCTCGTGACCTCCTCCGATGCTCCGCCGGCGCCGACCGGCGACGAGCACAGCTACCTGTCCCACCGCCAGATCCTGGTCGTGCTCGGCGGGGTGATGGCGGGCATGTTCCTCGCCGCGCTCGACCAGAGCATCGTGGGTACCGCGCTGCCGCGAATCGTCAGCGACCTCGGCGGGCTCGAGCACCTGTCCTGGGTCGTCACCGCTTACCTGCTCACCTCGACCGCGTCGACCCCCCTCTGGGGCAAGATCTCCGACCTGTACGGACGGCGGCCGATCTTCCAGACCGCGATCGTCGTCTTCCTCGCCGGCTCGCTCGTCGCCGGTGCCGCGGGCAGCATGGGAGTGCTGATCGGTGGCCGCGCGATCCAGGGCCTGGGCGCCGGCGGGCTCATCGCCCTTGCTCTGTCGATCATCGGCGACGTCATACCGCCGCGTGAGCGTGGCCGCTACCAGGGGTACTTCGGGGTCGTGTTCGGTGTGTCCAGTGTGGCCGGCCCGCTGATCGGCGGGTGGTTCACCGACGGTCCGGGCTGGCAGTGGATCTTCTGGATCAACATCCCCATCGGCATCGCCGCCCTGGTCGTGACTTCGCTCGCGTTGACGATGCCCAAGGTCCGCCGCGACCACCGGATCGACTACCTCGGGGCGGCCACCATCGTCGCGGCCGTGACCTCGATCCTGCTGTTCACCGCGTGGGCAGGCCCCGCGTACGGGTGGACCGACCCGTTCTCGCTCGCGCTGCTGGGTGGAGGCCTCCTGCTCGCCGGCCTGTTCCTGGTCGTCGAGTCCCACGCCGAGGAGCCCATCATCCCGATGCGCCTGTTCCGCAACCGGGTGTTCACGCCCACGGTGATCTTCGCCGCGATCATGGGCATGGCCATGTTCGGCGGCATCATCTTCCTGCCGGTCTACCTCCAGGTGGTCCAGGGGATGTCGCCGACGGAGTCAGGACTGGCGCTGCTCCCGATGGTGGCCGGGCTGTTCACGACCTCCATCTCGTCCGGACGGCTGGTCACTCGCACCGGCCGCTATCGCATCTATCCCATCCTCGGAGCCGGCGTGACCGGTGTCGGCATCGCCCTGCTCTCGACCCTGGGTGTCGACACCCCGTACTGGCAGACCGCGACCTACTTCTTCGTCTTCGGTACCGGGCTCGGGTTCACCATGCAGATCGTGGTGACGGCCGTGCAGAACGCCGTCGAACGCCGTGACATGGGCTCGGCGACGTCGAGTGTGACCTTCTTCAGGTCGATGGGCGCCGCCTTCGGCACCGCCATCTTCGGAGCGGTGCTCACCACCCGGCTCGGCCATCACCTCGCCGCGTCGGGAGCGGGCGGAGTGCTGCCCACGGCCGATGAATCGCAGATCGCCAACAACGTGCAGGCCATCCAGGCATTGCCCGCGGACGTGAAAGCCGTGGTCGTCGACGCCTGGGTCCGGGCCCTGCACGACGTCTTCATCGTGGCGCTGCCGATCGTCACGGTCGCGTTCGTCGTCGCCTTCTTCATCCCGGAGCTCACGCTGCGCGGCGCGGTACCGACCCGCACCGCCGACGACGACGCCGAAACGGTCATGGCGCTGGAGTGACCGTTCCGGGACCGGCGGGCGACCCGGTTCATCGCTCCGCCGTCGCCCGGCGACTGCTCGGGGACCTGCCGTCGGCGGTCGGGGTGCTCGCGGCCGTGGCCTTCGCCGTCGCGCTGGGCTTCGGGATCGTCGCTCCCGTCATCCCGCTGTTCGCGCGCGAGTTCGGTGTGGGCAACGCGGCGGCCGGCGCCGTCGTGTCGGCCTTCGCGCTGATGCGGCTGACCTCGGCACTGGCCGGGGGCCGGCTCGTCGACCGGTTCGGTGAGCGAGCCGTCCTGGCAGCCGGACTCGCGATCGTCGGCGTGTCCAGCGTGCTGGCCGGCCTCGCCCAGTCCTACCCGCAACTGCTGGTGCTCCGCGGCGTGGGTGGCGTGGGGTCGGCGATGTTCACGGTGTCCGCGGTGAGCCTGCTGCTGCGCATCGTCCGGTCCGACCAGCGCGGGAGAGCCTCGGCGTGGTTCCAGGGCGGGTTCCTGGTCGGCGGAGTGACCGGTCCGGCCTTCGGTGGAGCCCTTGCGACCATCTCGTTGCGCGCTCCCTTCTTCGTCTACGCGGGCACGCTGGCCGCTGCTCTGGCCATCACGGTGACGGCGCTGCGGGGCGCGGCGGGGCCGCCGGCCGCTACCGACGGAGCCTCGCCATCGCGCAGCAGCCTGCGAGCGGCGTTCGCCGACCCGGCATACCGGGCTGCACTGGTGACCAACCTCGGCAACGGGTGGGTGCTGTTCGGCATCCGGTCCTCACTCATCCCGCTGTTCGTGGCCGACGTCCTCGGCCGGACCGCTTTCTGGGTCGGCATCGGGTTCCTGGTCGGATCGCTGACGCAGGCCGCGGCGCTGTGGCCCTCGGGGCGGATCGTCGACCAGGTGGGCCGCAAGCCGGCCATGGTGGGCGGCAGCGTCCTCGGCGTCGCGTCGATGGCACTGCTGATCGGCGTCCAGACGTTGCCCGGATTCCTGGCCGCGATGGCGCTGTACGGGATCGCCGCCGCCTTCCTCGGGGTGGCGCCGGCCGCGGTCGTCGGCGACGTGGTCCACGGCCAGGGGGGACGGGTCGTGGCGACCTTCCAGATGGCGGCCGACCTCGGCGCGGTGGCGGGGCCGCTGCTGGCCGGATGGCTCGCCGACGAGGTGAACTTCAGTGCGGCGCTGGCTGCCGGAGCGATCGTCATCGGGGTCGCTGCCGTGCTCGCGGCCCGGATGCCCGAGACCCGGCAGGGCAACGACTAGGTTGGCGGCGCCTCCTGTTCCGAGCGCAAGGGAGCCGTGCCGTGAAATACGCCTGGCTGTGCAGCCACGAGTCCTACCAGCCGGAGGCCCTGGTGCGGCAGGCCGTCCGGGCCGAGCAGGCCGGCTTCGACGTCGTCACCGGCGCCGACCACTTCCATCCCTGGGTCGACGACCGGTCGGCGGCGAGCTTCGTCTGGACCTGGTTCGGCGCCGTCGCGCAGGCGACCTCGCGGGTCGAGCTCGCGACCAGCGTCACCGCGCCGCTGTTCCGCTATCACCCGGCGCTGGTCGCCCAGGCTGCGGCGACGGTCGACCGCCTCTCCGGCGGCCGGTTCCGCCTCGGAGTGGGCACCGGGGAGGCGATCAACGAGTCCCCGCTCGGCTACGACTTCCCCGGGTACGACGAGCGCATCGCACGAATGGAGGAGGCGATCCGCATCATCCGGAGCCTGCTGGCCGGTGAGAAGCTCGACTTCGGGGGCACGTACTACGCAACGGACGGTGCCCGGCTCTACAGCCCGCCGCTCGGTGCCCTTCCGGTGTGGATGGCGGCCGGCGGACCGAAGTCGGCGACCTTCGCCGGGCTGCACGCCGACGGCCTGATCACCAGCGTCAAGGAGCCGGCGTCGACCGTGGAGAGGGTCATCGGCCCCTACCGGGAGGCGGCCGCCTCACGCGGCGCCGCGACCACGGTCCTGGCGACCCGGTGGGTGGTGCTGGCCGCCGACGACGACGAGGCGTGGGAGGCGCTCATGCCGATGCGGGGGCTGCGTGCGCCCGGCCGCCTCGAGGTGGCGGACCCGATGATCCTTCGCCAGCGGGCGGACGAGATGGACCGCGACGAGATTCTCCGCCAGTACACGATCGTGCGGGACCTGGACGAGCTCGCCGGCGCCTACCGACCGCTCGTCGACGACGTCGGGGCGGATTACGTGGCGATCCAGGTCGCCACGGTCGAGCCCGAGGCGGCGATCGAGCAGATCGGCTCCCAGGTGTTGCCCGAGCTCCGGCGGCGATCCGACGGATGACCCGGCGCCGTCGGCATCGCCAGTTGTCAGGCCGGACGCCGCGCCGGCCCGCGCGAACCGGCCGGCTCGATCTGACGACTCGCGTCTATCGCGCGAGCGCCTGGGCGAGGTCGGCGCAGAGGTCCTCCACGCTCTCGATCCCGACCGAGAGGCGGACGAGGTCGGCCGGCACCTCCAGCGGGCTGCCGGCGACGCTGGCATGGGTCATCCGGCCCGGGTGTTCGATCAGCGACTCGACGCCACCGAGCGACTCACCGAGGGTGAACAGCCGTGCCCGGCGGCACACCTCGAGCGCCTCGGTTTCGCCGCCATCGACCCGGAACGACACCATGCCACCGAACCGACGCATCTGCTTGGCCGCCACCTCGTGGCCGGGATGAGCCGCCAATCCGGGGTAGTACACCTCCGTCACCCGCGCGTGGGCGACCAACTGGTCGACGATCCGCTCCGCGTTGTCACAGTGCCGGTCCATCCGCACACCGAGGGTCCGCAGGCCGCGAAGCACCAACCACGCGTCGAACGGTCCGGCGACGGCACCGATCGCGTTCTGTTGGAAGGCCAGTTCGTCGCCCAGCACGTCGTCGGCCACGACGAGCGCGCCGCCGACGACGTCGGAGTGCCCACCGCAGTACTTCGTCGTCGAGTGGACGACGGCGTCGGCGCCCAGCGCCAACGGTTGCTGCAGGTACGGCGTGGCGAACGTGTTGTCGACGACCAGCAGCGCGGCAGCAGCGTGAGCGAGGTCTGCCAGGACGGTGATGTCGGCGATACCCAGCAGCGGGTTGGTCGGCGTCTCGACCCAGATGGCCTTCGTCTCCGGCCGCATGGCAGCACGCACGTTCTCCGGGTCGGTCATCCGCGCGACACTCCACGAGACCCCCCATGGTTCGGCAACGCTACTGACCAGCCGGAAGGTCCCGCCGTACGCGTCGTCAGGGATCACGATGTGGTCGCCGGGCCGCAGGATCGCGCGCAGCAGCGTGTCCTCGGCAGCCATCCCGCTGGCGAATGCGAGCGCCCGGCGGCCACCCTCGAGGACCGCGAGACACTCCTCGAGGGCCGTGCGGGTCGGGTTGGCGGTGCGGCTGTACTCGTAGCCTCCGCGCAGGCCGCCGACGCCGTCCTGAGCGTAGGTACTGGTGGCGTAAATGGGCGGGACAACGGCACCGGTCAACGGGTCCGGCTCCTGGCCGGCATGAATGGCGAGCGTCTCGAATCCGTGCACGCCGAGACACTACGCCCGCGGCGGGCCCCGCAGCGCCGCGCCCGGCACACGGGTGGGCCGGCGCACCTTGCCCGACCCGGTGCGGTCGAGCCGGGCGACGAACTCGACGTCGCGCGGAACCTTGTGACGTCCCAGGGTCTGCGCGACGAACGCGACGAGGTCTTCCCGCGTCACCGTGGCGCCCGGCGCCCGCACGACCCGGGCGGCCAGGCGTTGTCCGAACTCGTCGTCGGGTACGCCGTACACGACCACGTCGGCGACAGCGGGATGGGCGGCGAGCAGGTCCTCGACCTCGCGCGGGTGCACGTTCTCACCGCCCGAGACCACCATGTCGTCGGCCCGGCCGACGACGAACAGCAGTCCCCGATCGTCGAGGTATCCGAGATCGCCGGTGCTCATCAGGCCGCGGACGATCGCCTTGGTGCCGCCACCCGAGTACCCACCGAACGTCAGCCCGCTGCCCACGAACACCCGACCGACCTGACCCCTCGGGAGTGGCGAGCCGTCGGCGTCGAGGACGGCCACGGTCACTCCGTGCGCAGGTCGGCCGACCGTCCCCGGGGCCGCACGAAGGTCCGCCGGAGTTGCCAGCGTCGCCCACCCGGTCTCGGTCGTCCCGTACAGGTCGAACAGGATGTCCCCGTACTCGTTCATGACGGCCGCAGCCAGGTCCGGCCGCAGGGCAGCCGCGCCGGAGACGATCACGCGCAGGGAACGGGTCTCGGCCTTCGCCCTGGTCTGATGCGGAAGCCGCATGATCCGGTGCAGCAACACGGGCACGCAGGCGAGGACGCGCACGCGGTGGGTGGCGACCAGCTGGAGCGCCTCCTCGGCACCGCACTGGCGAGGCAGAACCGCCGTGCAGCCAAGGGTGAGAGCGGCGGCCAGGAAGCCCAGCCCGTAGCCGTGGAAGATCGGCGGCTGGATCAGCATCACTTCCCCGGAGCGCAGCCGCAGGGTCGCCAGCAGGCTGGTCACGGGCAGGCCCATCCGCAGCCGAGCCGCGTCTCGCGGCGCACCCTTCGGCGTGCCCGTCGTGCCCGACGTCAGCACCACCAGACGACCACGACTGCGGGGATGTGGAGCCGGCGGAGCAGCCGAGCCGCTCAGCTGATCGAGCGTGGGCGCCGGAGCGCCCGGTCCGGCCCACGACACGATGCTCCGTCCGGAGAACGAGACACGGTCCAGCAACGGCGTGAACTCCTCGTCGTGTACCAGAGTGGTCACCTGTTCGCGCTCGAGCACGCCGGCCAGGGCCGGTGCGCCCAGGTCGGTGCTGAGGAACACGAGATCGGCGCCAACACGTGACCCGGCGACCGCTGCGATGACGAAGTCGCGGTGGTTGCGGCACAGCAGGCCCAGCCGGCCGCCTTCGCGTAGCAGCCCGTCGTGGTGCAGGGCGTCGGCCAGCGCGGTGCTGCGCCGGCCCAGGTCGTCGAACGTGAGGCTGCCTCGCTCGTCGACGACGGCGACGCGGTCGGGGTGTCGGATCGCCGACATCTCGGCCGCACTCGCCAATGTCAGTCGGTACCGTGACACCGCTTGTACCACGCGGACCAGCCGGAGCGGGTGCATCGGACCCACCAGCCCGGTGCCGAACAGCGCCGCCGCCCCGTCACGCCCCATGGCGACGGCGTCACGGACGGTGCGGCCACCCCTCACGACCGGTCGGCTCCCCCGGTCGTGCGGCCGGTGATCCGCCGGGCCGCGCGGCCGGCGTCGCGGCCCGCAGCACGTAGGTGCTCCGACCGCTGGCCCCGGTAATACAGCGTCAACAGCGCCTCCGTCGGAGGGGGCGCGAGGCCCGCGATGATCCCGCCCGCACGCGACCACCACGGGCTCATCAGCCGGGGCCGGTACGCGACGGCCCGGCACACGGCGTCGGCGGCCTCATGCGGGGTCATGCCGGGCAGGCGGCGGTAGAGCGGCACTGGTGCGCTCATATCGGTATGGACCAAGGGGCAGTGGATCGAGGTCGTCAGAACCCCGTCGGCCCGGATCTCCGGAGCGATGCAGCGGAGCCAGGCCTCGAACGCGGACTTGGATCCCGTGTACGCCGCCCAGTACGGCGCCGGCAGGTCGGTGCTGACGGTCCCCACGCTGACCACGTGCCCGGTACGACGGGCACGCATGTCCGGAAGCAGGCCGAGCAACAGCTGCACCGGGCCGAGGTAGTTCACGTTAGCGGTGCGCTTGACGTCGTGGAGGCGGTCGTACGACTCGGCGACCGACCGCCGGATCGACTTGCCCGCGTTGCTGACGACGACGTCGACCGGCCCGTGGTTCGATTTCACCCGGTCGACCAGCCGCGCGACCGCGGCCGGGTCCGCAAGATCTGCCGGGTACGCGTCCGCCGCACCGCCGTCGGCGGCGATCGCCGCGCCAACGCGGTCGAGGCCCTCAGTGGACCGGGCCACCAGCAGGACGGTGGCCCCCGCCGCGGCAAGCTTGCAGGCGCTGGCCGCGCCGATGCCTCGCGACGCACCCGTGACCAGCACGACCCGACCGTCGACGGCCGCCCGAAGTGCCGCCTCGTCCGGCGGCGACCAGACCAGGCCGAGCAGGGCCCGGACCGGCTTCGGGACCCTGATCGCCTGCCCGGCCGGGCTGCTCCGTGTTCCCGGGCCGGCCATCACGAAGGGAGCCTAACGAAGCCGGGACGGCCGCCGGAGATGTGCGGCGTACGGTGCCGGGAACAGCCGTGGTGGCGGCGGCGTTCCGGTGACAGAACCCCAAGGAGGCCATGTGTTCCTCTTCGACCGTGCCGCGAAGACCCGGCTCGTATCGCCGGAGCAGGCGTTGCCCGGCCGTGACAGCCGCCCCTTCACTCTCGCCGGCACCCACACCGTGCTCGGCACTCCGATCGAGGCGCAGGCACCGTCCGGCTTCGAGGAGGCCGTGTTCGGTCTGGGGTGCTTCTGGGGGGCAGAGCGCATCTTCTGGAAGCTCCCGGGCGTCTGGACCACGGCGGTCGGCTACGCGGGCGGCCACACGCCGAACCCCACCTACGAGGAGGTCTGCTCGGGCGCCACCAGCCACGCCGAGGTCGTCCGCGTCGTCTGGGACCCGTCGCGGGTGAGCTTCGACGACCTGCTCAGGGCGTTCTGGGAGGGCCATGACCCGACCCAGGGGATGCGTCAGGGCAACGATGTCGGGACGCAGTACCGCTCGGCGATCTACTGGACGACGCCGGCCCAGCGGGACGCGGCGGAGGCGTCGCGCGTGGCCTATGGCGAGCGCCTGTCGCGTGCGGGATTCGGGCCTGTGACGACCGAGATCGGACGACTCGGCGACCTCTGGTACGCGGAGGACTACCACCAGCAGTACCTCGACAAGAACCCATTCGGTTACTGCGGTATCGGCGGCACCGGCGTGTCCTGCCCGGTCGGCCTCACCAGCACCGACGACGCCGGCTGAGCGCTGCGGCGGAAGCCCGCCGCCGCGACCCACGCAAGTCCACTTGTGGTGGGTTGGACACGCCTGACGAGGCCGCGAGCGGTACCTAACCAGCCACAAGTCGCCAATGGGGTCGCGGGCGGCGCGTCAGCCGACGAGGTGGCCGAGCAGGTCGGCACGGGTGAGGACGCCCACTGGCTTGCCGTCGTCGAGCACGAGGAGGGCGTCGGACGAGGTCAGCGCCTCGATCGCGGCCGACACCGGCTCGCCCGTCCCCACCGCCGGCAACGGCGGCGACATGTGCCTCTCCACGGCGTCGGTCAGATGGGCTCGTCCGGTGAACAGGGCGTCGAGCAGATCGCGGTCCACCACCGAGCCCGCCACCTCGGCGGCCATGACCGGCGGCTCGGCGCGCACGACCGGCATCTGCGACACCCCGTACTCGCGCAGGATCGCCACCGCCTGGGCGACGGTCTCGTTGGGATGGGTGTGCACGAGGTCGGGCATCTCGCCGCTCTTGCGGCGAAGGACGTCGCCGACCGTCGTCCCCTGACTATCCGGGCCGCCGAACCCGTAGGACGACATCCACTCGTCGTTGAAGACCTTCGACAGGTAGCCGCGACCGCCGTCGGGCAGCAGCACGACCACGACGTCACCGGCTGCCGCCCGCGCCGCCACCTCGAGTGCCCCTACGACCGCCATGCCGCACGAGCCGCCGACCAACAGCCCCTCCTCCCGGGCCAGTCGACGGGTCATGTCGAACGAGTCCTTGTCCGAGACAGCGACGATCTCGTCGCAGACGTCCCGGTCGTAGGTCAGCGGCCAGAAGTCCTCACCCACGCCCTCGACCAGGTACGGGCGACCGGTCCCACCGGAGTAGACCGACCCCTCCGGGTCGACGCCCACGATGCGCACCCCACCGTCGGACACCTGCTTCAGGTAACGGCCGGCACCGCTGATCGTCCCGCCGGTTCCGATGCCGGCGACGAAGTGGGAGACGCGACCGTCGGTCTGCCGCCAGACCTCGGGACCGGTCGTCTCGTAGTGTGATCGCGGATTGTCGGGGTTGGCGTACTGGTCCGGCTTCCACGCACCGTCGATCTCGGTGGTGAGCCGGTCGGACACCGAGTAGTACGAGTTCGGGTGCTCCGGCGGCACGGCCGTCGGGCACACCACCACCTCGGCGCCGTACGCCTTCAGCACGTTGCGCTTGTCCTCGCTGACCTTGTCGGGGCAGACGAACACGCAGCGGTAGCCCTTGCGCTGAGCGACGAGCGCGAGCCCGATGCCGGTGTTCCCACTGGTGGGCTCGACGATCGTTCCACCCGGCTTGATCCGGCCGTCGCTCTCGGCCTGCTCGACCATGCGCAGCGCGATGCGGTCCTTCACCGAACCGCCGGGATTGAAGTACTCCACCTTCGCCAGCACCATCGCCGGTAGGTCGGCACCGACCCGGCCGAGCCGGACCAGCGGCGTGTTGCCGACGAGGTCGACGACGTTCTCGTAGCACTCCACGCCGGGAAGCCTAGGCGAACACATCGGCCCGGCTAGAGTCGGATGGATGGCGGTCAGGGTCAGCGCGCGGACGGCACGGCGCATCGCCACGACGGCCGCATACGGTGGTGGCGGCCTCGGTCTGATGGGTGCCGGCTTCTACGGATTGCTTCGGCTGGAGGCGCGCCAGGCACGGCTGGCCATCGGGACGATCTCCGACGCCGTGCCCGTGGCGGATGGGTTGTACGGGATCTACGCCGGCGAGCCGATCTCCTTCGTCGTACTCGGCGACTCGTCGGCCGCTGGCCTCGGAGTGGACATGGTCGACGAGACGCCGGGGGCGTTGCTCGCGGCCGGTCTCGCCGAGATCGCCGAACGGCCCGTGCGCCTGACCGTCGTGGCCCGGTCCGGCGCCCAGACCAGTGACCTCGGCGTGCAGGTACCCCTCGCCGTGGCCGCCCGCCCGGATCTTGCATTGGTCATCGTGGGTGGGAACGACGTCACGCACCGCGTCCGGGCCACGACGTCGGTTCGCCTGCTCGACGAAGCCGTCCGTCGGCTCCGTGACGCCGGTGCCGCTGTCGTCGTCGGCACCTGCCCGGACCTGGGCACGGTCGAGCCGATTCCTCGTCCGCTGCGCTGGCTCGCCCGACAGGCCAGCCGGCGCCTGGCGGCGGCGCAGACCGTCGCGGTCGTCGAAGCCGGCGGACGCACGGTGTCGCTGGGATCGATCCTGGGACCCGAGTTCGCCGCCGCGCCGCGCGACATGTTCAGCATCGACCGGTTCCACCCGTCGTCGGCCGGATACGCGTCGGCGGCCGCGGTCGTGCTGCCGTCGGCGGCCAGCGCGCTCGGACTCTGGACCGATGCCGAGGAACAGCCCGAGGCGTGGCGCGGAGACGACGTCCTCCCGGTCGCCGTCGCCGCAGCGGCGGCAGCGGAGCAGTCCGGCACCGAGGTCGCCGCGACCCAGGTCGGCGGCCACGACCGTGGACCCAGGGGGCGCTGGGCGCTGCTGCGCCACCGCCGTCGGCGGCCGCTGCCGGAGCCCGAGCGGGAGGACGCCGGTCGTCTCCCGTCAATCGGGGCGGGTCCGCAGGGTACGGTGGAAGCTACCCGACGGTAACTTTCCTGTCTGGAGGCGACATGCCCGAAGCCGTCATCGTGGCGACGGCGCGGTCGCCGATCGGGCGTGCCGCCAAGGGATCGCTGGTCGACCTCCGTCCCGACGACCTGGCGGCGACGGTCATCGGTGCCGCGCTGGACAAGGTTCCCCCGCTCGACCCGGTCACCATCGACGACATCTACGTCGGCTGCGCCGAACCGCGCGATGAGCACGGCGGCAACATGGCCCGCCGCATCACGGTGCAACTCGGACTCGACGACGTGCCGGCGGTGACGGTCAACCGGTTCTGTGCGTCCTCCGTGCAGACGGCCCGAATGGCCTTCCACGCCATCAAGGCCGGTGAGGGCGACGTGTTCGTGTCCGCGGGGGTGGAGTGCGTCTCCCGCTACACCGCCTTCGGCGGCGCCGGCGTCGATCCGGTCGAGACGCAGAACCCGTTGTTCGCCGAGGCACAGGCGCGCACCGCCCGCTACGCACAGACGAACGAGACCTGGCACGACCCGCGAGTCGACGGTGCGCTGCCCGACATCTACATCCAGATGGGTCAGAGCGCGGAGCACGTGGCGACTCTGTGCGGGGTGACCCGGCGGGACCAGGACGAGTTCGGCGTCCTCTCCCAGAACCGGGCCGAGCAGGCCATCAAGGACGGGTTCTTCGCCCGCGAGATCACAGCCATCACGCTCGCGGACGGCCGGGTGGTCGACACCGACGACGGGCCCCGCCCGGGCACCACCTACGAGAAGGTCGCCGCACTGCCACCGGCGTTCCGCCCCGACGGCACGATCACGGCTGGGAACTGCTGCCCGCTCAACGACGGAGCCGCCGCCGTGGTGATCATGTCCGACGTGCGGGCGCGCGAACTCGGCGTGACGCCGCTGGCCCGCATCGTCGCGACGGCTGCCTCGGCGCTCTCACCCGAGATCATGGGGCTCGGCCCGGTCGAGGCGACGCAGCGCGTGCTCGCCCGTACCGGAATGACCATGGACGACGTCGACCTGGTCGAGATCAACGAGGCGTTCGCCGCTCAAGTGGTGCCCAGCGCACGCCAGCTCGGCATCCCGTATGCGAAGCTCAACGTCCACGGCGGCGCCATTGCGCTGGGCCATCCCTTCGGCATGACCGGTGCCCGGATCATGACGACGCTGGTCAACGGCCTGCAGTCGACCGACGGCTCCATCGGCCTGGAGACGATGTGCGTGGGCGGAGGTCAGGGCATGGCGATCGTCCTCGAACGCCTGAGCTGAGGTATCCGGGAATGATCACGTAAGTGGGTCTGTCACCCCATTGCCAGCTCTGCAGACATGGTGAAGGCGGGAAAGACCTGGCATCGGCTGGTGCGTCCCATCCGCTCCGGCATTGGGCTTGTGCCGCCAGCGGCCGTCAGGCAGTCTCATATGACGGAGACCCTCGACGACAACGGAGGCCACCATGAGCCTGAACCACTCTGAGGAGACCCATCGCAACTTGGTCGCCAGAGTTCCCCAGGCGACCGGACGAGAGCTCCCGGAGTGGTTCCGCACCCTCGAGGCGGGACCGTCATTCCTCCGCTTCGACGACCGGGTGCGCTGGCTGCGCAACGAGCACGGCCTCGCTCACGGCCACGCCACGGCGATCGTGCACGAGCACGACCTGCGGCGCGCCCAGCGCTCGTTCGAATGACCTGAGCGAGGCGATCGCCCCGCCCGGGACGTCCCGGGCGGGGCAATCGCGCACCGTGAACGGTTACTCGCCGCGCAGGATCGCCAGCAGGCGGAGCATCTCGATGTAGAGCCAGACCAGCGTGACGGTGAGCCCGAAGGCTGCCGTCCACGCGAACCGGGCCGGCAGACCGTTGCGGACTCCCTGGTCGATGAAGTCGAAGTCGAGGATGAGGCAGAAGGCGGCCAGGCCGACCGCGAACAGTCCGATCAGGATGCCGAAGATGCCCTGCCGGAAGCCGAACGGGCTGTCCGGCGAGCCGAAGATCTGGAACAGCAGGTTGACCACGCAGAAGACCAGGTAGCCGATGAGGGCGATCATGACGCCGCGTTGGAACCTCGGTGTCACGCGGATCTTCTTGCTGCGGTACGCCCACAGCGACACCGCGAACACCGCAAGGGTGGCGAGCACGGCCTGGGCGACGATGCCGTCCAGCGTGATCGCGGTGCCGTCGGCCCGGGTGCCGACCTGCATGTTCTCGAAGACGAAGCTGATGCCGCCGACGAACAGACCCTCGAAGGCCGCGTAGGCCAGGATCAGCAGCGGGCTCGGCTCCCTCTTGAACGCGTTGACCAGCCCCAGCACGAGCCCGACGACCAGGCCGACGAAGGCCAGCTGCGGCAGCTGCCAGCCCACGACGGCGCCCACGAGCAGTACGCCGAAGGTGATGCCGGTCTTCATCACGACGTCGTCGTAGGTCATGCGGCCGGTCTGGACCGGAGTGGCAGACGGCGCGGCGTACATGTCCTCGAGCTGGTCGACCCGTGGGGTGGCGAGGTCGGTACCCGCCTGTCGACCGCTGAACCCCTCGGTCCGGCTGAAGACCGGGTTGTTGCCCTGCATCGCTGTCCTCCACGCTCAGGCACCCGCCCGCGGCGGGTCCGTTGTCGCGCTCAACAGTACCGACAGGAACGCGTTCTCCGACACCGCAGTGCGGTGAACTGCGCCGGCCTGGTCGGCGGAACGGCGTAAACTGCGACGCCACCGACCCGGATGAGCCGACCATGACCCTCGAACCACCCGGCGACCTCCCTCCCAGCCCGCTGCTCGAGCGCGTGCGCGACGCCGTCATCGGCGACGGCCACATGATCGACGGCCCGTACGGTCCCCGCCCCGTGATCTACGCCGACTACACCGCCAGTGGGCGGGCGCTGAGCTTCCTCGAGGACTTCGTCCGCGAACGGGTGCTGCCGACCTACGCCAACACGCACACCGAGTCCAGTGGCACGGGGCTCCAGACGACGAGCCTTCGCGAGGACGCCCGCAGGATCGTCCGCGACGCACTCGGCGGTGCCGACGACACCGTGGTGGTCTTCTGTGGCTCCGGCGCCACCGCCGCCGTCGACAAGATGGTCGGCATCCTCAACCTGCGCCGCGGCGACCGTCGTGCCGACCCGATTCCCTCCGACGAGCGTCCGGTCGTGTTCGTCGGTCCGTACGAGCACCATTCGAACGAGCTGCCGTGGCGTGAGTCGATTGCCGACGTGGTCACGATCCCGGAGGACCACCAGGGTCACATCGACCTGGCCGCCCTGCGGGTCGAGCTCCGGCGCTACGCTGACCGGCCACTGCGCATCGGATCGTTCTCGGCCGCCTCCAACGTCACCGGGATCCTCACCGACACCCGAGCCGTCGCCCGGATCCTGCACGAGCACGGTGCGCTGTCGTTCTGGGACTTCGCCGCCGCGGCACCCTACGTCGAGATCGACATGAACCCGGCCGACGACCCGCTCGGCTACCTCGACGCTGTCTTCCTCTCGCCGCACAAGTTCATCGGCGGCCCCGGGACGCCGGGCGTCCTCGCCGCCCGGCGCGCATTGTTCGGCAACCCGGTGCCGGTCGTGGTGGGGGGCGGGACGGTGACCTACGTCAACCCGGTCGAGCACCAGTACCTGACCGATCCGGCCCATCGGGAGGAAGGCGGCACCCCGGCCATCGTCGAGTCGATCCGAGCCGGGCTGGTCTTCCAGCTCAAGCGGGCGGTCGGCACGGAGGTCATCCGCAGCCGCGAGGCCGACTTCGTCCGCCGGGCAGTCCGGTCGTGGTCGGCGCACCCGGACATCGAGATCCTGGGCAACCTCGACGCCGAGCGGCTGGCAATCATCTCCTTCGAAGTGCGCCGCCCCGGCGGCCGCCGGCTGCACCACAACTTCGTCGTCGCCGTGCTCAACGACCTGTTCGGCATCCAGGCGCGTGGCGGGTGCTCCTGTGCCGGACCGTACGGCCACCGGTTACTGGCGATCGACCTGGACACGTCTCACGAGTTCGAGCGTGAGGTCATGCAAGGCCGGGAGGGCATCAAGCCCGGATGGACCAGGGTCAACTTCAACTACTTCATCGCCGAGGATGCGTTCCGCTACGTGGTCGAGGCCGTCCACCTCATCGCCACGTCGGGGTACCGACTGCTCCCCGACTACACGTTCGATCCCGACACCGGGCTGTGGCGCCACCGCGACGCGACGCCCGGCCCGGCGCTGTGTCTGGACGACGTGCACTATCGCGCCGACGGCACGTTGAGCTGTCCTCGTCCAGACGGCGTGCCGGCCCGGCGTCCGCTGTCGGACTACCTCGACGAGGCCCGGAAGATCCTCGACGCCCTTCCGGACCCGCCCGACGACGCCGACGACCTCGCCGTGCGAGTGTCGGCTGGTTTCGAGCGCCTCCGCTGGTTCGAACTGCCGGCCGACTGCTTGACCGTCCAGTCCGGCAGCAGCCCCTAGGCCTTCACCTCCAGCGCCGGCTCGATCTCGTCGACGTCGACGTCGCGACGTTTGGCCAGCGAACTCGGCCACCACATGTGCCGGCCGACGTCGAGGTTGAGGGCGGTCACGAGCACGGAGCGCACGATCAGCGTGTCGAGCAGAACCCCGAACGCGACCGCGAACCCGATCTCCGCGAAGGCCACCACCGGCAACGTCGCCAGCACGGCGAACGTACCCGCGAGGACCAGTCCGGCGGAGGTGATGACCCCGCCGGTGGCCGCGAGCCCGATCAGTGCGCCGCGCCGGGTTCCGTACCGCTTCGCCTCCTCGTGGACGCGCGTCATCAGGAAGATGTTGTAGTCGATGCCCAGCGCGACCAGGAACACGAAGACGAACAGCGGGAATGCGGTGTCGGCGCCGGCGAAGCCGAAGACGTGCTCGAAGACCAGAGCGCTCACGCCGAGGGCCGCCGCGAAGGACAGGACGACCGTGGCGATCAGCAGCAGTGGCGCCACGATGGCCCGCAGGAGCACCGCCAGGATCAGGAACACGGCTACCAGGATGAGCGGCATGATGACGGCGCTGTCGCGTTCGGCCGCACGCTGCGCGTCGAGGTTGATCGCTGTAGTGCCACCGACGAGGCCGTCGGCATCGGGCACCGCGTGGACGTTGTCGCGGACCCGGTCGACCGTGTCCTGCGCCGCGGTACTGTCCGCCGCATCTTCCAGCGTTCCTTCGAGGTAGACGTAGTCGTCCAGGACGACCGGCTCGCTCACCTCCGCGATGCCGGCGGTGTCGGCGAACGCGGCCCGCACAGACTCCGCCGACGCAGCGTCGGCGACGACGATGACCGGTGTGCCCGTTCCCGCCGGGAAGTGACGCGCGAGCGCCTCCTCGCCGGCGATCGATGCCGGCTTGTCGACGAACGCGTCGCGGTTCGAGAGCACGCCGGTGTTCAAGCCGAGCAGCCCCAGAGCGAGGGCGCCGAGAGCGAGCGACGTGCCGATCCACACGGTCCGCGGCCGGCGCGCGATGCCGCGCCCGATCCGGGCCCAGAACCCGCTCTCGGTCGGCTCGGCCGAGCCGAACCTGGGCCGTACCGGCCAGAAGACCCACCGGCCCACGACCACGAGGAGCGCCGGAAGAAGGGTGAGCATGACGACCAGTCCGACCACGATGCCGATCGCGAGCACCGGGCCCATACCACGGGTGGAGTTCATCTGTGCGGCGAGCAGGCACAGCATGCCGACGGCGACCGTGGACGCGCTGGCGATGATCGCCGGGCTCGCCCGGTGCAGCGCGTAGGCCATGGCCTCGTGCCGGTCGGCGTGTCGGCGCAGCTCCTCGCGGTAGCGCGCCACGATCAACAGCGCATAATCCGTGCTGGCGCCGAAGACGAGGACGAGCAGGATCCCCGCCGTCTGCGCGTTGACCGTCACGCCCGCGTACTCGGCCAGCAG
>DATFBR010000132.1:0-7820 GCA_035253685.1 Jiangellaceae bacterium
GGCCGCCCGGACGAGGTCGTCGAGGTGGACTGCACCGGAACCGGTGTGCCGACCGACGTGGACCTGCCGACCGACCTGGTCGGTCTCGGACCCGAAGGGCGTCGCTAGCATCACTCGGCGTGGTGGAGCCCCTGGTCCTCGCACTGGTCGTGTTCGCCGGGGCCTATGGGGTCCTGGCGTTGGGTGCGGCGGTGGTCGGCCGGAACCCGCGTGAGTACATCGTCATCGCGTCGGCCGGGCTCGAGATCCTGGTGGTGGTGCAGGTCCTGATCGCGGTCGTCAGGCTCATCGGCGGCGACCGGCCCGCGGAACTGGGCACGTTCATCGGATACCTGGTGGTGGCCGTGCTGCTGGTACCGATCGGCACCCTGTGGGCGCTGGCCGAGCGATCACGGTGGGCCCCGGCCGTACTGGCCGTCGCCTGCTTCGCGTTGCTCGTCGTCGCCGTCCGGCTCGACGACCTGTGGAGCACGGTCGGTGGCTGACCCGCGGCCCACCTACAGCGGCCCGGGGCGGCTGCTGGTGGCCGTTTACGCGGTCTTCGCGATCTCGGCCAGCGCGCGCGCCGGCGTGCAGATCGTCAACCACTTCGGCGACGCGCCACTCGCGTACCTGCTCTCGGCGTTCGCCGCCGTCGTCTACATCGTCGCGACGGTGGCCCTGGCTCGATCGGGCCGGACGGCCCGGCGGGTCGCCTACGTCGCGTGCACGGTCGAACTGGTCGGAGTACTGCTCATCGGCACCGCGAGTGTGATCTGGCCCGATGCCTTCCCGGACGAGACCGTATGGTCGGCCTACGGCCGCGGCTACGGGTTCGTCCCGCTCGTCCTTCCGGTACTCGGATTGTCGTGGCTGCGATGGTCAGGCGGTGGCCGGAAGCGGCGGCGCGGCCTGCGCGAGGGCGTCTAGAGCCAGCACGAAGCACTCGGCGGGCGGTGTGACCAGGCCGGCTCCCACCTGCCCGGTACCCGCCATCTTTCCGGCCATCCCGGTGTTGATCTGCGGGAGCACGCCGGTCTTGACCACGGCGGCCACGTCTATTCCGGTCGGCGCGCCGCGGAAGTCGAGGATCGGGAGTGCGAAGGCGGGGTTCTCGCCGACGGTGATCTCGTACATCAGGCGGGTGGTCCGCAGCGCATCGGGAACCGTACCCCCGACGAAGCGGACGATCGCGGGAGCCGAGGCCATCACGAAGCCGCCCAGGCCCATCGTCTCGGCGATCGCCGAGTCGCCGATGTCGGGATTGGCGTCCTCCGGGCCGTACGACCCGAGGAACAGCCCGTCGGGCACCAGGGCCGGCCCGGTGAACCACCGGTCGTCGAGACCCGAGACCTGGATGCCGAAGTCGGTCCCGTTGCGGGCCATCGTCGTCACGACGCTGCTGCCGGGGATCCCGGCGGCGGCCGCGGTCTGGAGCTTGCCGGCCGGCATGACCAGATTGAGGAAGAAGTGGTCGTTGCCGGCGACGAAGCGCACGACGTCCGCGAGGTGAGCGGGGTCCGTCGCCGCTTCGACCAGGTCGGGCATGAGATCGCGCAGGAACATCAGCGTGCCGGCACGGTTGCGGTTGTGGCCTTCGTCGCCCATCTGGACCATCTGCGCGATGATTGCCTTGACGTCGAGCGGGCCGTGCCTGGCGATCGCGGCCCGAAGGGCCGGGCCGAGCACGTCGCCCATCCAGCGCAACCGCTCGATGACATCGGGGGAGTAGGCGCCGTAGCGCAGGACCCTGCCCAGACCTTCGTTGAGCGAGCACCACGCGGTGCCGCCGTTCACGGCGTCGTGGAGCTCGAACACCCACATCGACGGCGACAGGACCCCGGCCATCGGGCCGACCGCCCCGCGGTGGTGACACGGCTCCAGGTGCACTCCGCCTCGCGCGAGCGCCGCCGTGGCCTCCTCGGCATCGGCGGCCAGACCTTCCAGGAGCATGGCTCCGACCAGTGCACCGCGCAGTGGCCCCGACGCCCGCTCCCACCCGATCGGCGGGCCGGCGTGCAGGAACTGCCCGCGCCCCAGGCCGAGGGCCTCGCCGGCCGGACGGACGTCGACCAACTCGGCCGTGGCGCTCAGCATGGCGGCAAGCGCGCGGTCGTTGGCAGCACTCCGCCGGGGATCGGCCATCACCCGGGTGAGGGCGTCGTCGGTGCCGGGCAGCGGAGGTCTCCAGTCGACCGGCGTGACGTCGACCGCCTGCGCGGCGAGCGCGTCCGCGAACAGGTCGACGCCGGCCGTGACCACTCGCGGCTCCGCCGACAGGTCCACCACTCAGCCCCCCACCAGTTCGACGGCCGCCCGGGCGGCCGCGGCGTTGGACAGGTGGACCGATGCGCCCGCCGTCTGCAACGTCTCGGCCTGGTGGACCAGGCCCTGCGGGTCGGCCGCCGTCCCGACCAGCGACACCACCACGGCGAGATCGCGGCCGCCCGAAGCGGCCGTGCTCCTGGCCCGGTGGATCGCCGGGCCGAGCTCGGCGGCCGGATCGGGGTGTGCACCGTGGCCCAGGACGACGTCGATGAGAACGACTCCGCAGTGGGGGTCGGCGCCCTCCTCGACGAGACGCTGTGCACGCAGACTGTTGTCGATCATCGGGTGCGGCCGCCCTCTGGTGAGACGGTCGTCCCCGAAGTCGATCATGACGTGGCCATCGGCGCGCAGGTCGTCGCGAAGGCGCCAGTCCGGCTCGAGCGGAATGTTGGACCGCACCGGTCCGAGGCGGGCGCAGGCGACGAGCATGGCCTCGTCGCAGAGGGTGCCGCCGGCGAACAGCCCACGCAGGGCGCCGGCGCGCGGACGGCGTGCCCGGAGTGCGGGCCAGGCCGTCGGCTCCGGCCAGGGCAGGCCGAGCTCCCGGACCACGCGCTCGACCGCGTCGGTGAGCGTCGGCTGATCCGGCCCGAGTAGGGCGAAGTCGACCGGCAGCCCGAGCCGCGACGCTTGTTGGCGGACCAGAGCGGCCACGTCGGCGGCAGGGGGTTTGGAGACGACGAGGACCCGCTCGGTCGTGGCATCGGCCGCCAGCAGGTCGAGCGCCGCGAGCGTCGACGCGGCCCCGACCGCGGCGGACAGGTCGCGCCCGCCCACCCCCAGGCAGTGGCTCACCCCGACGCCGGCGGCGTCGAGAAGGCACATGACCTGCTGCGCGCCGGTGCCCGACGCCGCGACCACGCCCACCGGGCCGGGGCGGACGATGTTCGCGAAGCCCAGCCCCACTCCCGCGACGACGGCCGTGCCGCAGTCCGGCCCCATGACCAGCCGACCGCGCCGGGCCGCCGCCCGCTTGAGGGCGATCTCGTGCGCGAGCGGCACGTTGTCGCTGAAGATCACGACGTCGAGTCCGGCGTCGAGTGCCTCGAACGCGTCGGCGGCCGCATGGATGCCGGGCGTCGAGATCAACGCCAGAGTCGCACCGGGCGAGGCGGCGCGGATGGTGCGCGGTGGCGACTCGCCCATTCCGTTCCCCGTCGGCGCGTGCCGCTCCGCCAGGATGACGTCGACCTGCCGGACGGCGGCGCTCAGTGCGTTGTCGTCGACGGCCTCGACCGCCACGAGCATGTCATTGGCGGACGCACCGCCGGGCGAGGAGAACCCCATGCCGGCGAGCAGTTCCAGGTTGAGGTCGGTGGCCATCGCGACGAGTGCCGAGACGACTCCGGGCTGTGCGCCGACGCGCTGACTGACCTGCATGAGGCTCACCGAGTCGCGGTACGCGCCGGGGCGGACCTGCAGGTGCCGGCTCACTCCCGTTCCCGGCGGGCCGTGGCGACGGCCAGGAGCACGCCGTGACCCAGGGCGGTGCCGGAGCTGTGGCCGACCATGACCAGGCGGCGCACGGCGGCTGCGACGTCGCCGCGTCCGTCGAGGGCAGCGATGAGCCCGGCAAGCTCGGGCACGCACTCGCCCCGGCTGGCGTGAACGAGCAGCGCAGCCGACACGTGCGTCGTCTGGGTGGCCGCCACCTGTCCGATGGCGCGCGCCAGCCGGTCGGCGCGAGGATCGCCGAGGGCCCGCAGGGTCACCAGCGCGCCGCCGAGCAGGTCGTCGCCCGCCGGCGTGAGCCCGGAACCCCGTCCGACCAGAGCGGCGACCGCGCCCGGAAGGCGCTGGCCGCACAGCCAGGCGGCCAGCAGCGGGACCGCTGCCGCGACGGTCGGCTCCAGCGGGTCGAGCAGCCGGCGCACCCCGTGGGTGCGCGCGGCGACCTCGGGCCGCAGGTCGAGTCGCGGGCGAAGCGGACGCCACCAGCGACCCACGCCGAGCCAGGTGTCGCCGAGCTCGACGCCGCCGTTGCCCACCAGGGCGCGGCCGAGGTGGGTCGGCAGCGGTCCCGGCAGCACGAGCGACGGGGGCAGCCGCACCGCCTCCGGTGTGCAGATGCAGACGAGCGGTACGCGCTCGTCGTCGGCCACGACGTGCACGGCGGAACCCAGCGTCCCCACCACCCGCGCGGCCCTGGCCGGACCCTCCAGGAGCGGGGCCAGCACCGTCGATGCCGCCGCGAGCCTGGTGATCGTGGCGGCGCGGGTCGGTGCGAGCGTGCGGACCGGCAACCGATCCTCCCGGTGAGGTTTCTCGGACGCTAACCGGCCAGGTACCGTCCCCGCATGGGGAATGTTGCCGATCCGCTGCCGCAGACTCGCCAGGTATTGCCAGCGGAGCGTTCTACTCACCTGGCGTCGGGGGTCACCGTCAGCGAGGTTCTCGGCATGTCCGCCATGACCGGGGCCCGGCTGCTCGCGGGCGCTTCGGGCCTCGAGCGCGTGGTGCAGCGCCTGAACGTCATGGAGGTGCCCGACGTCCTGCCCTGGGTGAAGGCGCACGAGCTCCTGCTCACGACCGGCTACCCGATCCGGTCGACTCCCGACGGCGTGCCGGCCCTGCTGGAAGCGCTCGACGACCGCGGTCTGGCCGCCGTCGGGATCAAGCTCAACCGCTACCTCGACACCTTGCCCGACCGGGCACTGTCCGTCGCGGACGATCGCGGCCTGCCGCTCATCCAGCTTCCCGACCGAGTGGGTTTCGACGACATCCTCAACCAGGTGCTCACCGAGGTGCTCAACCGCCAGGCTGCACTGCTCGAGCGCAGCGAGGAAGTGCACCGGGCCCTGGTCGCGGTCGTACTCGACGGTGGCGGACTTCCCGAGCTGGTGTCCGAGATGGCCGAGGTCTTGGGTGCTCCCGTGCTGGTGACGACGGCGGACGGCCGGGTGCTGGCCGAGGGTGGCGAGAGCAGGGAGCTCGCGGCGCTGCGGACCACCTCATGCTTCGATCCGTCGGGGCGCTTCCGGACCGAACGCGAACCGCGCGGTGTCCACCGGCACGACTCCAGTGGCTGGCACGCGGTCGTTCCGGTCATCGCGGGGAAGTTCGACCACGGGCGGATCGCCAGTTTCTCGCGCGATCGGCCGCTGGACGAGCGCGACCTGCACGTCCTCGAGCGCGCCGCCACCGTCGCCGCGCTGGCCGTGACCAAGCAGCTGGCCATCCGCGCCGTCGAGGGCAAGTACCGCGGCGACTTCCTGCGTGACGTGCTCTCCGGTCGCGGGGGCGGCCGCGACCGGGTCGTGGCGCACTGTCAGTCGCTGGGGTGGGACGTCGACCGGGCGCTGGTGGTCGTCGTGGCCGAGCTGGACCCGTCGGAGGCACTGTCGCAGCGGCCGGGCCCTGAGCTGCGCCCGGTCCAGGAGCGGTTCGCCGCGGCCTGGGAGGGAGCGGTGCGAATGCGTGACGCGGCGGCCCCGGTGGTCGGCTTCACCCAGGAGGTCGTCGCCCTGCCGGGTGTGCCGCCCGGTAGCGACCCGGACCGGATCGTTCGCGACGTGGTGCGAGAGGTCTCCGGCGACGGCGGAGGGGGCCGGCGGTCGTTCGCCACCGGCGTGAGCCGGGTCGTCGACGACCCAGAGCAGATCCCGGAGGCCTACGAGCAGGCGCGGCGGGCGGTGCACGTCGGCCGCCAACTCCACGGCAGCGGCGCGGTGGCCCATTTCGACGCGCTGGGAGCGTTCCGGCTGCTCAGCCTCGTACGCGATCCGGCCGAGCTGCGCGGGTTCGTCGGTGAGACGCTCGGCGAGCTGGCCGCAGCGGACGACCCGGACGCCGCGGACCTGCGCCGCACGCTGCAGGTGCTGCTGGACACGAACCTCAACGTCGCCGAGGCCGCCCGTCGGCTGTTCGTGCACTACAACACGCTGCGCTATCGGATCGGCAAGCTGGAGCGAATGCTCGGTCCCTTCGCCAGTGACCCGGAGTTGCGGCTGGACCTCGCCCTGGCCCTCAAGGTCCTTCAGATGCGCGGCATCTGACTCACGTCGCCGGCGCCGAACCGATTGCCCCAGGTCCGCGACCGCTTCGTCAGATGTTGCCGATGCTGCCCCTGCAAGGCACCCCTAAGTTGCCGCCAGGCTGATCAGCGTTCGCGTCGCTCTCCTCGAAGGGGCCCTGACATGGCGCTCGACTGGAAGGTCGTCCACGGCGGGAGGACACCGCCGCCCGGTGAGGTCGTCCGCCCAGACGAGCGGCTGTCGTGGGGCCGCACGGTCGGGTTCGGCGCCCAGCACGTCGTCGCCATGTTCGGCGCGACGTTCGTCTTCCCGATCGTGATGGGGCTGAACCCGCAGCTCGCCATCATGATGAGCGGCATCGCGACGATCGTGTTCCTGCTCATCGTCCAGGGCAGGGTTCCCAGCTATCTCGGCACGTCGGCCTCGTTCGTCGGCGGCGTCGTCGCCATCCGCGCCCAGGGTGGCGACAGTTCCGACGTCACCGGCGCGATCTTCATCGCCGCTCTCGTGCTGATCGCCGTCGGCTTGGCGATCCACTTCGCCGGCTCACATGTCCTGCACGCCGTTCTGCCACCGGTAGTCACCGGCGCCGTCGTCATGCTGATCGGGTTCAACCTGGCGCCGGTCGTCGCGGACATCTACTGGCCGCAGGACCAGTGGATCGCGCTCATCGTCATGGTTGCAGTGATCGCGATGGCGGTCGGCCTGCGTGGGTTCATGGGCCGGATCGCGGTCTTCCTCGGCCTGATCCTGGGCTACGTGCTGTCCTGGCTGTTCGACCTGATCTTCGGCCCGATCACGTCACCAGACGCCACGGGGGAAGAGACGACGCACGACCGGGTCAACTTCGACGCGGTCAGCGCCGCCGACTGGTTCGGGTTCCCGCCGGAGACCATGACCGGCCCGGACGGTGCCGAGATCGCCGGCTGGCACCTACCGAGCTTCTCGCTGACGTTCACCTTGCTCGTGCTGCCCGCCGTCATCGCCCTGGTCGCGGAGAACACCGGCCACGTCAAGGCGGTGGCCGAGATGGTGGAACGCGACCTCGACCCGGTGATGGGCCGGGCGATCGCGGCCGACGGCGTCGGCACGGCCATCGCCACCTCGGTCGGCGGCTCGCCGACCACGACGTACGCGGAGAACATCGGCGTCATGGCCGCCACGCGCGTGTACTCGACGGCGGCGTACTACGTCGCGGCCCTGGTCGCGATCCTGTTCGGGCTGTCGCCGAAGTTCGGCGCTCTGGTCGCGGCCGTGCCCGGAGGCGTCCTCGGCGGCATCACCGTCGTGCTCTACGGCATGATCGGCATGCTCGGCGCAAAGATCTGGATCGAGAACCGGGTCAACTTCGCCAACCCGGTCAACCTCGTGCCGGTCGCCGCCGGCATCATCATCGCGATCGGCGACACGTCGCTGGAGATCACCGACGACTTCGTGCTCTCCGGCATCGCGTTCGGCACCATCGTGGCGATCGGCGCCTACCACTTCGCGAAGGCGATCGCGCCGCCGCACATGCGCGACGAGGGAGCCCTGATCCTG
>DATFBR010000133.1:0-2158 GCA_035253685.1 Jiangellaceae bacterium
GGGCGTCGACCAGCGGTTCAAGTGCCGGGTGCGCAAGCCCTGGTACGTGGTCCCCGGCGTCAAGGTCCCGGACCTGGTCCTGTCCGTGTTCAGCTCGGTCCCGCTGCTGATGGTCAACGACGCCGGGGCCCGCGCCTCCAACAGCCTGCTCTGCGGGTACCTCCGCGCCGGGGCCGACGCCGCAGGGGTCGCCGCCAGCTGGTACACCTCCCTGACGCTGCTGGAGTGCGAGCTGCGCATCCACTCCCTGGGTGGGGGCGTGCTGATCATCATCCCGGGCGAGGCGGACAAGGTTCGCCTGCCCGCCAGCACCGGCACCGCCCACCTCGCGGAGGTGGACGCCCTGCTGCGCACCGGCGACATCGCCGGCGCGTACGCGGTGGGGGACCGCCACCTGCTCCGGTCCGAGGCCGGGCTGTCCGACGCCGAGATCGAGCTGCTCCGCGACGGCGTGGACCGGCTCAGACGCTGGCGGATCGGGAACCGGTGCTGAAGGCTGATGCACTCACCGAAGCACCCCGCCGCGGAGGATCTCGATGACGGCCGAGTCGTCATGTCGGCCGAGCCCTGCGCGCCGGCCGGCGAGGTACAACTGCTCGGCGGCGGAGGCCAGCGGCGCGGGATAGCCGCTTGCGCGAGCCGCGTCCAGCACGAGTCCCATGTCCTTGACGAAGATGTCCAGCGCGCTCTTGGTCTCCCCGGCGCCGTGCACCATCCGTTCGCCACGGTCGTCCAGCATGAAGGAGGCCGCCGCACCGCGTCGTACGACCTCCCAGGTGGCGGCGGGGTCGAGGTGCATCGCCTCGGCAAAGGCGAGGGCCTCGGCGGCGACCGCGATGTGCACGCCGCACAGGAGCTGGTTGACGAGCTTGACCTTCTGCCCCTCGCCCGGCACCGATCCCACCACCGGCGCGCTGCTGGCCATGGCGTCGAGGAGCGGCCGCACGCGTTGCACGGCGGCCTGCGGGCCGCTGACCATCACCAGGAGGTCACCGGCCGCGGCACGGGCCACCCCGCCGGACACGGGTGCGTCGACGACGTCCACCCGACGCTCTGCCAACCGGTCCGCCCAGTGCTGGACGGCTGCGGGCCCGACGGTGGCCATCACCATGACGACCGTCCCGGGCGCGAGCGAGGGGACCGCCGGGTCGTCGCCGAACAGCACGTCCTCGGCCTGGTCGGGTGTGGCGACCATCAGGACCAGCACGTCCGCGCCGGCGGCGACCTCCGGGATCGAGGCGGCCGGCCTGACCCCGTCGTCTGCAAGCGACGCGGCCCGGCCCGGGTCGATGTCATAGGCGACCGGCCCATGTCCAGCACGGGCGACGCAACGGGCCATGGGCGAGCCCATCGCTCCCAGGCCGACCCAACCCACCCGCATCATCGGAGATCCTTTCGGTAGTTCCGTTCCACCGCTGGCATCAGGCCCTCCCGCGGAGCAGGTCGATGACCGACGCCAGGGTCGACTCGTCGCCGACGTTGCCGGCGAACACGACGTACGGTGTGCCGATGACCTCGGGCGCGGCGTCGACGGGGCGGAAGACCGACACCAGTCCGGGCAGCAGCTGGCCGAGCACCTTGGCGCGCCGGATGCCGAGACCGCGGACGGCCACGTCGTGCGACGTGATGCCACCCTTGGCGATGACCCACGCGGGCTTGGACGCAAGCGCGACGCGGACCACCTCGGTGACGGCGGTGGAGACCCGTCGCGAGATCTCCAGGCTGTCGGCGGCGTCCCTGCCGCGAAGCAGCGTCCGGCTGGTGAGCACCAGCACGTCCGAGTCGTCGAGCGCCGAGACCACCTGCCGCGCGGTTTCGGCGACGTGGGAATCCCGCCGGGCGGAGTCGGCGACGGCGGCGACGTCGAGCTCGACCTCGGCCAGGCCTCCGTGCTGCCGGGCGACCGCCACCTGCCGGCTGGTCAGGCCGACGTGCGACCCGACGACGATGAGCCCGTGTCCGCCGGGATGGCCGGCGGGCCAGATGTCCGGCGCCCGCAGCGGGTCCCGTGGGTCCAACCCGGCCAGGGACTGCACGAACGACGGCCCGCTGCGGTGCAGGAAGGACTTGCCGGCCGCCTCCGCGTCAAGCAGCCCGAGGACGACGACATCCAGGTCGGCGTACTCGACGGCGTTCACGACGACGAACGCTCCACCGT
>DATFBR010000134.1:0-4831 GCA_035253685.1 Jiangellaceae bacterium
GCCGCGGCGGGTCGGCTGCAGATATCGGGCGAACTGGGCTTTGCCATCCTCCACCTGTGTGGCGAGTCGTTCTACTTCCTCATCGTCTGTACGTGGCGCAATGTCAACGAGTTGTGGGAGACCGTCTACACCGGCGACGGCAGGGGCTTCGAACCGGTGGTCCAAGGCACCCACATGGAGGTCATCTGCGTGTGGGAGCTCGGCGTCGTCGTTCATGAGCAGCAGGCGTGGACGCGCTATATCTATTCCGCGAGGGACGAGCAGGCGAAGCTCGAATACCTGGCCGACCGGTTCACCGGTTCCGCGTAGCGGTAAGCCGAAGCCCGGCGGCACCGCCAGTGCAGACTTGACCGGCGGCATGCATAATAGCCATCATCTGAACACCTGTTCATATGTTGAGAGGCTATGGTGAAGGTCCCCACCGTGCGCGTCGACGCGCCGTACGTCCAGCCGGAGCGGGTCGACCTGGCCCGCGAGCGTGCTCTCGGTCCCGACGAGCTCATCTCGCTCGCGCAACTGTTCCGGCTGCTCGGCGACCCGACGCGTGTGCGTCTGCTCTACGCGCTGCTCGAGGTCGGGGAGATGTGCGTGTCGGATCTCGCCGCAGCGGTCGACGCCCAGGAGTCGACGGTGTCACAGGCGCTGCGACTGCTCCGAGCGTCGGGTGCCGTCGTCGGGCGGCGGGACGGCCGACTGGTGTATTACCGCCTCACCGACGCCCACGTCCGCATGCTCCTCGACCTGTCCCGCGAGCACGCCCGGCACGAGGATTCCACCCGATGAGCACCGGCCACGGGCACGCAGGAACCCGGCATCGCTGGCGGCTCGCGGTCTCTTTCGTCCTCGTCGCCGCCTTCTTCGTCGTCGAACTGGCCACGGCGCTGGCGTCGGGATCGCTGACGCTGCTCTCGGACGCCGGGCACATGGCCGCCGACGTCGTCGCACTCGGCGCGGCGCTGGTCGCGACCAGGATCGCCACCCGCCCCGACCGGACCGGACGCCGTACCTACGGCTCGTACCGGGCCGAGGTCTTCGCATCGGGACTGGCCGTGCTGCTCATGCTCGGTGTCGCGGCGTACGTGGTGATCGAGGCCGTCCGCCGGATCGGGTCCGAGCCGGACATCGCCGCCTGGCCGCTTCTCGTCGTCGGAGGGCTCGGCCTCCTGGTCAACCTGACGGCGCTGCTGCTGCTCCGCGGTGGCGCAGTCGAAAGCCTCAACGTCAGGGGTGCCTACCTCGAGGTTCTCGCCGACACCGCCGGATCGGTCGGGGTGCTGGTGACAGCCGGGCTGGTGGCCGCCACCGCAGACGCGATCTGGGACACGGTTATCGCGCTCGTCATCGGCGCGTTCGTTCTGGTCCGGGCCGTCGGGCTCGGCCGTCAGGTCTTCGCGGTGCTGGCTCAGCACGTGCCGGCCGGCATGCGCGCCGACGACGTCGCGGCCGCACTCGCCGCCACGGAGGGCGTCCATGACGTCCACGACCTGCACCTGTGGACACTCACCTCGGGGATGAACGTCGCGACCGCCCACCTGGTCACCATCGAGGGCGCCGACGCACACGACGTCCTGGACCGGGCTCGGGACGTGCTGCGGGACCAGCACGGGGTTGCTCACGCAACCCTCCAGGTGGAGCCCAGGTCGCACACCGGCTGTCACGAGGTCGGCTGGTGACCTCCCACCGACGACTCAGCGGTCGTCCAGGGCCGCCTCGGCGCGCTCCAGCTTCGATCGCGCGTCGTCGTAGGCCTTCTGCACATGGGCCATGCGGCGGGCCTCGACCTTGGCGCCCCTCTCCGCCGCCGACAGCTCCTGACGCACGGCCTCGACCTCCTCCTCCAACTCGGCGAGTCGTTCGCGCAGTTCATTGCAGCGCTGATCGGCGACACCGAGGGCGTTGTCCTGCTCGGCCAGATCGCCCGTCAGCGCGTCGAGAGCGTCACGCGCCTCGGCCACGGCCGCCGCGAGTGCGTCGTGTCGCCGCTTCCGCTGCTCGTCGCTGTCGGCACCCGTTCGGTCCGCCTCGATCGCGGCGTCCCTTTGCCGACCGGCGCGCTTCGCCTTGCGACCCGCAGCGGCGGGACGGGCAGGAACGGCGGACAGGATCGCACCGAACCCCGAATACGTGGCCGGACGGACCAACCTTCCGGAGCGGAGTTCGTCGGCGACCTCGGCGTCGGCGAGGGCCGCGGCCAACGTCTCCTCCGCCTCCCGCGTCATGTTCGCCGTGACCTCGACACCCTCGCCCGAACCCAGCGCGCGCAACCGGCGGAGCAGGTCGGCCTCGATCTCGCGGCGCCGGGTGGCGATCTTCTGTAGCTCCGAGCCGGACCCTCGAGCGTGGGCACGGCGTAGTTCGTCACCGAGCTGCAGGAGTTGCTCGACGGTGTCGCCCTGGTCCCTCCACAGCAAGTTCAGCAGCCACGCGCTCTGCGTAGGGCGGCGCAGCCGGCCCAGCTCCCGGGCCAGGGCGGGCCGCCCTGCAGCGCGGGCCAGCGCAACCTGCTCGTCCCGGGCAGTGATGAACGCATCCGGTCGCAGCGCGTAGAGATCGTCGGCGATGTCGTCGAGCTGCCGCTGCTGACCGTCGGAGGCCGGGTCGGAGCGCGATGGTGCCATCGGTCCATCTTGACCGCTGATCGCGGGCCGGTCGAGGTGCATGCATGAGCACGGCGTGGACGGGCAGCCGCAAATGCAATAGTCACTCACTTGACATGGGGTGCTCCTTCACGAATACTCTGAGCAGTATATACGAGGAGGAGGATCGTGGCGAAGCGGAAGGTATCCAACCCGCTCGCACTGGCAGTGCTCGGTTTGCTCACCGAACGACCCATGCACCCCTACGAGATGTCGACCACGCTGCGTGAGCGAGCGAAGGAGCAGAGCATCAAGCTCAACTACGGCTCGCTGTACTCCGTCGTCGAGTCGCTCCATCGTCACGCTCTGATCGAGGTCCAGACGACGCTGCGAGAAGGCCGTCGGCCCGAACGCACGGTCTACACGATCACGGACGCCGGACGCACCGAGTTCGTCGACTGGCTCAGCGACCTGCTTGCGATTCCGGTCAAGGAGTACACCCAATTCGAGGCGGCGCTGTCGCTGATGCCCGGCCTGCCGCCGGACGAGGTGCTCCGCCTTGTCCAGACGCGCCGGACCCGGCTCGAAGCCGAGATCGTCGCGACCGACGCGGTGCTCGCCGACCTCGCCAGGCAGAGGTTTCCGTACCTGTTCGTCATCGAACTCGACTACCTGCAGGAGATCCGCCGAGCCGAGTTGGCTTTCGTCGACCGGCTGGTGGCGGGCATCCGAGACGGTTCTCTCGAAGGTGTCGATGTGTGGCGTCGCGCCCACGAGACCGGAGAGTTGCCCACCGAGCAGGACTGGAAGGAGGCGGAGGTGCAGTTGCGCAGCGTCGATTGATCGAAAGCGGCCCCGGCGGGTGCGGTAACACTCGCCGGGGCCGGGACTCCCCGGGCCGGCCGGCATGCGACCTGGCGCCCAAGGCGCACTCACACGATAAGCCAGGATTGCGCATCTGACCGGCCTCCACATCCACGCGTACCGGACGCAGAGGAGACCGGACATGAACGTCCACGCCGGCACGGCTGCTGCCGCGCCACCCGCCTCGACGGTCGGCACACCGGCCATCGAGGCGGTCGACCTGGTCAAGAACTACGGCGAGGTCACCGCTCTCGGAGGGTTGAGCTTCGCCGTGCAGGAAGGCACGGTCTTCGGCCTGCTCGGGCCCAACGGTGCCGGCAAGTCGACCACCGTCAAGATCCTCACCACGCTCACGCTGCCCACGTCCGGGTCGGCCACCGTCGCCGGCATGGACGTGCTGAACCATCCGGACGGTGTGCGCCGGGCGATCGGTGTCGTCACCCAGCGATCCGGCACCGATCCGCAGGCAACCGGCCGGGAGAACCTGTTGCTCGCCGGCCGGATCCACGGCATGCGCGGCACTGCGGTCAAGGCCCGTGCCGACGCGCTGCTGAACCGCTTCGGACTCGCAGCGGCCGCCAACCGCACCGTCCGGACGTACTCCGGCGGCATGCAGCGCAAGCTTGACGTCGCCATGGGCCTGGTCCACCGGCCACAGGTCCTGTTCCTGGACGAGCCGACCACCGGCCTCGACCCGCTGGCACGCGCGGAGATGTGGGCGGAGATCAGCTGGTTGGCGGCCCACGAGGGGGTCACCATCCTGCTCACGACCCACTACCTCGACGAGGCGGATCAGCTTGCCGACCAGCTGGCCATCGTCGACCGGGGCACGCTCGTGACCCAAGGCACGCCGGAACAGCTGAAGAGCCGGCTCCGCGGCGACGCGGTGGTGACCGAACTGGCGGCGGACGCGGACGTGGTGGCGGCCCGCGCTGCGATCGAGCGCGTCGCGGGCGCTCGCGATACCACCACCGACGGCCGGATCGTCCGTACTCGGGTCGACGACGGTGCGACTGCCGTTCCCCTTGTCTTGGCCGCGCTCGACTCGACGGCGTCGCCGGTCATGTCCATTACCGTCGCCCGGCCGTCGCTGGATGACGTCTACCTGCAATACACAGGGCGCACATTTGCGGCCGAAGAGGGAGAGAACCCATGACCACCATGGTGGCGCACACCGGATACCTGACCGAGCGCCTTCTCCGCGCGACCGCGCGGCAGCCCGCATTCGTCGTGATCATGCTGATCCAGCCGATGATCTGGTTGCTGCTGTTCGGCCAGCTGTTCAAGCGGGTCGTTGAGGTGCCCGGATTCGGCGGCGGTGACTACATCGACTTCCTCACCCCCGGCGTCGTGGTCATGACCGTGCTGTTCACCAGTGGGTGGAGCGGCAT
>DATFBR010000135.1:0-9648 GCA_035253685.1 Jiangellaceae bacterium
GCGCCAGGCGGGCGTCGTCGACGCGGGCGGACGGGGCCTGGCGGTGGTCCTGGATGCCTTCGACACGGTGCTGACAGGTCGCCGCCCCCTGGCCTATCCGCGGGCGATGGGCGCACCCGCGGTCCCGAGGGTTGCTCTGGAGGCCGAGACGGCCGATAGCTCACCGAGTTTCGAGGTGATGTACCTCCTGGACGCTCCGGCCGACGCGATTCCCGCGCTGCGGGCGTCCCTCGAACCACTCGGCGACTCCTTGATCGTCGTCGGCGGCGATCCGCTGTGGAACGTCCACGTCCATGTCGACGACGCCGGTGCCGCGATCGAGGCCGGCATGGCGGCGGGACATCCGCACCGGATCCGCGTCACCTTCCTGGCCGACAGGGTCGGGCGACCAGCCGCGACGGCGACGGGCCGCGCGGTGGTCGCCTTCGCGGCCGGCGACGGGTTGGGGAGCTTGTTCGAGTCGGCCGGTGCCACGGTTGTCCGGACGCCGGTCGGCCGGCGCCCCTCGACGGCGGAGATGCTCGACGCGATCCGGCGCTCCGGTGCCGGCGAGGTCGTGCTCCTGCCGAACGAGCGCGACGGCGTGCCCGTCGCCGAGGCCGCCGCGGCGGAGGCCAGGGCCGAGGGCACGCGGGTCGCGGTGATCCCCACCCGCGCACAGGTCCAGGGCATCGCCGCCACCGCGGTACACGAGCCGGCCCGGGCCTTCGACGCCGACGTCGTCGCGATGACCGCCGCCGCCGGACACACCCGACACGGCGCGGTGACGGTGGCGGCCCGAGAGGCCGTCACCATGGCCGGTGTCTGCCGTCCCGGCGACATCCTCGGCATCGTCGAGGGCGACTTCGTGGTCATCGGGACCGACCTGCCCGCCGTGGCGGTCGATGTGGTCGAGCGGATGCTCTCGGCCGGGGGAGAACTGGTCACGCTGGTCACCGGCGCCGATGCCGAACCGAACCTTGCCGACGGCGTGGTGGCCGCCCTGCGGCGGTCCCACCCGGAGGTCGACACGGTGGTGTACGACGGCGGACAGCCTCGCTACCCGCTGTTGATGGGAGTCGAGTGATGCCGGCGGCCTGGGACGAGCCGCTCGATCGGGTGGTGGGCCGGCAGACCGCCAAGGCTCTTGCCACCGGCCTCGACATCCGCACGGTGGGCGATCTGATGCGCCACTACCCGCGCCGGTACGCCGAGCGCGGCCAGCTCACCGATCTCGACTCGCTGCACCTGGACGAGCAGGTCACCGTGCTGGCGATGGTCGAGGACGTCCGGACCCGCTCCATGAAGACCCGCAAGGGCGGCATCACCGAGGTCGTCGTCACCGACGGCTCAGGCCGGCTCGTGCTGACCTTCTTCAACCAGCGCTGGCGCGAGCGCGACCTGCAGAAGGGACGGATCGGCCTGTTCGCCGGCAAGGTCGGAGTGTACCGGCGGCAACGCCAGTTGGCCCATCCCGACTACGTCCTGCTGCCCGAGGGTACCGACGTCACCACGGCCGCGGAGGAGTTCGCCGACCGACTGATCCCGGTCTATGCCGCGACCGCGAACCTCGCCACCTGGAAGATCGCCAGCTGCGTGCGGGTCGTGCTCGACACGCTCGGCGCCGTTCCCGATCCGATCCCGCCCGCGATCCGGCGGCGGATGGGCCTGATGGACGCCGAGTCCGCACTGCGGACCGTCCATCGTCCGGCCTCGCGTGATGACGCCGAGCGCGCCCGGCATCGACTCCGGTTCGAGGAGGCATTCGTGCTCCAGGCGGAGCTGGCCCGGCGGCGCGAGTCCGCGGCCGCACTGCCCGCGGTGCCGCGCAAGCCGGTGTCCGGCGGGCTGCTCGACGCACTGGACGCCCGACTGCCGTTCCGGCTGACCCAGGGCCAGATCCGGGTGGGCGATGAGATCGCGGCCGACCTCGCCCGCGACCATCCGATGCACCGCCTGCTCCAAGGAGAGGTCGGCACGGGCAAGACGGTCGTGGCTCTACGGGCGATGCTGGCCGTGGTCGACACGGGCGGCCAGGCGGTCCTGCTGGCGCCCACCGAGGTGCTCGCCCAGCAACACCTCCGGTCGCTGCGCGACCTGCTGGGTCCGCTCGGCGAACGTGGCTTGCTCGGCGGCTCGGAGGTCGGCACGCGCGTCACCCTGGTCACGGGATCGATGGGCACTTCCGCGCGGCGCGAGGCGCTGCTCGACTCGGTGTCCGGCGAGGCCGGCATCGTGGTCGGCACCCACGCGCTGCTGGAGGAGCGGGTCCAGTTCGCCGACCTGGGACTGGTGGTGGTGGACGAGCAGCACCGTTTCGGCGTCGAGCAGCGGTCCGCGCTGGCGGCCAAGGGCGCGGGTGACGTCCGGCCGCACGTGCTGGTCATGACCGCCACGCCGATTCCGCGCACCGTCGCGATGACCGTCTTCGGCGACCTGTGGGTGTCGACCCTGAGCGAGCTGCCGGCCGGCCGTGCCGATGTCGCCACCCATCTCATCCCGGTCGACGAGAAGCCCCACTACCTCGAACGGGCGTGGACCCGAGTCCGCGAGGAGGTCGCCCGGGGCAACCAGGTCTACGTGGTCTGCCCGCGAATCGGCGGCGACGCGGCGGAGCCCGACAACGACTCCCCGGCGGATGGTGACGACACCGGGCGGCGTCCCATCGCGGTGCTCGACCTGGTCGAGATGCTGCGAGCCGGCCCACTGGCCGGCATCGAGATCGAGGTGTTGCACGGGCGGCTCGGCCCCGAGGCCAAGGACCAGGTGATGCGCCGGTTCACCAGCGGGGAGGCACCAGTACTGGTGGCCACGACGGTCATCGAGGTGGGTGTCGACGTGTCGACCGCCTCGACGATGGTCGTCATGGACGCCGACCGCTTCGGTGTGTCCCAGCTCCACCAGTTGCGCGGTCGCATCGGGCGTGGCGACGTGCCCGGGCTGTGCCTGCTCGTCACCGACGCCCCGTCCGGCACGCCGGCACGCGAGCGCCTCGAGGCGGTCGCGTCGACCCGAGACGGCTTCGCCCTCGCACGGGTCGACCTCGAGCAGCGCCGCGAAGGTGACGTCCTCGGCGCCGCGCAGTCCGGGCGCCGGTCCAGCCTGCGGCTGCTCTCGGTGATCCACGACGAGAACCTCATCCTGGCCGCGCGCGAGGCGGCCAGCCTCTACGTTGCCGACGACCCCGAGCTGCGCAGATGGCAGCCGCTGTCCGATGCGGTGGCTGCCCTGTCCGGCGACGAGCGGGCCGACTACCTGGAGAAGGCGTGACCCGGATCATCGCCGGCGCGGCTCGGGGCCGGCGGCTGCTCACGCCGGCCGGTCCGGGGACGCGGCCGACCTCCGATCGGGTCCGCGAGGCCATGTTCTCCGCGCTCGAGTCGGAACTGGGCGCCTTCGCCGGCGCCCGGGTGCTCGACCTCTACGCGGGCAGCGGCGCCTTGGGCCTCGAGGCGCTTTCCCGGGGCGCGGCACATGTGCTTCTCGTCGAGGCAGATGCACGCGCCGTGCGGACCATCAGGTCCAACATCTCCGCGGTCGGGTTGCGCGGTGCCCAGGTGACGCAGTCCTCGGTGCTGCGCGCGCTCTCTGCGGCGCCTCCGGATCGCCCGTACGACGTCGTGCTCGCCGATCCGCCCTACGCGACCCCCGGTGACGAGATCGAGATCGTCCTCGCCCGGCTCACCGATGGCTGGCTCGCGCCGCAGGCGACGGTGGTCGTCGAACGGTCCACCCGCGATGCTCCCCTGAACTGGCCGCCGGGCCTGGTCGGTCAGCGGGAACGCCGATACGGCGAGACGATGCTCTGGTACGGTCACCCGGCCGGGTGATCGACAGCGGCTTGGAGGTCCAGTGCGCCGTTGCGCCTGCCCGGGTTCGTTCGACCCGGTGACCAACGGCCACGTCGACGTCGTCGAGCGGGCAGCAGGCTTGTTCGACGAGGTCGTCGTCGCCGTCCTGGTCAATGTGTCCAAGCAGGGTCTGTTCAGCGTCGACGACCGGATCGACATGCTCCGCGAGGTCACCGGGCATCTGCGCAACGTCGTGGTCGAGAGCTTCCACGGTCTGCTGGTGGACTTCTGCCGCGAGCGGGACATCCCCGCCGTGGTCAAAGGCCTGCGGGCGGTCACCGATTTCGATTACGAGCTACAGATGGCGCAGATGAACCACCGGCTGACGCGGCTGGAGACCCTGTTCGTCGCCACGAATCCCGACTACTCCTACCTGTCGTCCAGCCTGATCCGGGAGGTGGCGTCGTACGGCGGCGACGTCTCGGGTCTGGTTCCCGACGCCGTGCTGACCCGTCTCACCGAGCGGCTGAACGCCGGCGGCTGAGTCCCGGTGCGGCGGAGTCTCCGCCTGGAGTGAGGAGGGTCCATGGACGTCCACGACAAGCTCGACGAGGTCGTCGAGTACCTGGAGTCCGCCCGGGCGATGCCGATGTCGTCGTCGGCCGTGGTGAACCGGACCGAACTGCTGGAACGGTTGGACGCGGTCCGAGCGATGCTCCCGGGCAGCCTGCGGGCCGCCGAGATGGTGCTCGACCAGCGCGAGGAGTTGCTGGCCGAGGCCAAGGCCAACGCCGAACGCATCATCGAGATCGCGACACGGGAGCATGAGCGGCTGGTGTCCGAGCACGGCGTTCTCGTGGCGGCGGAGACCAAGGCCGAGGAGGTCCTCGCGACGGCGATCGCGAAGGTCGACGACATGCGCGGCGAAGTCGACGACTACGTGGACGCCAAACTGGCGCATCTGGAGATGTCAGTCGACAAGATCCTCGACACGGTTCGCCAGGGTCGCGAGCGGCTGAGGAGCTCGAACGTGTACGGGGAGCTCGGCGCCGCCGAAGGGCACCCGGGAGTCCCGCTCGACGGCTCGTGACCGAGGAGAGCAGGGTTCCGTCGTTTCGCGTTGGTTTGGGCCGGGACTGCGCGTTCTAGTACCCTGGGCAGCCGGCCTCACGCCGAGGTCGCGTGTTGGCATTCGTGCACACGGAAGAGTTGGTCCTGCTGAGCACCCTCGACCCACGAGCGCCGCTCGTGCTCGACACCCACGAGCTCGGGCGCCGGCCCGGGGCGATGCGGCGGGTCGGTCTCACCGTCCCGGCACCTGCCGACCTCGGACTCGGCGGCGTGGTCGGTGTGCCCGAAGGGACCGAGCTCGAGCTGGATCTCCGGCTGGAGTCGGTCATGGAGGGCGTGCTCGTGTCGGGAACGGCGCGGGCAACGCTCACCGGCGAGTGCGCGCGGTGCCTGGATCGGGTCGACAGGGACATCGAGGTCGACGTCCAGGAACTGTTCGCCTACCCGGACCGCGCAGCAGGAAACGGCGCGGACCCGGACGCCGATGAGGTGGAGATGGTGGAGGGCGACCTGGTCGACCTCGAAGCCACCATCCGTGATGCGATCGTGCTGGCACTGCCGCAGGCGCCGCTGTGCCGCGACGACTGCCCCGGACTGTGTCCGCAGTGCGGGGCGCGGCTGGCGGACGAGCCCGGGCACGAGCACGAGACGAGAGATCCACGATGGGCGGCCCTGGCCGGGCTGCTCACCGACAACGACGAGTTTCGAGAGTCCGGCTCACAGCGGGCCGACCCGACTGAGGAGAAGTAGCCGTGGCCGTCCCGAAGCGGAAGACGTCCCGTAGCAACACCCGTCACCGCCGTTCGCAGTGGAAGGCCAAGCTGCCACAGATCCAGAAGCGTACGGAGAACGGTCGGACAGTGTGGGTCGTCTCCCACCGCGCCCATGTCGTCGAGGACTCCCAGGGCATGCCGCTGTTCCGGCAGTACAACGGCCGCCAGGTCGGCGACGCCTGACTGCTGCGGGCAGACCGGACATGCCGGCCGGACCCTCGGCGCCGCCCCCTCTGCCGATGTTGCAGGCCCGGCTGGGGCTCGCCGTCGAACCCGAACTGCTCGAACGCGCCCTCACCCACCGCTCGTATGCCTACGAGCACGGTGGTCTGCCGACCAACGAACGGCTCGAGTTCCTTGGTGACTCCGTGCTCGGCCTCGTCGTCACCGACGCGCTGTACCGTCGCTATGCCGACCTGTCCGAGGGCGAGTTGGCCAAGCTGCGGGCAGCCGTGGTCAACATGCGCGCGCTCGCCCAGGTGGGCCGGCAGCTCGGCCTGGGCGACTATGTGCGCCTCGGCCGCGGGGAGGAGGCCACCGGCGGGCGGGACAAGTCCTCCATCCTCGCCGACACGGTCGAGGCCTTGATCGGTGCGGCCTACCTGGACTGCGGCCTGGAGGCGGCGTCGGCACTGGTCCACCGTCTGGTCGACGACCTGATCGTGGCGTCGGCCAGACTCGGTGCCGGACTGGACTGGAAGACCTCGCTGCAGGAGCTCACGTCGCAGGCGATGCTGGGCGTCCCCGAGTACCAGGTGAGCGAATCGGGCCCCGATCATGCCAAGACGTTCCGAGCGGCCGCACTCGTGGGCGGAACGGTCTACGGCACCGGCGAGGGGCGCAGCAAGAAGGAGGCGGAGGCACAGGCGGCCGAGGCCGCGTGGACCGTGCTCCGCACCACGGTAGTGCTGCCCGCCCGTCGCGCCGACGCATGATCACCGCGCATGCCTGAGCTGCCGGAGGTCGAGGTCGTCCGGCGCGGGCTGAACCGGCTCGTGGCCGGGCGGACGGTGCGCGCGGTCCAGGTGTTCCACCCCAGGGCGGTGCGCCGGCATCTGCCCGGTGCCGCCGACTTCGCCGCCTCGCTGGTCGGTGCCCGACTCGGTGCGGCTCTCCGTCGGGGCAAGTACCTGTGGGTTCCGTACGGTTCAGACGCCGCGCTGGTCGCACATCTCGGGATGAGCGGGCAGTTGCTCGTGCGCCCGGCTGAGGCGCCGGACGAAGAGCACCTCCGGGTCCGATTCCGCTTCGACGACGACGGCTCCGAGTTGCGGTTCGTCGACCAGCGGACGTTCGGCGGGCTGGCGGTGTCGCGCACGCTGGTGGGCGGTGTCCCGGCCGAGATCGTCCACATCGCGCTCGACCCTCTCGATCCAGGCTTCGACGACGACGCCTTCCTTCGCTCACTCCGCCGCCGCCGCACCGGTGTCAAGCGCGCCCTGCTGGACCAGTCGCTGATATCCGGGGTCGGCAACATCTACGCCGACGAGGGGCTCTGGCTCGCCCGGCTCCACTACGCACGGCCGACGGATACGCTCAACCGCCCCGAGGTCGCCAGGCTGCTCGCCGCCGTACGTTCGGTGCTGACCGCGGCCATGGCCGAGGGAGGCACGTCGTTCGACTCGCTCTACGTCGACATCGACGGGTTCAGCGGGTACTTCGGCCGGTCGCTGCAGGTCTACGGACGAGCCGGGCAACCCTGCCTTCGGTGCGGGACCCCGATCCGCCGCGACCCGTTCATGAATCGCTCGTCCTACACCTGTCCGCGCTGCCAGCCGCGCCCCCGACGCGCGCGCTGGTAGGAGCACCGGTGGCTGAGCAACGTATCGCCCAGGCGTGGCACGCTGAGCCGTCGTGCATGGCACGCCGAGGTGCCGCGGCAGTGAGCAGTGCGGAGCGTTTCGGTGTGCCATCCCGGTGACGGAGTGACCAGGCCGATCACGAAGGGGTCCGGTGGCTGACGACGGGAGCTCCGCTGAACAGGTGCGGATGACCGCCCGCGTCGACGGATGGGTGCAGGGCGTGGGCTTTCGGTGGTTCGTCCGTCGCGAGGCGGTGAACCGCGGCCTGGCGGGCCGGGCGACGAACCGCCCCGACGGCACGGTCGAGGTCGTGGCCGAGGGGCCGCGCCAGCAGTGCGAACACCTTGTGGAGCGGCTGCGCGGACCTGCGGCCCCCGGCCGGGTCGCTCGGGTGACCGTCGAGTGGGCGACGCAGACCGGGATGCGCGGATTCTCGGTCGAGTGATGCGGCCGTGGAGATCGTGACGCGGCTGCCGTGCTATTGACCGGCCCATCAGAGGGTGACACCCTGGGATCAGCGGCTCGACGCCCCGGTTGACGGTGAGGCGGTCTGCCCAGTCGAAATTCTCGCGTGCACGGTGGAGGAAATCTGTAATGGCGAAGGCGCTCCTCGGCTATGTCGGAGGTCCAGATCCCCGGCTCGTCACCGAGGTGAGGCGGCTGCAACGGCGTGTGCTCGACCTCGAAGCAGAGGTGCTCCGGCTCCGTGCCGAGAACGATGCTCTGACCGAGATCGTCGACGGCCTGCCCGTCGGCCTCCGCGAGGTCAGCGTTCCGGAGCCTGTTCTGGCCTGACGGCCGCGGCCACGCTCGTCGCCGGCCGCGACACGCGCTGAGTAGGCGCGTCGCGGCTCGGCCGGTGTCGTGCGCCCGGCCGGTACGCTGACCGCAGTTCCCCGCCCGTCCTGCCCGGCCCACGGAAGAGTTCCGCGCGTGCACCTGAAGAGCTTGACGCTACGGGGGTTCAAGTCCTTCGCCGCCTCGACGACCCTCCATTTCGAGCCCGGCATCACCTGCGTCGTCGGCCCCAACGGCTCGGGTAAGTCCAACGTCGTCGACGCGCTCGCCTGGGTCATGGGCGAGCAGGGCGCCAAGAGCCTGCGTGGCGGCCGGATGGAGGACGTCATCTTCGCCGGTACGGCCGGGCGGCCCGCGCTCGGCCGAGCCGAGGTATTGCTCACCATCGACAACACCGACGGTGTGCTGCCCATCGACTACGCCGAGGTGACGCTCTCGCGGACGATGTTCCGCAACGGCGGCTCCGAGTACGCCATCAACGGTCAGGTGTGCCGGCTGCTCGACGTGCAAGAGCTGCTCTCCGACTCCGGCATCGGCCGCGAGATGCACGTCGTCGTCGGACAGGGCCAGCTCGACTCGATCCTCGCAGCCACTCCGGAAGAACGGCGCGGCTTCGTCGAAGAGGCCGCCGGTGTGCTCAAGCATCGCAAGCGCAAGGAGAAGGCCCTGCGCAAGATGGAGGCGATGCAGGCCAACCTGACTCGCCTTCAGGATCTCACCGCGGAGCTCCGACGCCAGTTGGGTCCGTTGGGCAAGCAGGCGGAGGTCGCCCGCCGGGCGGGTGCGATCCAGGCCGATCTGCGGGACGCGCGCCTCCGCCTGCTGGCCGACGAGCTGGTGCAGGCTCGCGCGGTCCTCGCGCAGGAGGTAGCGGACGAGACTGTGGTGCGCGAACGGCAGGCCAGTGTCGCGACACTGCTCGAGCAGGCCCGCTCGGCGGAGACGCGTCTGGAGGCCGACGCTCGGCAGGCCGCTCAACGGCTGGCGCAGGCACAGGAGTCCTGGTATCGGTTGGCCGGCCTGCGCGAGCGGGTACGCGGCACCGCCTTGCTGGCCACGGAACGGGTACGCCACCTCTCTGCCGCGCCGGACGACGCCCTGCCGGGCCCCGACCCGGACGAGATCGCGGCGGAGGCAGCGGCGGTGCGGGCACAGGAGGCCGAGCTCGCGGAGCGGACAGGAGCAGCGCGCGGTGCCCTGGAGGCCGCGGTGGCCGCTCGTCAGCATGCCGAGCAGGCCTGGGAGGCCGAGCAGCGCCGGCTGGCCGACCTGGCGCGCGCAGCAGCCGACCGCCGCGAGGGTGTGGCTCGTCTGGCCGGCGAGATCGAGGGCCTGAGGCGAAGGGCCGTGGCCGCGGAGGCCGAGATGGCTCGGTTGACCTCCGCGCGTGACCAGGCTCGGCGGCGCGCCGCAGAGGCGGAACACGAGTTCACC
>DATFBR010000136.1:0-7932 GCA_035253685.1 Jiangellaceae bacterium
GGTACCTCGACTCGCGGCGGACCGCCATGAAGATCCGCGGCATGACCGGGAAGTGGAAGGCCATGTGGCACTCGTCGCCGCCGGCCCCGAAGTCGCCGAAGTACTCGACGACGTCGGCCGGCCACTGGTTGGCCTCGCACAACAGCACGGTGTCGGGGTACTCGTCCTCGATCATCTTGCGTACCTGTTTGAGGAAGGAGTGCGTCTGCGGGAGGTTCTCGCAGTTGGTGCCCTCCTCCTCGTACAGATAGGGCACCGCATCGAGGCGGAAACCGTCGATGCCGAGGTCGAGCCAGAACCGCAGTGCGTCGATCATCGCGTCGCCCACGGCGGGATTCTCGTAGTTGAGGTCCGGCTGGTGGCTGAAGAACCGGTGCCAGAAGTACTGGCGGCGGACGGGGTCGAAAGCCCAGTTCGACGTCTCGGTGTCGACGAAGATGATCCGGGCGTCCGGATAGCCGGTGTCGTCGTCGGCCCAGACGTAGAAGTCTCCGTACCGGCCGTCGGGTTCCGCGCGCGACGACTGGAACCAGGCGTGCTGGTCACTGGTGTGGTTCATGACGAAGTCGACGATCACCCGCATACCGCGCTCGTGGGCCATCCGGACGAACCGGCTGAAGTCCTCGAGAGTGCCCAACTCCGGCAGCACGTCCTTGTAGTCGGACACGTCGTAGCCACCGTCGCGAAGTGGTGACGGGTAGAACGGCGGCAGCCAGAGGCAGTCGACGCCGAGCCACTGCAGGTAATCCAGCTTCTCGGTGAGGCCGCGCAGGTCGCCCTCCCCGTCACCGTCGGAGTCCTTGAACGAGCGGACCAGCACCTCGTAGAACACCGCCCGCTTGAACCATTCCGGATCGGTTCCGGCGGCGGGCAGCGCGTGCTCCCCGGTCACGTACCCCACCGCCGGACGGTCAGGACGTGGGCGGGCTCCGCGGCCGGGTCGAGGCGGACGTAGTTGAACTGGCCCCAGGGGTAGCGGGCCCCGGTCAGCTCGTCGTGGGCCTCGAACGTCTCGTGCCAGTCGAATCCGAGCGCCGGCATGTCCAGCGCCACCGTGGCCTCCCGTGGGCCGTGCGGATCGAGGTTGACGACGGTCAGCACGACGTCGTCGGCCTCGCCGTGTCGTCGCTCGCGCTTGGAGAAGCAGATGACGTCGGTGTTGTCGACATGGTGGAAGCGGAGGTTCCGCAGCCGATGCAGTGCCGGGTGCGCGCGCCGGATCTCGTTGAGCCTGGTCAGGTACGGCGCCAGCGACTGGCCCTCGCGGTACCCGCCGGGCTCGTAGGCCGCCCAGTCGCGCGGCCGGAGCTGGTACTTCTCCGAGTCCAGGTACTCCTCGCTGCCAGGCCGGACCGCGACGTGCTCGAAGAGTTCGTAGCCGGTGTAGACGCCCCAGGTCGGCGAGAGCATCGCAGCCAGGACGGCGCGCACCTTGAACGCCGCCGGACCGCCGTACTGCAGGTAGGCGTGCAGGATGTCGGGTGTGTTCACGAACAGGTTGGGCCGCATGTAGGCCGCCGCGTCGCGTAGCTCGGTCATGTACTCGATCAGCTCGTCGCGGCCGTTCTTCCAGGTGAAGTATGTGTACGACTGCCCGAAGCCGATCTTGGCCAACGTGTGCATCATGGCCGACCGGGTGAACGCCTCCGCGAGCATGATCACATCAGGGTCGGTGCGCCGGATCTCCTCGATCAGCCGCTGCCAGAAGCTGACCGGCTTGGTGTGCGGGTTGTCGACGCGGAAGATCCGGACGCCGTGTGACATCCACAGCCGCACGATCCGCAGCATTTCGGCGTAGATGCCCTCAGGGTCGTTGTCGAAGTTCAGCGGGTAGATGTCCTGGTACTTCTTCGGCGGGTTCTCCGCATAGGCGATGCTGCCGTCGACGCGTCGGCCGAACCACTCGGGATGCTCGCTGACCCAAGGATGGTCCGGCGAGGCCTGCAGCGCCAGGTCGAGCGCCACCTCGAGGCCGACGTCCGCCGCCGTCTTGACGAAGGCGTCGAAGTCGTCGAACGTGCCGAGGTCGGGGTGGATCGCGTCGTGGCCGCCCTCCGCCGAGCCGATCGCCCAGGGGACGCCCGGGTCGTGGTCGTTGGCCGTGAGCGAGTTGTTCGGACCCTTGCGGTAGGTGCGCCCGATGGGATGCACCGGCGGTAGGTAGACGACGTCGAACCCCATCGCCGCCACGGCGGGCAGCCGTTCCGCAGCGGAGACGAACGTACCGGACGTCCAGCTTCCGTCGTCGTGACGCCGGGCTCCCTCGGAGCGGGGGAACAACTCGTACCACCCGCCGAACAGCGCCCGCTCCCGGTCGACCCGAAGCGGATACGGGCCGTCCTCGGTGACCAGGTCGCGCAGCGGGTACCGGTCGAGGATCGCCGTGACGTCCGGCGCCAGCGCGGCAGCCAGGCGTACGGGTGGCGGCCGGCGGCGGTCGCGGATCGCCTTCGCCGCGTCACGGAGCAGGCGCCGCTCCTCGGCGGTGCCCCGGGGCAGTGAGGTGGCCGCACGCTCGACCAGCAGCGCACCTTCGGTGAAGACGAGGTCGACGTCGATGTCGGCCGGGATCTTGACCTCGGCGGTGTGGCGCCAGGTGGCAGCCGGGTCCGACCAGCCCTCGACGGAGAACGACCACTCGCCCTCGCCGTCCGCTGCGACCTCGGCGGCCCACCGGTCGCTGTACGGGTCGGTCCGGTGCATGCGGAGGCGCTGCCGAATCCGCCCGGCCGGATCGCGGAGGACCACCGATGCGGCCACCGCGTCGTGACCCTCGCGGAACACCGTGGCCGAGATCTCGAATGTCTCGCCGACCACGGCCTTGGCGGCGTAACGCCCGCACCCGATCACGGGCTGGACGTCCAGGATCGGGATGCGTCCGGTCATCGGTCCACGCTACTCACCATCGACCGCCCCGGTCGTGTGCCGACATGGACAGTCCGCGGACTTGCATGAGGACGCAGCGACTAACGTACGCGCGTGCGAGCCATCCGACGCCTGACCGTCCGCACCGTGCTGCCCGACGCTCTCGAGCCGCTGGGCGAACTGGTGGCCAACCTGCGCTGGTCGTGGCATCCCGCCACCCAGGATGTGTTCGCCGCGGTGGAACCCGCCCTGTGGGAGGCGGTTCGGCACGATCCGGTGCGCCTGCTCGGCGACGTCCCGCCGACACGGCTCGAGGAGCTGGCCTCGGACGACGCATTCCTCGACCGGGTCCGCAGCGCCAACGAAGACCTGCAGCGCTACCTGACCGAGGACCGCTGGTACCAGCGGGAAAACGGCGGTGCCTCCCAGACGATCGCCTATTTCTCGCCGGAGTTCGGCATCACCCACGTGCTGCCGCAGTACTCCGGCGGCCTGGGCATCCTGGCCGGCGACCACCTCAAGGCCGCGAGCGACCTGGGTGTGCCGATCGTGGGCGTGGGCCTGCTCTATCGGCACGGCTACTTCGTGCAGTCGCTGTCCCGGGACGGCTGGCAGCAGGAGCGCTATCCGGTCGTCGACCCGAACAACCTTCCGGTCGGCCTGCTGCGCGACGCCGACGGCGCGGCGGTGCGTGTCCGGGTCGGGCTTCCCGGCGGCCGCTCCCTGTCCGCCGCCGTCTGGGTCGCCCAGGTCGGACGCGTGCCGCTGCTCATGCTCGACTCGGACATCGAGGAGAACGGCGCAGCCGAGCGGGAGGTCACCGACCGCCTCTACGGTGGCGGCAGCGAGCACCGCCTTCTCCAGGAGATGCTGCTCGGGATCGGCGGCGTCCGCGCGCTGCGCGAGTACAGCCGCATCGCCGGCACGGCGGCACCCGAGGTGTTCCACACCAACGAGGGGCACGCCGGCTTCCAGGGCCTGGAACGGATCCGCGAGCTCACCGAGGACGCCGGGCTCGGACTGGACGCCGCGCTCGAGGCGGCTCGGGCCGGCACCGTCTTCACCACTCACACCCCGGTACCGGCCGGCATCGACCGCTTCCCGCGCGACCTGATCCGGCAGTACTTCGGCGGCGACAATGCCTCGCCCGGCCTGCCGGTCGACTGGATCCTGGCGCTGGGGGCGGAGGACTACCCGGGCGGTGACCGCGAGGTCTTCAACATGGCCGTGATGGGTCTGCGCCTCGCCCAGCGGGCCAACGGCGTGAGCCGGCTGCACGGCCAGGTCAGCCGGGAGATGTTCTCCGGACTGTGGCCGGCGTTCGACCAGAACGAGGTGCCGATCACCTCGATCACCAACGGGGTGCACGCGCCGACCTGGGCAGCTCCCGACGTCATGCGACTGGCTCATCGGGCCGGCGGTGACGACCTGGTCGAGCGTGGCGAAGGGTGGGAGCAGGCCGTGGCACGCCTGGAGGACACCGAGATCTGGTCCACCAAGCGTGCCCTTCGGGAACGGCTCGTGACCGACGCGCGGCGACGCCTACGCGACTCCTGCCGGCAGCGCGGCGCCAGCGAGGCGGAGCTGGGGTGGATCGACGGCGTGCTGCATCCCGACGTGCTCACGATCGGGTTCGCCCGGCGGGTGCCGTCCTACAAGCGGCTGACCCTCATGCTGCGCGACCCGGAGCGCCTCACGGCGTTGCTGCTGGACCCCGACCGACCGGTCCAGATCGTCGTCGCCGGCAAGGCTCACCCCGCCGACGACAGCGGCAAGCGGCTCATCCAGGAGATGGTGCGCTTCGCCGACCAGCTCGACGTCCGGCACCGGATCGTCTTCCTGCCCGACTACGACATCGCCATGGCGCAGCCGCTGTACCCCGGCTGCGACGTCTGGCTGAACAACCCGCTGCGGCCGTACGAGGCGTCCGGCACCTCGGGCATGAAGGCGGCGCTCAACGGTGCCCTCAACCTGTCCATCCGCGACGGGTGGTGGGACGAGTGGTTCGAGCCGGAGTTCGGCTGGGCGATCCCGTCGGCCGACGGCGTCGAGGATCCGGAGCACCGGGACGACCTCGAGGCGGCCGCCCTCTACGACATCGTCGAGCAGCATGTCGTGCCCCGCTTCTACGACGCCGATGCCGACGGCGTTCCCCGGCGCTGGCTGGAGATGCTCCGCCAGACGCTGACCTCGCTCGGACCCCGGGTCCAGGCGACCCGGATGGTGCGCGACTACGTCGAAGTGCTCTACCGGCCGGCCGCCGAGTCCAGCCGCGCGCTCAACGACGACTACGACGGGGCAAACGCACTGGCCACGTGGAAGGCCCGCATCCGCGCGGCGTGGCCCGATGTCACGATCGAGCACGTCGAGAGCGGCTCCGACGCCGACGCGTTCGAGATGGGTCAGTCGCTCAACCTCCGTGTGTTCGTGTCGCTGGGGTCGCTGACCCCCGACGACGTCGACGTCCAGGTCGTCCACGGCCGGGTCGACGAGGCCGACCAACTGCGCGATCCGGCCGTCACGTCGCTCGTCGTCGGCGAGACGTACGAGCACGGGCGCTACCGCTTCGACGGCGGCGTGGACCTGCAGCGCACCGGTGCCTTCGGAGTGACGGTCCGCGTCGTACCTCGCCACGACCGGCTGGCAGGCCCCGCCGAGCTCGGGCTGGCGGTGTTGCCGAAGTAGCGGGTGCTGTCGCGCGTTCCTCGGATCAGTCCGGATCAGGGCATGGCACGGAGCAGCACGCAGCTTCGACCGGGCACGGTGACCGAGTCACCCGCTGCGTACGCCGCCCCTTCGGCGAACTGTCCCGACGTGTCGGTCACGACGTCGTAGCGCTCGGCCCAGTCGCCACCAGGGAGTCGCACGTCGACCGGGTCGGGGTCGGCGTGCAGCCAGAGCAGAAACGAGTCGCCGACGATCCGCTCGCCGTGCGGGCCGGAGGAGCGGATGCCGTCGCCGGCGAGGAACATGCCCAGTGTCCGTAACGACTCGTCGTGCCAGGCGTCCTCGGTCATCTCAGTACCCGTCGGTGCGAACCAGGCGAGGTCCTTGCGCCCGTCCGGAACCACGGGGCGTCCCTCGAAGAAGCGCCGCTGCCGGAAGACCGGGTGGGCATGCCGCAGGGCCAGCAACCGCCGCGTGAACGCGAGCAGGTCGCCGTACTCCTCCCGCAGCGACCAGTCCAGCCAGGTCGTGTCGTCGTCGAGGCAGTACGCGTTGTTGTTGCCGCGCTGGGTGCGGCCCATCTCGTCCCCGGCGAGAAGCATCGGCACTCCGGTGGACAGCAGCAGCGTTGTGAGCAGGTTCCGCAGTTGCCGGCGCCGCAGTTCGAGGATCGCCGGGTCCGAGGTCTCCCCTTCGACGCCGTGGTTCCACGAGCGGTTGTCGTCGGCGCCGTCGCGGTTGTCCTCCCCGTTCGCCTCGTTGTGCTTGCGGTCGTAAGAGACCAGGTCGCGCAGCGTGAACCCGTCGTGTGCCGTGATGAAGTTGACCGAGGCGAACGGTCGCCGCCCGTCGTCCGCGTAGAGGTCCGATGAACCGGACAGCCGGTAGGCGAGGTCGCGGACGCCAGGTGCGTGGCGTCGCCAGTGGTCGCGCACCGTGCCGCGGAACTTGTCGTTCCACTCCGTCCACAGATGGGGGAACTCACCGACCTGGTACCCGCCGGGACCCACGTCCCAGGGCTCGGCGATGAGCTTCACCTCACGCAGGACCGGGTCCTGTTCGATGACGGTCATGAACGATCCCAGCATGTCGACGTCGTGCATCGACCGCGCCAAGGCCGCCGCGAGGTCGAATCGGAAGCCGTCGACGTGCATCTCGCCGACCCAGTAGCGCAGCGAGTCCATCACCAGGCGAAGCACATGCGGATGGCTGACGTCGACGGTGTTCCCGCACCCGGTGTAGTCGTGGTAGACGGACGGGTCGCTGTCGGAGAGCCGGTAATAGGAGGGGTTGTCGATGCCGCGGAACGAGAACGTCGGCCCGGTCGGGCCCTGCTCCGCGGTGTGGTTGTAGACGACGTCGAGGACGACCTCGAGCCCGGCCTCGTGCAGGGCGCGGACCATCGCCTTGAACTCGGTCACCTGTTCCCCGCATGAGCCGGTGGCCGAGTAGGGCGCATGCGGAGCGAAGAACGCGAGCGTGTTGTACCCCCAGTAGTTCGTCTGACCGCGGTCGACCTGTTGGGGCTCACTGACGAAGTGGTGGACCGGCATCAGCTCGACCGTGGTGACGCCGAGACCGACGAGGTGCTCGATCGCGGCCGGATGAGCCAGACCTGCGAACGTTCCCCGTAGCTGCTCGGGGACATCCGGATGGCGCATGGTGAAGCCACGGACATGGAGCTCGTACACGACAGTGTCGCCCCACGGAACCCGCGGCCGTGCGTCCGCACCCCAGTCGAAGCCATCGTCGCCCACGACGACCGCCTTGGGGACGTACGCCGCCGAGTCCAGACCAGGCTCGAAGACGGCCGGACCGTAGGTGACGTCGCCGGTCACCGCGCGGGCGTAGGGGTCGAGGAGCAGCTTGGCGGCGTCGAAACGGCGCCCGCGTGCCGGCGCCCACGGCCCGTGGACGCGGAACCCGTAACGCTGACCTGGTCCGACATCGGGGAGGCGGCCGTGCCAGATGTCGAAGGTCCGGTCCTCGAGCGGCACCCGCTTCTCGCCGCCGGACTCGTCGAACAGGCACACTTCGACCCGGTCCGCCTCGCGTGCCCAGAGTGCGACGTTGGTGGCATCACCGTCGTAGGTGGCGCCCAGCGGTGCCCAGTGACCCGGCCAGGCGATCAGCGGGTCGTTCACCGGCGACCAGGGCTTGCCGGTTCCCACAACTGGATCGGGGTGCCCTCGGGATCGGTCAGCTCGGCAAACCGTCCATTCGGGTAGGACGCCTCGTGCTCGTCGACCTCGATGCCGGCCTGACGCAGCTGGCCGATCATCGCGTCCAGGTCCCGCACGCGGAAATTGACCGCCCACTGCTGGTCTGGCCGCCGGAAGTATTCAGACTCGGTCGGGAACGGCGCAAACACAGTCGGTCCGGCCTCCTGCTCCCAGGGCA
>DATFBR010000137.1:0-9168 GCA_035253685.1 Jiangellaceae bacterium
TCTCGGCCACGCTCGACAACGCGCTCCGCCAGGGGGACGCTGCGCTGACCGGGCCGGTCGCCCGCGGTGACGCCGGCACCGTGGCGGGTCACGTGGCGGAGATCGAACGGGTCGCTCCGGAAGCCGTCGCCGCATACGTCGGGCTGGCCCGCCGTACGGCCGCCCGTGCGCTGGCCGCCGGGCGTCTACGCGCCACCGACGCCGAGCCGCTGCTGGACGCATTGGCCGACCGCTCCGACGGCGCACGTCACTGATCGGACGCGACCGATCTGGTGTGGCGCACGAGCTCGACCAATCCGGCCCGAAGCGGGCGACATTTCCAGCCGAGATCCTGTTCCGCCTTCGCCGGGGAGCCCAGATAGGTCGCGCGCGAGGCCCGAAGCGTCTCGCTCGCGTACGCGGCCGGAAGCGCCCCGACGTGTTCGACGGCAGCGGCGATGCGGGCGCTCGTCCGTACTACTCCAGCCGGAATCACCAGGGGTCCACGGCGGCCCGCGATCTCGGCGGCGACCATGAGCGCCTCGGCCAGGCTTGCCTGCTCGCCGGCAAACATGTAGGCCTCGCCCGGCACGCCTCGCTCCATCGCCAGCAGGTGGCCATGGGCGACGTCCTCCACGTAACCCCAGCACACCCGGCCGCCGGCCGGCACCATCGGCCGCTTGCCCTCGATCACCTGACGGAGCAGTGCACCGCTCTGGCTGGTGTCCTCCGGTCCGTAGACGAGGCCGGGCATCACGGTGACGATCGGTGCCCCTCCCGCAGCCGCCCGTGCGACGGCGTCGTGGGCGCGTGCCTTGGTCTCGTCGTAGGCCGAAATGTGCCGGCCGGGAAAGGTGTAGGACTCGTCGACGACGGCGCCGCGGGTGTCGGAGTTCACCGCGAGCGTGCTGGTGTAGACCATCCGTGGCACGCCCGCCCGGACGATCGCTGCGAGCACGTTGTCGGTGCCGTCGACATTGATCCGCCAGCCTTCTTGCGGCCTTCGGCTGCCGAGGCGGTACCACCCGGCGACGTGGAACAGCCCGTCCACACCCGCGCACAGCGCGTCCAGGCTGGCCGGGTCGTCGAGGTCACCCTGAACGAGTGCTGCACCGCGCTGGGCAAGCCGGGAGGCTCTCGCCGGATCGCGGACGAGCGCGACGACGTCGTGCCCGGCGTCACGGAGCAGCCTGGCCAGGACGCCGCCCACGAAGCCCGTGGCGCCGGTGAGCGCGTACCGCACCCGGTGATTCAAGCAGGACGGGCCCCCGGCTCGTCGGCGCGGCGTACCCTGGCCCGGTCGTCCGCCGGCCGGACGCGGAGCTTGAAAGGCGTCGCCGATTCGCACCCACGACGGGCCTGTCCTTGCCTCGACCCGCGCGGCCCTGATCGAGGCTCAGGCAACTGCGGAGACAGAGACCGCTGTCGTCATGACGATGGGTGCGCTGCACGACGGGCACGTCGCATTGATCCGTGCGGCACGCGATCGTGTCGGGCCCGACGGTGCCGTCACGGTGACGATATTCGTGAACCCGCTGCAGTTCGGGGCCGGTGAGGACCTCGAGCGGTATCCGCACGCCCTCGAGGCCGACCTCGACATCTGCCGGGCCGAAGGCGTCGACCTCGTTTTCGCGCCCGATCGCGACGAGATGTACCCCGAGGGCAAACCTGAGGTCACCGTCGACCCCGGGCCGTTGGCTCGCGAGCTCGAGGGTGCGGCTCGTCCCACGCACTTCGCCGGCGTACTGACCGTGGTGGCGAAACTGCTCAACCTCACCATTCCGACATGCGCGCTGTTCGGCGAGAAGGACTACCAGCAGCTCGTCCTGGTCCGCCGCATGGTGCGTGATCTCGAGATGCCGTACGAGATCGTCGCGGTGCCCACGGTGCGCGAGCCGGACGGACTGGCCATGTCCAGCCGCAACCGGTACCTCACCAGCGACGAGCGTTCGGCCGCGTTGGCGTTGTCCGGATCCTTGTCCGCCGGCGTCGCGGCGGCACGCGGGGGATGGCAGGCGGTAATGGAGGCAGGACGGGCGGTGCTCGCCGAGGCGCAGGGGATCGAGGTGGACTACTTCGAACTGCGTGATCCGGAGCTGGGTCCCGCACCGGGCTCCGGCGCGGCCCGGCTTCTCGTCGCCGCACGGGTCGGCGCGACCAGACTGATCGACAACGCGGCGGTCACGCTGCCGTGAGCCCTGTCGGGCCGATCCACGTCACGACTTGTGGTGGGGTCTCAACGTCTCGCCGGCAGGTTTGCGGTGTCGAACCCACCACAAGTCGCGCACGGTGGTAGTGCGCCGGCGAGGAGTCATGGCCAGCCGGCGCCCTGGCGTCCACCCTCCGCGTGGCCTGGCGCTGGGTCTACCTGGCTTCGGCCCTAGGGTTGCAGCCGTGCTCCTGCGTGACCTGCCGCGGCGACTCGTCGCTCCAGAGCCCGGCTGGACCGTCCAGGCCGACGTCGTCGTCGTCGGTAGCGGTATCGCCGGGCTGACGACAGCGCTGGAGGCGCGCAAAGCCGGCAGGGTCCTGCTGGTCACCAAGACCCTGCTCGACGAGGGTGCCACGGTCTGGGCCCAGGGCGGTATCGCCGCTGCGCTCGACCCAGAGGACAGCCCCGAGCAGCACCTCGCCGACACACTCGTCGCCGGAGTCGGCCTCTGCGACGAGGCCGCCGTCCGCACGCTGGTCACCGAGGGACCTCAGCGGGTCCGCGAGCTGGTCGCCCTCGGGGCGGACTTCGAGCGCACCGCCGAGGGTGAGATCGCCCTGGCCCGCGAAGGCGGTCACCACCGGGACCGGATCGCGCACGCCGGTGGCGACGCCACCGGCCGGGAGATCTCGCGAGCCCTGATCGAGGCGCTGAACGCCGTCCGCGATGACCCGGGTATCGACGTCGTGGAGCATGCCCTGGTCATCGATGTGCTCACCGACGCCGACGGGCGGGCCGCCGGTGTCAGCCTGCACGTGATCGGGGAAGGTCGCCGCGACGGGGTCGGGGCGGCCCTGGGGCGCGCGGTCGTGCTCGCCACCGGAGGATTCGGCCAGGTCTACGCGTCGACGACGAATCCGCCGGTGTCCACGGGCGACGGCGTGGCCGCGGCGTTGCGGGCGGGTGCCGAGATCGCCGACCTGGAGTTCGTCCAGTTCCACCCGACGGTGATGTGGCTGGGCCGAGCGGCCAAGGGACAGCAACCGCTGATCTCCGAGGCGGTCCGCGGTGAGGGGGCATTGCTGCGCGATGTCGAGGGCCGTAGGTTCATGGTCGGACGTCACCCACTGGCGGAACTGGCGCCGCGCGACGTCGTCGCCAAAGGTGTCGTCTCGGCAATGGCCGAGTCCGGCGCCGAACACGTCTGGCTGGACGCCCGACACCTGGGCGCGGCATTCCTCGACCACCGGTTCCCGACGATCGTCGCCCGCTGCCGCGAGAACGGCTTCGATCCGGCGACCGATCTGGTTCCCGTGGCTCCGGCGCAGCATTACGCGAGCGGGGGCGTCCGGACCGACCTTCATGGGCGGTCCTCCCTGCCCGGTCTCTACGCCTGTGGCGAGGTCTCGTGCACGGGGGTGCATGGTGCGAACCGGCTTGCCTCGAACTCGCTGCTCGAGGGACTGGTGTTCGGCCACCGCATCGCCGCCGACCTGGCCGAGGGCATGCCACCGCAGTCCGAGCCGGTCCAGCGCCCGGGACCGCCGGCGCTGCTCGCATCGGATGCCCGACTGTTCATCCAGGGCGCGATGACCGCCGGCGCCGGTGTGGTCCGCACGGCTGCGTCGCTGGCGACGGCGGCGACCTGCCTGGGCCAGCTGGTCGAGGAACGCGGAACCGACGCACCCACGACCGAGGCCTGGGAGACCGCCAACCTGCACGCCGTCGCGACCACCCTCGTCGCGCACGCGACGCTCCGCGAGGAGACGCGCGGCGGGCACTGGCGCGAGGACCATCCCGACCGTGACGACCGGCACTGGCGGGGCCACCTGGTCAGCGTCCTGGACGTCGGCGGAGCCCTGCACACCCGATTCGAGGAGCTTCCGTGAGCCTGCCCGACCACCTCGCCTCAGCTCTGAGCGATTCGGGCGTCGATCCTCGATATGTCGAGGATCTGGCCCGGGCCGCGCTGGAGGAAGACCTTGCCGGCGGCATCGACATGACGTCGGAGGCCACGGTGGCGCCGGACCAGCGGTCGACCGGCGACCTGGTGACCCGGGGCGACGGCGTGGTCGCCGGCCTAGCCGTGGCCGAGACCGTGTTCGAGTGTGTGGCACGCGGCGAGCTCGAAGTCTCGCGCCCTGTCGTCGACGGCACACGGGTGCGCCGCGGCACCACGCTCATGACGCTGACCGGGCCCACCCGGTCGCTCCTGCTCGCCGAGCGGACGTCGCTGAACCTGCTCTGCCGCATGTCGGGAATCGCGACGATCACCCGCCGGTGGGCCGACGCGCTGGAGGGTACCGGGGCGGTGGTTCGCGACACCCGGAAGACAACTCCGCTGCTGCGAGAGTTGGAGAAGTACGCCGTCCGCTGTGGTGGCGGCGAGAACCACCGGATGTCACTGTCCGACGCCGCGCTGATCAAGGACAACCATGTCGCCGCGGCCGGGGGTATCGCGGCGGCGTTCAAGGCCGTCACCGAGGCGTTCCCGGACGTGGTGGTCGAGATCGAGGTCGACACCGTCGACGGGGCGGTCGAGGCGGCCGAAGCAGGAGCGGATCTGATCCTTCTCGACAACTTCACTCCGCCCGACGTCGCGCGGGCGGTCGAGTCCGTCTCCGGGCGGGCCAAGCTGGAGGTCAGTGGGGGACTGACCTATTACGCTGCCCGCTCCTTCGGCGAGACCGGCGTGGACTACCTGGCAGTCGGCGAGCTCACCCACTCCGCGCCGATCCTCGACGTCGCCTTCGACCTGCGGCCGGCTGGCTGATCCGTGTTACTCGCGATCGACGTCGGCAACACGCAGACCGTGCTCGGCCTGCTGAAGGGCCAGGACGTCATCGAGCACTGGCGGGTGGCCACGGACGCCCGGCGGACCGCGGACGAGTTCATGGCCGTGCTACGAGGGCTGCTCACCGACGGCATCGACGACCGGATCACCGGCATCGCCATCTGTTCCACCGTTCCGGCGGTTCTGCACGAGATGCGGGAGATGGTGGCCCGCTACTTCGGCTCGGTGCGGTCTGTCCTGGTCGAGCCAGGCATTCGCACCGGCGTCCCGGTGTTGATGGACAATCCCCGCGAGGTCGGCACCGACCGGATCGTGAACTCGCTGGCCGCGAAGTATCTCTACGACGGGCCGTGCATCGTCGTGGACTTCGGCACCGCGACGACCTTCGACGTGGTCTCTGCGGCGGGTGAGTACATCGGCGGCGCGATCGCCCCTGGTATCGGCGTGTCGCTGGACGCCCTGGGCGACGCGGGCGCGCAGTTGCGCCGGGTCGAGTTGTTGCGGCCCCGATCCGTGATAGCCAAGAACACGGTCGAGGCGCTGCAGTCCGGTGCGCTGTACGGCTTCACCGGTCAGGTCGACGGCATCGTGACCCGGATGGCCGCCGAGCTCGGCCGGCCCCTGTCCGAGATCACCGTGATCGCGACCGGCGGCCTGGCCCCGTGGGTGCTCGACGAGTCGACCACGATCGACCACCACGAACCGTGGCTCACTCTCGTCGGCCTGAGCCTCGTATACGACCGCAACGCGCCCGCGGAATAGTGCACCCGCCGTTCCACTGGATCATTCGGTTGGCGGCTCGGTCACCGGCGAACCGAGATGGCGCAGCTTGTCGGGGTTCAGGACATTGCGCATGGCCTGGATGTGTCCGTCGGCGATGTCGAGCACCAGCACACTGAGCAGGTGCCCGTCGCCATCGATGAACCGCGCTCCGGGCTGTCCGTTCACCTCCACCGGTTCTATCCGGCCACTCTGCGCCGCGCCCTGCCGCAGCAGCGCGCCCAAGAAGCGGACCACCTGGACGCCTCCTTCAACCGGGCGCCGTACCGCCGGTGCCTTGCCGCCGCCGTCGCCGTAGAAGACGACGTCCGCGGAGAGCAACCGCTCGAGTCCGGCCAGGTCGCCCTGCTCGCAGGCGGCGAAGAAGCGACGCGCAAGTTCGTCGCGTTTGGCCCGCGACGCCTCGAACCGCGGCCGCCGCTCGTCGATGCGCGAGCGCGCCCTGGCGAAGATCTGGCGGCAGTTGGCCTCCGACTTCTCGACGATGGCGGCGATGTGGTCGTAGCCGTATCCGAACGCCTCCCTGAGCACGAACACCGCCCGCTCGATCGGGGAAAGGCTCTCCAGGAGCACGAGGAAGGCCATGGACAGGGTGTCGGCAGTCTCGGCTCGGACCGCGGGGTCGGCATCCGACGGCGTGGTCAGCAGTGGCTCGGGGAGCCACGGGCCCACGTAGGCCTCGCGGCGAACCCGAGCTGATCGGAGGTGGTCGATCGCGAGCCGGGTGGTCACCGTGGATGCGTAGGCCTCCGCCGAACGGACCACCGTGTCGTCGTTCTGCATGCGTAGCCAGGCGTCCTGGACCACGTCCTCGGCCTCGCTGACCTGGCCGAGCATGCGGTAGGCGATCGAGAACATCAGTGGCCGCAACTCGTCGTGCCGGGCGGCGATGTCGGTCACTCACCCGATCCAACCATGGCGTCTGTCACAGCCCGCGGTGCCGTCTCGTCGAAGGGGTGAGCGAAAGGAGAACATCATGCGCATCTTTCTCGCCGGGGCGACCGGTGCCGTCGGTACCCGGTTGGTCCCGGTTCTCGTCAACGCCGGTCACAGCGTGGTCGGCACGACCCGCAGCGCAGGCAAGGCCGACGCGTTGCGGCAGACCGGTGCCGAACCGGTCGTCATGGACGGCCTCGACCGCGAGGCCGTGCTGGCGGCGGTGACCGCCGCCGAGGCCGACGTCGTCGTCCATCAGCTCACCGCGCTGGCCGGGATGGGGAACCCGCGGAAGTTCGACGAGGAGTTCGCCGCCACCAACCGGTTGCGCACCGACGGGACCGACAACCTGCTCGCGGCGGCCCGAGCCACAGGCGCGAAGCGGTTCGTCGCCCAGAGCTACACGGGGTGGCCGAACGAGCGGACCGGCGGTCCGGTGAAGACCGAGGAAGACCCGCTCGACCCGCACCCGACGAAGGCATCGCGGCGGACGCTGGCTGCGATCGAGTACCTCGAATCGACGGTCGCCGAGGCGGTCGGCCTCGACGGCGTCGTCCTCCGGTACGGAAGCTTTTACGGTCCGGGCACCGGTCTGCATGCCGGCGGCGACCTGCTGGAAATGATCCGCAGGCGCAGGTTCCCTGTCGTGGCCGGTGGTAGAGGCGTGTTCTCGTTCGTGCACATCGACGACGCGGCCACCGCCACGTTGGCGGCGATCGAGCGGGGCGCACCAGGGATCTACAACATCGTGGACGACGATCCCGCGCCGGTCGTGGAGTGGCTTCCCTACCTGGCCGAGGTGATCGGCGCCAAGTCTCCGCTGCGGCTGCCCGGCTGGCTGGCACGGCCGGTGTTGGGCGAGCACGGGATGGCCATGATGACGACGGTCCGTGGCGCGTCGAACGCGAAGGCGAAGCGAGAGCTGGACTGGCGGCCCGCGTACCCCAGCTGGCGCCAGGGCTTCCGTACCGGCCTCGGCTGACCGTTATCGGGTTGGTCGCCGGATGGCAGCGCGGGGTTCAGGACGGCGGTGGGCTCGATTCCACGAACGACCAGCCGGCAGCCTCGACCGCACGATGCGCCGGGCCGCTCATGGCCGAGTACGAGACCTCGAAGCCGGACCGCCGTCCCCGCTGGGTCAGTTCGTGCAGGAACGCCAGGCCCGGTTCACCCAACATGGTGACGCCGTGCATGTCGACCACCGCATGGCTGAGCCCGCTGATGCTCTCGAGTTCGGCCACCTCCGCGACGGCGGCGTGCAACGCATCGGTCATCTGGTCATCGATGTCGCCGGAGAGGAACACCACGATCTCGCGGGCACCCCGGTCGACGACCCGTACCTCGCCCATCGGCCTCACCTCCGCTCACGACTCTGGCACCCCGGAGAGGCTGGGGCAATGATCGCCGGCGACGCCGTCCGTGAGGTCTCACGGTTGCGAGTGCGACCTCCTACGCTGATGGGTCATGACCGGCCGGCCGAGTGAGCACGAGGACGACCTTCCCGAGCAGATTCGCGTGCGCCGCGAGAAGCGGGCCGAACTGATCGAGAAGGGCATACCGCCGTATGCCCTCGGGTTCAAGCGCAGCCACTCGATCGCAGAGGTCCGTGCTGCCCACCCGGACCTGGAACCCGGAGCCGAGACCGGTGAGGTGGTGTCCGTGGCCGGCCGGGTGATCTTTCTGCGCAACACCGGCCGGTTGTGCTTCGCCCGGGTCCGCGGTGGCGGCGGCGCAGAGTTGCAGGCGATGCTCTCGCTCGACCGGGTCGGAGAACAGTCGCTCGCCGACTGGAAGCATCTCGTCGACATCGGTGATCACGTCGGTGTCGAGGGCGAGATCGTGGCCAGCCGGCGAGGTGAGCTGTCGATCATGGTCGACCGATGGACGATCACGGCGAAGGCACTCCGGCCGCTTCCCGTCGCGCACAAGGCGCTGGCCGAGGAGACCCGTTCGCGACAGCGTTACGTGGACCTCATCGTCAACCCGGCGGCGCGCGAGATGGTGCTCACCCGGGCCGCGGTGATGCGGTCCCTGCGCGAAACTCTCGCTCGACGCGGATTCGTCGAAGTCGAGACGCCGGTGCTGCAACTCGTCCACGGCGGTGCGGCGGCGCGCCCGTTCCACACCCACCTCATCGCGCTGGACCTGCCGATGACGCTGAGGATCGCCCTGGAACTGCACCTCAAGCGCGCCATCGTGGGCGGTTTCGACAAGGTCTTCGAGATCGGCCGGGTCTTCCGCAACGAGGGCATCGACTCCACCCACAGTGGCGAGTTCACGATGCTCGAGGCGTACGAGGCCTACGGCGACTACGACACGATGGCAACCCTCACCAAGGACCTCGTCGTCGAGGCGGCCCGTGCCACCGGCCGCACGGTCATTCCCGACGGCAGGGGAGGCGAGGTGGACCTGGAGGGCCCGTGGAGGCAGGTCACCATCCACGCGGCCATCTCCGGCGTGGTCGGTGAGGACATCACCGTCGACACGCCGCCCGACCGACTGCGCGACATCGCGAAGGAGCACGACG
>DATFBR010000138.1:0-10786 GCA_035253685.1 Jiangellaceae bacterium
CGGGTCGCTGACCGCCGCAAGCACCTCGTCGACAGACAGCGGCTCGGCACGCATGGCGAGCAGCCGGACGACCTCCACGGCGCGAACCTACCTCCTCACCGGCCCGCGTCAGGAGCGGCGCCGTCGGCGTGCCCGCCGGACGACCGCGGCCGTGCCCAGCACCGCGACCGTGGCCCCCGCCGCTCCGATGCTCGCCGTCTCCCGCCGGCCGATCCGCCGCGACGCGACCGCGTGGCGACCGTCGACCTCGTCGAGCACGGCCTCGAGGGCCATGGCGTTGTCGAAGGACGGACGCCAGCCGGCCGCTCGCAACCGCGTCGACGGGATCACCCAGGGATGGGTCACGTAGTGGAGCTCGCTGGCGGGCGCGGGCGTCATGCCGAGGCGGTGCAGACGCTCGGCCGTCCCGAACGCGAACGTCGCGGGCAGCTCGATGGCGGCCTTGCCGGACAGGGCCTCGACCTCCGAGCGGTCGAGCCAGCCGTCACACCCCACCGTGAGCGGACCCTCCAGCCCACCGAGCACCGCGGTCTCCAGGGCGGCGGCCAGGTCGTCCACGTGGCAGAACTGCCACGCCGGCGTGCTTCCGCGGACGACCAGCAGTCGGGGCGACTCGAAGTGGCGGGTCAGCACGGTGTCGACGCCAGGTCCAGCCATCGCCGCCGGACGGACCACGGTCACAGCGGTCCCGGGGTGCGACCGCAGCGACCGCGCGCACAACTCCTCGGCTTCGAGCAGATCGCTGATGAGTGCCCGGTCGGCCGTCGCTCGCAGCGGTGCGTCCTCGGGCAGCGGCACCGGGTTGTCGGGAAGCGCGCCGTACACCATCGCGCTGGTGACGACCACGACACGGCGGACACCGGCGGCCGCCGACGCTGTGAGCACCGTCTGCGTGACGCGCAGGTTGTGGCGCGAGCGGGCCGGGATGTCGTCCGTGACGTCGATGTCGAGGGCGGCGTGGACGACGACGTCACACCCGGTCAGCCGAGTCACCAGTGAAGGATCGGTGATGTCGAGCACCCGCCAGCTGACGCCTTCGACGTCACCGCGCACCTCGTCGACCGCGACGACTCGGCGCAGGTCCGACCTGCGGGCCAGGCGCGCCACCAGGGCACGGCCGGCCCCGGAGGCGGCGCCGACGACACCCACGACCAGGTCGGACGACCCGTTGCGCCGAGCGCGAACCCCGCCCCGCCGCCTGCCCACCACGGATCCTCCTGCCGCTACCGTGGAACGCATGAGGCGCTCCGCACCGCTTCCCATCCTGCCCGAGGTCATCCGATGAGCGACGTCCCGTTCGGTTTCCGTCCCGGCGACGACCCGGACGACTCCGGTGACGCACGGCAGAACGAGGGAGAAGGCCTTCCGGAGCAGCGCTCCGGCGGCGAGAAAGGCGGGGTTCCCGGCGAAGGCGAGCCGGTCGACCCGTTCGCGCAGCTGTTCGGCGCCCTGGGTGCCGGCGGATCGGGCACACCCGACCTGGGGGCCATGCTCCAGCAGCTGGGCCGGATGCTGTCCTGGAAGGGCGGTCCGGTCAACTGGGATCTGGCCAACCAGTCGGCCCGGCAGGTCGTCGCGGCCGCCGGTGACCGGTCGGTGAGCGGCGTCGAGCGGCGGACAGTCGAGGAGGTGTTCCGCCTCGCCGACACCTGGCTCGACGACGCAACCTCGTTCCCCGCGACCGGTGGGTCGCCGCGTACCTGGAGCCGGGCGGAATGGGTCGAGGGCACCCAGGCGGCGTGGCGCGGCCTGGTCGAGCCGGTCGCCGCTCGCGTGTCCGAGGCGATGGGCACGGCGCTGCCGCCGGAGATGGCTCAGGCGGCGGGCCCACTCGTGGGGATGATGCAGCAGGTCGGCGTCTCGATGTGGGGAGCACAGGTCGGTCATGCCATCGGCCAGCTCGCCGGCGAGGTCCTGAGCTCGACCGAGGTCGGCCTCCCGCTCGCCGAGGGCCGCGCCGCCGTCCTGCCGGCCAACGTCCGGGCCTTCGGCGAGGGCCTCGGCATCGACGAGCGCGACGTCGCTGTGTACGTCGCCCTGCGCGAGGCCGCGCACCTGCGGCTGTACGCTCATGCGCCCTGGCTGCGGCCCCACCTGCTATCGCTGGTCGAGGAGTACGCACGTCACGTCAGCGTCGACACCGACCGGATCGAGTCGTCGCTGCGCGAGCTCGACCCACAGCGCCCGGAGGCCATTCAGGCGGCCCTCGAGGGCGGCCTGTTCGACCTGCCGACGACGCCGGAGCAGAAGGCCGCGCTCGAGCGGCTCGAGCTGGCCCTGGCACTGGTCGAGGGGTGGGTCGACGACGTCGTCACCCAGGCGACGGAGAGACGACTGCCGTCGGCCGCACCGTTGCGCGAGATGGTGCGCCGTCGCCGAGCCACCGGTGGACCCGCGGAACAGACGTTCGCGACGCTCGTCGGACTCGAGCTGAGGCCGCGACGGCTCCGGGAGGCGTCGGCATTCTGGACCGCCGTCCGCGAGGCGCGCGGCGTGAACGGGCGCGACGCCGTCTGGGCCCACCCGGACCTGATGCCGACGACCGACGACTTGGTCGACCCCGCGTCCTTCCTCGACCGTGACGAGCTCGACGTCTCCGCGCTGGACGACACCGACGGTGAGAGCGGGGGTGGCGCAGCGTCCGCCGAGAACCCGGGCGGGTGAGCCTGCACGGCGGAGCCCTCCGCACCCTCCAGGCTAGAGATCGGCCGCCGACAGCCCTCCCGCGTGGCCGAGCCCGTCGAGGAAGCCGCGGGCACGCTCCGCGCGCGGATACCGGTCGACCAGAGCCCAGAACGCCGGGCCGTGGTCGACGACCAGCAGGTGGGCCAACTCGTGGACCAGGACGTAGTCGAGCACCCATCCGGGGACGCCTTTGAGGCGGTCGGAGACCCGAATCGAGCCGTCGGCCGGCGTACACGAGCCCCATCGGGTGTTCTGGTCGCCGGACCAGCGCACGGAAGCGGGCTCGGCGCGACCGCCGAGATGACGACGGGACAGTTCGCGCGACCGGACCAGCAGTCGGGAGTCGCTGGGCGTCCGACGCCGTTCTCTGGCGGCCAGACGCTCGAGCATCGTGTCGACCCAGCGCCGCTCTTCGGCCTTGCTGAACCTGGCCGGTACGCACACCACGACGCGGCCGCCTTCGCGGTAGGCGGTTACGGTGCGCCGCCGACGCAGCGAGCGGCGCACCTCGACGACGGGCTCCTCCATGGCCGCACGCTACCCGCCGACACCGACGAAGAACTTCTTGTCCACACCCCGTGGACGGTGTCCGCCCAGGCCACCGTTGTCGACGCATGTCAGGGTTCACCAGCCGTCAACAGCGGTTCCACCATTGATCCACAGCTCAAGCCCGAGCGGTACACAGGTCTTCCACAATGTTTTCCACAGGCAGTGGACGGATGCTTCCGGTTCCCGTTGACCCGGTCGGGTCGCCGGTCCTACGGTCGCCTGCGACGGGCCCCTCGTCACGACGGCCGGTCGCATGCACGGGGAAGGCGTGCGGGCCGCGACGACCGGGCTGGGGGGAACCCGCCGTGATGCCGGCCGGACGGCCGCCTCGACAACCCTGCAGCCGAGGCAGCCGGACGGCCGGCGGTCTGTTCAGGTGCTTCGTACCGAAATGGCCCAATCCACGGTGAGGGGCCGACCCAGCACCCGCCGTGCTGCCGTAGGGTGGCGGCCGACGGGAGCGGGGTACTTGGGAAAACCAGGACCGTTTCCGGCAGCACCACAAGACAGGAGGCCACTGTGGCTGAGACCGACACCGAGACCTACTCGGGCGAGTTCTACTGCGTGAAGTGCAAGGCGAAGCGCGAGGCAACCGGCAACGTCGTCGTCAACGACAAGGGCACCCGCATGGCGAAGGCCGTCTGTCCGGTGTGCTCGACCAACCTCAATCGGATCCTCGGCAGGGCCTGACGCCCCGGCGTATCGCTGGTGGAGGGGCGGCACCGTCGCGTACGGTGACCGCCCCTCACCCCGTCCGAGCCTCCCCTGTGGACGGCCGAGTCCGGGCCTGTGCCCGCGGGCAGGATGCGTCGGGTACGCATCAGGTGGGGAGGTCGCCCGTGCGCCCGCTGGTCCACCCGGCGCTCGTCCGAGCCTGGCGCGATCCGGCCACCGTCCAGATCGGCCTCGATCCGGCCCGTGCGGTCGCCCTCGGCGGGCTGGGACCGGTCGACACGCTGCTGCTCAACGCGATCGACGGCGTCAGCGACGAGCGGGCCCTGCGCGACACGGCCGGCCGAGCAGGCGGCGACCCGGCGACGGCCGACCGACTGGTCCGGCTGCTGCGCACCGCGGGCGTACTCGTCGATGCCGACCGGGCGACCGCTGACCATCCCGGCGACCGGCTGGCGCCCGACAAGGCCAGTCTCGGCCTGCTGAACAGATCCGCGGACGCCGGAGCGGCCGCCTTCCGGGCCCGCCGTCGAGCTCACGTGGAGGTGCGCGGCGCAGGTCGCGTGGGCGCCACGCTCGCGCGGCTGCTCGGCGCGGCCGGCGTCGCGCGGGTCACGGTGGACGATCCGGTTCGTGCAAGCGCAGCCGACGCGTCACCGGGCGGGCTCGGTACGGAGGACGTGGGACGTCCGCGCGGGCCGGCGCTCGAGTCAGTACTGCCCGGTAGCGACGAATCTGTTCAGTTGCCGGACATCGTGGTAGTCGCCCCCACTCGTGGCACCGGGCGCGACGACGCCGCCGCCCTCGTCCGCGCCGGCGTCACACACCTGGTCGTCCGTGTGGTCGAGACGACCGGGATCGTTGGGCCGCTGGTCGTTCCGGGCCGGACGTCGTGCCTGCGCTGCCACGACCTGCACCGAACCGATCGCGACCCGGCGTGGCCTCGCATCTTGGCGCAGGTCGAGCGCGATCCACCCGCCTCGCCCGCCTGCGACGTCGCGCTCGCCGCATTGGCCGGTGCCCTGGCGGCACAGCAGGCACTGTCACACGTGGACGGCTTCGTGCCCACGACGGCCGACGGGACGATCGAGATCCGCCTGCCCGACGGGCTGCCGCGTCGGCGCAGCTGGCGGCCGCATCCGGCGTGCGGCTGCATCTGGCCGGCATGAGGTCCGTTTTCAGCCCTCAGCGCCGGGCGGCGGTAGTCCGGCCGCTGGTACCACCCGGACCTCGAACAGCGTCGGCCAGCGCTTGCCGGTCAGCCACAGGCGGCCGGACGCGGCGTCGACGGCGATGCCGTTGAGCACGGCCTCCGGGTCGGTCGCGTCGATCTCCTCGACCAGCGGTGACCCGTCGATCCACCCAGTGACCTGGCCCGAGTGAGCGTCGATGCGGGCAATCCACGGTGTGTGCCACACGTTGGCCAGGATCTGACCGTCGACCAGTTCGAGCTCGTTGAGCATCCGCACCGGCGTGCCGCGGTCGACGACTTCCACCGTCGCGGTGACCGCGAAGCCGTCCGGGTCGTGGACGGACAGAGTGTCGGTGCCATCGCTGCGCCACAGGACGGAGCCGTCTCCGGTCAGACCCCAGCCCTCTCCCGCGTAGCTCATCCGTCCGGTCTCGGCCAACGTGCACCGGTCCCGGACGAGCACCTGCCCCTCCCGCCAGGTGAGTTGGTAGAGGCGACCGGCGTGGCCCGCCACCCCCTCGCCGAACAGGGACGCGTCCACCGTTTCCTCGGCGAGTAAATCGCCGGTGTCCGCCTCGAGCAGGCGGACCTGGGATTCGCCGTACAACCCGGTGCCCTCGTACATCCGGCCGTCGGCGTGGATCAGGCCCTGGGTGAAGGCTGTCTCGTCGTGCGGGATGCGGTCGATCACCTCGACGGTGTACGCGGCGGGCTCCGGGCCGGCCGACTCGGGCACGACCTCCGGGCCGGCACCGGCGACGGCCGGCGGGTCGAGCGCGGGGCAGTCGGGCGGGCCGTCCGTCGTCGCATCCTCACCGGGGTCGGTAGCCGGCACGCCCGCCGTCGGGAGACCTTCGGTCGTCTCCTCACCAGGGTCGCCGGCCAGGCTCACACCGATGAGCACGGCGACGGCCGCCCCCAGGCCGACCGTGGCCGCCACGCCCACGGCCGCCGGCTTCACCGGCTCAGGTTATCCGCCGTGCGGGCGACCGGCGGGCACGGGGACAATGGCGCCCGTGACCGACCTGCCGCGCAAGGCCGTGACGCGCACCGCGAAGCTCGCCGCCCTCCCGCTGGGCCTCGCGGGCCGCGCCACGATCGGGCTCGGCAAGCGCCTCGGCGGACGTCCGGCGGAGGCGGTGGCCGCGGAGGTCCAGCAGCGGACCGCTGAGCAGATCTTCAAGGTGCTCGGCGAGCTCAAGGGCGGCGCGATGAAGTTCGGGCAGGCGATGTCGATCTTCGAAGCAGCGTTGCCCGAGGAACTCGCCCGGCCGTACCGCGCCTCGCTCACCAAGCTCCAGGAATCGGCCCCGCCGATGTCGGCCAGGGTGGTCCACGGCGTGCTCAGGCAGGAGTTCGGGTCGCACTGGCGACGGCGGTTCCGCGAGTTCGACGACGTCCCGGCCGCGGCGGCCTCGATCGGACAGGTTCACCGGGCGGTCTGGCGCGACGGCCGCGACGTCGCCGTCAAGATCCAGTACCCGGGCGCCGGCGATGCGCTGCGGTCCGACCTCAACCAGGTGAGCCGGCTCGGCCGCGTGATCGGGTCGATGGTTCCAGGTCTCGACATCCGGCCGCTGCTCGACGAACTCAAGGAACGCGTCATCGAGGAACTCGACTATCGGATGGAGGCCGACGCCCAGGACGGCTTCGCGCTCGCCTACGCCGGTGATCCCGAGTTTGCCGTCCCGAACCTCGTGGAGGGCGCCGAGCACATCCTCGTCTCCGAATGGCTCGATGGTCGGCCGCTGTCCCACGTCATCGCCAACGGCGGGAAGGCCGAGCGCGACCGGGTGGGCCTGCTCTACGTCCGCTTCCTGTTCTCCGGACCGGAACGGGCCGGCCTGCTCCACGCCGACCCGCACCCCGGCAACTACCGGATCACCGCGGACGGGCGGCTCGGCGTCCTCGACTACGGTGCGGTCGCCCGGCTGCCCGAGGGGCTGCCCCCCTCGATCGGCCAGCTCATGCGGCGGGCCCTGGCCGGCCAGGTCGAGGAGATGCTCGAGGGCCTGCGCGACGAAGGCTTCGTCAAGGCGCATATCCAGATCGAGCCCGAGGCCCTCTACGACTACCTGGCGCCGTTCCTCGAGCCGGCGGCCGTCGAGCGTTTCCACTTCGACCGGCCGTGGATGCGTGAGCAGTTCGCCCGGATCAACGACCCCAGGCGCCCCGGCTACACGGTCGGGCTGAAGCTCAACCTGCCGCCGTCGTACCTGCTCATCCACCGGGTTTGGCTGGGCGGCCTGGGCGTGCTGTCACAACTCGACTGCGAGGCGCCGTTCCGCGCCGAGCTCGACCGCTGGCTGCCCGGCTTCGCCGCCACCTCGCCGTGATCGCCTCCCGCCGCCCCCGACTTGTGGCGGGTTGGCAACGTCTCACCCGACGGTGAGACGTTGCTTTCCCGCCACAAGTTGAAGGTGGGTCACCACCAGGCGGGGTCGAGACGGGCCTCGATCGCGCGGAGGTTCTCGCGCGCGCACCGCTCGCAGTAGTGCACTCTCCGGCCGTCCTCGACGCTGCTCACCCACCCCAGCGGCCCATCGTCGCCGTCTGCGGACGTGCCGCAGCCGGCACATCGGACGCTCATCGCTCCCCCTCGTGTGCGGATGTCGTCACGGTGACATCCCCTCTCCGAGATACACGAAACCCGGCCCCTCGTCGCAGAACGGGACGCCTGCGTTGCGCAGGGCGCCGTCCCACCCGCCGCGGCATGCCGGGTCGGTCCCCTCGAACCCATGGTCCGCCGTCAGCATCAGCAGGACCTCGTCAGCCACGCCGATGCGGTCGAGGTGGTCGAGGAACGCACCGAGACGACGGTCGGCGTCGCGCAACGAGTCCCTGGCGATCGGCGAACGCGGTCCGCCGGCGTGGTGGCCCGCGTCGGTCACGGCGTTCGACCACCACGTCAGGACCGGTGCGGTCGACGGGTCCGGCCAGAGGTTGAGCATCTGGTCGAGACCCGCGTCGTCCACCTGGGTCGCCCAGGCGTAGTAGCCGTCGGCGACGTGACGGCGGTCGCCGAGATGCGGGGAGCCGGTCGGGTCGGGCAGCGCCTTTGCCAGGCTCGTGGCGCCGTCGGCGGAGCCAGTCGCACGGATCAGCGCCATCGTGGAGTAGCCCGAGCCCCGATCCACGGGCTCGTTGACGCACGCCGTGAGCGCACCGGGACGGGCGCGCGCCACCTGCTCGAAGACGGTGGCGACGCCGGGCCGCAGCCACTGTGCCGACCGGTGCCAGGAGGTCGCGTCGTTCGCGTTGACCGACCGGCCGGAACCTCGGTCGTAGAACATGTTCCCGAGGATGCCGTGCCGGCCGGGACCGACGCCGGTGAGGATCGACGTGTGATTCGTGAGGGTCACGCTGGGGAACTCCGCCACGGCGCCGCCGCGGAGGGCGCAGCCGCGCTCGAGAAGTCTCGCCACGGCCGGCAGCTCACCCCGGCCGGCCAGATGCAGAAGGTCGCCGCAATGGGCTCCGTCCCAGAGCACACCCACCACGAACGTGGCGTCCCGTCCGACCAGCCGGTCCAGCACGACGCCGTCGACCGGTGACCCGGCGGCGTCCAGCAACCGGCCGGTGACCGGGTCCGGGTCGACGCCGGTCAGCCACGCGAGCGTGGGACCGACGTCGCGGAGCCGGGCGTGGTCGTCGAGCCACCCGGTGGCCCTGACGCCGGGACCGGACAACAGCAGCGGCGCCCGGGACTGGATCACGTCCAGGCTCCCGTGTTCGCCGACATGGCCGCCGGCCTCGGGAAAGTAGTGCGCCGCCGTGTGGACGACCACGAGGTCGGGTGAACGGCCACCGTCGGCGAACAGGGAGTGCAGCCGTTCGGCCGCGTAGGGGTAGGCGTTGCGCGCGTTGGGCGGAGCGGGGTCCGCGCACTCCAGGCCGTACGGCAGGAAGGCCATCGGGTCCTGACCCGCGACCGGGTTCACCCCGTCGATCACCTCGTCGACCCCGCCGGGCCACAGCCGGGCCCGCCCGGTCTGGTTCGCCACCAGCACGGCACCGTCGCCGTCCGGCCAGGCCACGAGGTCGACGATGTCGCCGAGCGCCGCAGTGGTGAGCGCATCGACGGCTCGGTCGACGAGACGGTCCACGGCTCCCAGTCTGGTAGGCGCCGCAGAATGGCCGGCGGCCGGATGCGCCTGGGGGCGTCACGGCGCCCGTGGCAGCATCCGGCCGTCGGTGTTCTCAGAGCGCGCGGGCGGCCGAGACGCTGGCCTGCCGACTGGCTCGGCTGGCCCGGCTGGCAGCACGCTCGGCACGGCGCTGATGCCGCCGTGCGGCGGCGACGCGCAGAGCCAGTCGCTCGTGCTCCGCCTCGGCGAGGCGCTCCTGATACTGCGCTCTCGCGAGGGCTTCACTGATCAACAACATGTGCGTACTCCTGACGATCGGGTCGACGTACCGTTGGGTCGTCGCTGTCATGGGCTTCTCTCGTTCTGTCGGGAGCTCGGGCTGTCGCCCGAACCCTTGTCCGCGCGTCGGTCGACGCGTCGGTTCCTGTTCGCCGCCGCCGCTGCTCATGCAGCGACCTCGGTCTTGCGCGGACGGCCGCGGGGGCGTTTGCGCGCGACGACGACGCCGGAGATGAACAGTTCCCCTCCCCAGACGCCCCAGGGCTCACGTCGCGCGTGAGCGCCGGCCAGGCACTGCGATCGGACCGGACACTCGTGGCACAGCGACTTGGCGAGCTCGACGTCGGCGGGCGACTCGGCGAACCACAGCTCGGGGTCTGTCCGGCAGGGGATCGCCGCGTCGGTGTCGACGGCACGGTCGAGAACACTCGCCAGCATCACGGTGGTCACCTCCCTTCGGGTCTCGGTCCGGTTGGAACTCGACGACCGTGTGGCACAGAAAAAGGCCGCGGTCCCGGGTATCGGGTCCGCGGCCTGGAGGCGCCGGTGGGATGCAGCTATACCGGTGGTCTCCAGGTGAGGACCCGGGTACGGGCCTGGTCGTCGGCGGTGGTGGTCGGCGCGCCCGCCATGCCAGCGGTGCCAGCCGCGGCGATCGTGCCTGCCTGCGGACGCACTCCACCCGTCGACGGGACATCCGTGGACGCAAGGCGACGCTCCCGCACGCTCCCGAAGCCGAGGGCGCGCACGCCGGAGGTCACCGGCGCGTCGTGGGCGAAGCCGTCGACCGGTCCGCTCTTGGTGATCATCACCGGCACCTCCCTTCGGTCGTGTCGTGGGCAGCCGACATGGTCACGCTGCCCGGGCGTCAGCACGAAGACTAGACCTTCGTCCGGTAAGGAGCAATGCATTTATTGACTCGGATCTCGGCAGAGTGCCAAGACGTCCGATCCGTAGCGGTCGAGCTTGGTCCGCCCGACGCCGGGAACCGCCGCCAGCTCACGCTCGTCGTCCGGCCTGGTCTCGGCGATCGCGGTGAGCGTGGCGTCGGTGAACACCACGTAGGCCGGCACCTTTTGCTCCTGAGCACGTTCGAGACGCCACGCGCGCAGCCGTTCGAACAGCGCCTCGTCGACCGAGGACGGGCAGTCCGCGCACCGGCCGATCTTGCGGTCGGCCGCGCCCGACAACGGCGCGCCGCAAACCCGGCACCGCCGCAGCGTAGGCGTCCGCGTTCGGCGTGCACCAACGGCGGGCTCGGCAACCTCGGCGCGGGCCGTGCCGGCCGGCCGGACGCCGTCCAGGAAGCGGCTCGGCCGCC
>DATFBR010000139.1:0-7399 GCA_035253685.1 Jiangellaceae bacterium
TCGCCAGCGCCTCGGCCAGCGCGAAGCCGAGGATCGCGATGCCCTGCAGGACGCTGCGCGCCTCGGGCTGGCGGGCGACGCCGTTGATGTAGGCGGCGAAGATCAGGCCGATGCCGACGCCCGGGCCGATGGCCGCGAGGCCGTACCCGACCATGTTGAGGGAGCCTTCCATCCTTCTTCCTTCCGTGGGTCGGAGATGCTCAGTGCTCGTGGGTCAGGGCGCCGCCGATGTAGACGGCCGAAAGCAGTACGAAGACATAGGCCTGCAGGAGCTGGATGAAGCCCTCGAAGAAGGTCATCACGATGCCGAAGAGCAGCGCGACGCCGCCGGCAGCGAAGCCGATCACGCCTCGCACGTGCAACAGCAAGAACTCGCCACCCAGGATGCAGAGCAGGAGGACGAGATGCCCGGCGAACATGTTGAACGTGAGACGGAGGGTCAGCGTGATCGGCCGGAATACCACCGTGGACAGGAACTCGATCGGAGCCAGCAGTGGGTAGATGGCCACCGGCACGCCGGACGGGAACATCATGTTCTTGAAGTAGCCACCGAAGCCCTGCCGCTTGATGCCCAGGTAGTTGTAGATCACCCAGGAGATCAACGCCAGAAACAACGGAATGGCGATCCGCGATGTGGCCGGGAACTGCAAGAACGGAATGATGCCGGAGATGTTTAGCACGATCAGGAAGGCCAGCAGCGTGGCCAGGTAGGGGACGTACTTGATGCCCTCCCGGCCGATCGCGTCGGCGGCGATCGAGTTGCGGACGAACCCGTAGAAGCCCTCGGCGGCGAACTGCAACTTGCCGGGCACGATGCCGGCCCGGCGGACCGCGAAGTACATGAACAACGCGACCGCGAGGGTGCCCAGCACGATGATCAGCATCGGCTTGGTGAACCCACCGAAGATCGGCGGGAACTCGAAGTCCGCCGGCCCGGGCGCATGGAACTCCTCCGATTCCTCGGCGGCGACCATCCAGGCGCTCACGGGGTCCCTTCTTCCGGCGCGCTCGTCACGCGTCCGACGGTCACGGGGGGTCAGGCCTTACCGTATCTGACCCACACCAGGTACAACGCGGCGGCCGCGCCCACCAGGATGCCGAGCATCAGGTAGAGGCGGTTGTCCAGCCACTCCGACAGCAGCCAGCCCACGCCACCCCACACGGTCACGCCCGAGGCGACCAGCGCGAAGGCGTTCCACGCGTCGTACTGCTCGCGCCGACCGACGTCGGCCGCGTCATCCGGCCTCGGCTCCGGAGGCAGGTCCGGGCTCATGGTGGCCGAATGCTACCGGCCGCCCCCGCCAGGTGCCTCGTCCAGTCCGAGTTCCCCGTGATTGCGGCTTTCACCGCGGACGGCCACCCCGAGATGGACCACCGACCAGGCCAGCGCACAGGTGATGAGGGTCGCACCGAGCCATCGCGGGTCGATGGCATCGACCCGCTGCAGCAGGCGCAGGGCCAGCAGCACCAGGGCCAGTCGCAGCGTGTAGGTGAGGAGCAGCACAGCGAGACCGACACCCGCGGCGAGGCCGCCTGCCCCGGCCAGCACCAGCGGCAGCATTCCGCTCCAGAAGAAGCCCACGACGAGAGGAATCGCCACGAGTGCGGCCAGCAGGCCGCTCGTCCCCGCCACGAGCCAGCCGACACCCGCGCAGCCCAGCCCGACGAGCACCGTCGCCCGCCGGGCGGCGACGTGGGCGCGTGACCTACCCGCGCCCGATAGACCGGCCATCAGTGGCTGTGGCCCAGCAGGGCCTTCGGATGCCCGGTCGTGAACATCAGCGTGATCACCAGGGCCAGGCCGATCACCACCGGTGCAGTCCATCCCCCCACCAGAGCGATGACGACTACGCCGAACGCGAATAGCGCCGCCCAGACCCACATGACGAACACGGCCCGCCCGTGCGAGTGGCCGATCTCCAGCAGCCGGTGGTGCAGGTGCTGCTTGTCCGGCGCGAACGGCGACCGTCCGGCCCTGGTCCGGCGCAGGATGGCCAGCAGCATGTCGGTGAACGGGAGCGCGATCACCGCCAGCGGCAGGAACAGCGGCAACAGCGCGGGCAGCAGCGTCACGGCGTCGTCCTGGACCGGGAACGAACCGGTCAGGCTGATCGAGGCGGCCGCGAGCATGAGGCCGATCAGCATCGAGCCCGAGTCGCCCATGAAGACCCGGGCCGGGTGGACGTTGTGCGGCAGGAAGCCCAGGCACATGCCGAACAGGACGGCGGTCACGAGCGCTGGCGTTGTCAGCCGGGAGAAGTTGCCCTCCACCGCGAGAAGGTACGCGTAGCTGAAGAATGCTGCGGCTCCGATCCCGACGACACCCGCAGCCAGGCCGTCGAGCCCGTCGATGAAGTTCACGGCGTTCGCCGCCGCGACGACGAGCACGATCGTCAGCAGGGTCCCCTGGGCCTCGTCGAACGACAGGTAGGTGCCGCCCGGCAGCGGCAGCGAGACCAGCCGGATGCCGCCGACCACGAGGAGGCCGGCCGCCACCAACTGTCCGGCGAACTTCATCACCGCGGACAGGCTCCAGATGTCGTCCGCGACGCCCACCAGGCAGATCACCGCCGCGGAGGCCACCAGGGCCCGGACGTTCGTGGCGCCATCGAACAGTTCTCTGCTCATGGCCGGCAGGTAGCTGGCCACGAGCATCGCCGCGAGCAGGCCGCCGAGCATGGCCAGCCCGCCGAGACGTGGAACCGGATCGCGGTGCACGTCGCGGTCGCGGGTCGGCGGCACGGCGCCGACCCGGTAGGCCAACCGGCCGGCGAGGCCGACGAGCAGGTAGGTCGCTGCGGCCGCGACCAGCAAGGTCAGCAGGTATTCGCGCACGCGTTCGTCTCGAGGCTAACCACGTGGGTACGCCGGGTGTCTGGTCACCAGCGCTTCCACGGCCGCGCCGATCTCGCGGCCGGCCGTGCCGTCCGTGTCGCGCACCGCCCGGGAGATCAGCGTCGCCACCTCTTTCATGTCGCCCTCGACCATGCCCTGCGTAGTCACCGACGGAGTTCCGACCCGGATGCCGGACGCTGTCATCGGCGGCTGAGGGTCGAACGGGACGGCGTTCTTGTTCAGTGTGATCCGGGCGGCGTCGCACCGCGTCTCCGCCTCGGCGCCGGTCACGCCCAGTGGCCGCAGGTCGATCAGCGCCAGGTGGGTGTCGGTGCCGCCGGAGACGGGTCGCATGCCCTCGGCGGCGAGCCCGTCCGCCAGTGCCTGCGCGTTGGCGACGACCTGCCGGGCGTAGGTCTGATAGGCGGGTTGCTGAGCTTCGCGCAATGCAACGGCCTTGGCCGCCACCGCGTGCATCAGCGGCCCACCCTGGGTGAACGGGAACACCGCCTTGTCGATCTTCTTCGCGTGCTCCTCCTTGCAGACGATCATGCCGCCACGGGGGCCGCGCAGGACCTTGTGCGTGGTGAAGCAGACGACGTCCGCGTAAGGAACCGGGCTCGGAATGGCCCGCCCCGCGACCAGCCCGATGAAGTGTGCGGCATCGACCATGAGGATCGCATCGACCTCGTCGGCGATCTGGCGGAATGCGGCGAAGTCGATCAGACGTGGATAGGCGGTCGCCCCACAGATGATCATCTTCGGCCGATGCTCCAGGGCCAGGTCGCGCACGTCGTCGTAGTCGATCAGCTCCGACTTCTCGTTCACGCCGTAGGAGACGATGTCGAACCACTTGCCGGAGAAGTTGACCTTGGAGCCATGGGTGAGATGGCCGCCGTGCGGCAGCGACATGGCCAGCACGGTGTCGCCGGGAACCGTGAAGGCCGCGTACGCCGCCATGTTCGCACTGGCTCCCGAATGGGGCTGGAGGTTCGCATGCTGGGCCGCGAACAGTTCTTTGGCCCGGGCTATGCCCAGTTCCTCGGCCTTGTCGACCTCAGCGCAGCCGCCGTAGTAGCGGCGGCCCGGATACCCCTCCGCGTACTTGTTCGACAGCGTCGAACCCAGTGCCGCGAGAACGGCCGGTGAGGTGAGGTTCTCGCTCGCGATCAGCTGGAGTCCGCCGCGTAACCGGTCCAGTTCCCCGAGGACGACGGCCGCGATCTCGGGGTCCTCGGCCTGGAGGGCGGTGAAGTCCGGGCCCCAGAAGGGGGCGTCGGCATCGGTCATGGAGGCGCTCCAGGTGTGCCGGTGATGGACGTGGTGGCGATGGTCCACTCTACGGCGACGGCTCCGCCGAGACGGTCGTGGGCGCGACCTCGCGGAGCAGCTCGAGCGAGACCGCACCGGCCCGCAGGACGCGAGGAACCGGCCCGGTCACGTCGACGATGGTCGACGGGACGTCGTCCTCGGTCGGATCGGAGTCCAGGTAGACGGCGACGGCCTCCCCGAGCTGGTCTTGTGCCTGCGCACCCGAACGCGCCGGCGGCTGTCCAGAACGATTGGCGCTGCTCACGGCCATCGGCCCGGTCTCGCGGAGCACCTCGATCGCCACGGGATGCAGCGGCATCCGGACGGCCACCGTGCCGCCGGCGTCGCCGAGATCCCAGTGCAGCGACGGCTGCTGGCGGCACACGAGGGTCAGACCGCCCGGCCAGAACGCCTCCACCAGGTCGCTGACCACGCCGCCGGTCTGGGCGGACACGCCGTTCAGCGTCGCCAGCGACCCGACCAGGACCGGCACCGGCAGGTCGCGGCCGCGACCCTTGGCGGCCAACAGCGCGGTGACAGCCTCGGCGTTGAACGCATCGCAGCCGAGTCCGTAGACCGTGTCGGTCGGGAGCACGACCAGCGCACCCCGGCGTACGGCCCGGATCGCCGCGGCGATACCCCGTCGGCGCTGGTCGGGGTCGTTGCAGTCGTAGGTGGTGCTCACGGCCCGCAATCTAGGGCCATCGTGCCGGACCGTGCGGCAGGAGTATCTCGACCCGCCCGCTCAGCGGCCCGTGCGGCGGGCGGAGAGGTAGCGCGGACGGCCGGCGAAGTCGGCGTGGTCGGACACGTCCTCCCACCGGCCTGGATCGGCGAACACTGCCGGTGCCGCACGGCCCTGGACGTCGGCGTGCTCCGCGAAGAGGTACCCGCCCGGTCGGAGCAGTCGGGCAGCGGTCCGCTCCAGGACGCGCATGGCGTCGAGGCCGTCCGGGCCGGACCACAGCGCGACGGCCGGGTCGTGCAGGGCGACCTCCGGGTCGCGGACCTCGGCTCCCAGCGGGACGTACGGCGGATTCGCGACGACGACATCCACGGTGCCGGTGAACTCGAGCAGGCACCGCTGCACGTCCGCGTGGTGGGCCACGACGCGGGTACCGGCCACGTTGCGACGCAGCCAGGCGATCGCACTGTCCTCGGCCTCGACCGCGTGCACCTCGGCATCGGGAACCTCGTTCGCGACGGCGAGGGCGATTGCGCCGGACCCGGCGTACAGGTCGACGACCAGCGGCCGGTCGAGCATACGGGCCACGTCGACCGCGGCGCCGGTGGTGACCTCCGTCTCGGGACGTGGGACGAAGACGCCGGGGCCGACCTGGACCTCGATGTGACGGAACGCCGCCCGGCCGGTCAGGTGCTGCAGCGGCTCGCGGGCGGCTCGACGGGCGACCAGGGTGTCGAAGGCGGCGACGTCCAGAGTGTCGTGCCGCACGAGCTCGCCCCGGCCGACGCCCAGGACGTGCGCAGCGAGCGCCTCGGCATCGTGGCGGGGCGACGGCACGCCCGCCGCTGCGAGCACCCTGGTCGCCCGTCTGACGGCCTGCCGCACCGTTGTCGTCGCCACCGTCAGCCCTGGCCGGCCAGACGTCGGGCGACGTCGGCGTCCACGATGGCTTGGATGACCGCGTCGAGGTCGCCGTCGAGTACGGCGTTGAGGTTGTATGCCTTGAACCCGACCCGGTGGTCGGAGATCCGGTTCTCGGGGAAGTTGTAGGTGCGGATCCGCTCGGACCGGTCGACGGTCCGGACCTGGCTGCGCCGTTCGGCGGATGCCGCCGCCTCGGCCTCCTCCTGTGCGGCTGCCAGCAACCGGGCCCGAAGGATGCGCATGGCCTGCTCTTTGTTCTGCAGCTGGCTCTTCTCGTTCTGGCAGGAGACGACGATTCCGGTCGGCAGATGGGTGATTCGCACCGCGGAGTCGGTGGTGTTGACGCTCTGACCGCCTGGACCGGACGAGCGGTAGACGTCGACGCGAAGGTCGGCCGAGTTGAGCGCGACGTCGGCTTCGTCCTCGGCCTCCGGCAGGACCAGCACTCCCGCCGCCGAGGTGTGGATGCGGCCCTGGCTCTCGGTCACCGGTACGCGCTGCACCCGGTGGACGCCGCCCTCGTACTTCAGCCGCGCGAAAGGTGCAGCACCAGGTTCGGCCGCACCCTTCGCCTTGACCGCAACCGATACGTCCTTGTAGCCGCCGAGGTCGGACTCCTCCGCGTCCAGGATCTCGGCGCGCCATCCGGCGCGCTCGGCGTAGCGCAGGTACATCCGCAGCAGGTCCGCGGCGAACAGCGCGGACTCCTGGCCACCCTCGCCGGCCTTGATCTCCAGGATCACGTCCCGGTCGTCGTTCGGATCACGCGGGAGTAGGAGGGCCTGGAGGCGATCCTCGAGCTCGATGCGACGAGCGGCGAGCTGGTCGGCCTCGGTGGCGAACCCGGGGTCGTCGCCTGCGAGCTCGCGCGCGACCTGCTCGTCCTCCCCGATACGCCGCCACTCGCCGTACGCCCGAACGACCGCGCCCAGCTCGGCGTACCGCCGGCCGAGCCTTCGGGCCAGTCCCTGGTCGGCGTGCACCGCGGGGTCGGCGAGACGGCGCTCGAGCTCGGCGTGCTCGGCGGCCAGTTCCTCGACCCGCTCGAACACGTCTCCTCCTCCTCCCAGTGTCCGTTGATCACGTTCACCATGCTCCGCGACGGTTCACCAGGCTCCTGTGCCTGGTGAACCGTCCGCCAGGGTGGTGGACGTGATCAACAGACATGGTGACAACAGGGCGGGCGCCGGCCGGGAAGATCCCGTACCGGCGCCCGTCGTGACAGCTACTTGGCGTCTGCCTTCTTCTTGCCGTACCGCGACTCGAAACGGGCCACCCGGCCGCCGGTGTCGAGGATCTTCTGCTTGCCCGTGTAGAACGGGTGGCAGTTCGAACACACGTCGGCGTGGATGCTGCCGTTCTTCGCGGTGCTTCGCGTGGTGAACGTGTTGCCACAGGTACAGGTGACCGTGGTCTCCACGTAGTCGGGGTGGATGCCGGGCTTCAACTGTTCTCCTCGGGTCAGTGGCGCCGGGTCGCCGCGCGATCTCAGCGGGCGTGAACCGGACCGACGTACGAGTGTGCCAGCAAATCGGCACGTCACCCAAACGCCGGCGCCGGCTGGCTCATTCCCGCCCATCGGGTGCCTCCGGCTCAGCCCACTCTCGGTTCTCGCACCATTGCCTCTACCTCGACGAGCTCGCA
>DATFBR010000140.1:0-9674 GCA_035253685.1 Jiangellaceae bacterium
TGCACACTCGCGGTCTTGTCGGAGATGTAGAGCCGCTGGCCGATCTGGCGGTTGGTGAGGCCCTCGGCGAGCAGGGCGAGGACCTCCCGCTCACGGGCGGTGAGCCCACCGGTATCGGTCGCCACCGGCGCGCCGATCCCAGCGTCCAGCCGACCCCGGCGCACCAGGGCCTCGACGGCCTCCTGCAGCGGCCGGGCGCCGAGTTCGGCCGCGGTGTCGTGGGCTGCTCGGGCCGCGGCCGCGGCCGCGGCGCGCTCGTCGACCGCGAGCAGAGCCTCCGCCAGCCGCCATTGGGACCGCGCCTGCTCGTAGCGGTGCCCGTAGCCGAACTCGTCGATACTGCGGTGCCAGGCGTCGGGATCGGGCCGGCCCTCCACCCGGGTGTACTCGGCCTCGGCCCGCTGCAACCAGCCGCGTCCCTCGGGGCCGAGCGTGCCGCCGCGGGGTGAGCCGTCGCGCGCGGCGGTGCGGGCGTGCTCGAGCAGCCGCTTGCCCGCCTCGCCGACCTCGGCGAGTGCGGCGTCGTCGTTGACCAGCCGGGCGTGCTCGGCGAGGTCGCCAGCTGCGGCCAGCCCGACCGCCGACAGCCAGATCGCGCCGAGGAACAGCGGCCACGCGGCCTCGACGTACTGCAACGTCCGCTCGGCGAGCTCGAGTGCGCCGCTCGGATCGTCGTTCCAGCGCAGCAGCTCGGAGCCGCACCCACCGGACACCATGGCGATCATCGGGTCGTGGTGCCAGGAGCCTTCGAGCTGCCGCGCAATACCCAGGGCCTGCGGGTTGCCGCGCGCCGCCCCGACGAACAGCCCTGCACCCGACAAGCGCGCCACCATGGCGTCGGGTGGCCGGCGACCGGCCAGCCGCGCGGCGGCGGCGCTGCCGTCCCAGTCGCCGGCGACGTACCGGGCGACGACCTGCAGGGCGCGAAGCTCGAGGCCGTATGGACTCCACGACACGCCGGTGGCGACGGACCTCTCCACCGCGGCGTCGACCAGCCGAAGCGCGCCGTCGACGTCGCCGGCGTCGTAGCGGTCGGCGGCCAGGTTGTACGACACCCGCATCTCGGTGGGCAGGTCGCCGGCCTCCTGGGCCAGGTCGCGGGCCCGGCTGAGCAGCTCGGAGACCGAGTCGGCGGCGCCGTGATAGTTGTCGATGACGGCCAGCGTGACGAGCGAGTCGGCCTCCGCGCCGGCACTGCCCACCTCGGCCGCCTCGACGCGGGCGCGCTCGGCATACTCACGCGCCTCGTCCGGGCGGTCGAGGCTGATCAACGCCCGGGCCGCGGTCGCCGCGGACCATGCCGACGGCGCTGTCGGCGTGTCGCTCGCCCGGGCGGCCAGCTCCAGGGCTTCGAGGGCCGCATCGAGCGCCTCCTTCGGGCGGTCGGCACTGAGCAGGTGCAGCGCGTGCTTGTGGTGGACGGCGGCCGCCCGTCCAGGGTCGGCGCGTGGGTCGAGCCGGCGCGCGGCGGCATCGGCGAGGGCCGCGGCCCGCGAGTTCTCGCCGGCGCGGCTCGCCATCGCCGCGGCACGCAGCCCCAGCTTGACGATGTCGAAGCCGACCCGCTCCTCGGCGTCGTCGACGGCGTACCAGAGTTGCAGGGCCTGCTCGAGGTGCTGCCACGCCTCGGCAGGCGCGTGAAGGTGCTCGGCCTCCTCGGCGGCCCGCAGGGAGGCGGTGAGCGCACCAGGGACGTCGTGGCTCTGCATCCGGTGGTGTGCAAGTTCCGCGGCCGAACCCAGCGGCGTGCGAGTGTCGGCCGACTCGTCGATGAGTCGCGCGTACGTGGCGTGCAGCCGGACCCGCTCGCCGGGCAGCAGGTCGCCGTAGACGGCCTCGGCGAGCAGGGCATGGCGGAACGCGTAACGCTGCCCTTCCTCGGGAACCAGCACTTGATGGGTGACCGCCTCCCGCAGCGCGGGCTCGAGCTCGGCGTCGCCGAGGCCGGCGGCCTGCTCGAGGAGGTCGTTGTTCACCCGGCGCCCGGCCACGGAGGCGACCCGTACGACGTGCTGAGCCGGGGGCGTGAGCTGTTCGAGCCGGGAGAGCAGGACGTCGGCCAGCGCAGCCGGGAGCAGGCCGGTGTTGATGTCCTCGAGCTGGCCCGACGTGCAGGCGTGCAGCAGCTCTTGGGCGAAGTATGCGTTGCCCTCGGACCGGTCGAGGATGCTCCGGACGGCCCGATCGGTGACCGGTGAGCCGTGCAGGGCGGCCAGGTAGTCGCCCATCTCGTCGATGTCGAACGGCACGACGTCGAGCCGCTCCACTACCGGAAGGCGGCTCAGCTGGGCCAGCAGCGGTCGAAGAGGATGGCGGCGGTGCAGATCGTCCGAACGGTAGCTGGCGACGATCAGCAGTCGCTCGTCGCGCATCCGACCGACGATGAACGCGAGCAGCTCGCGGGTGGACTGGTCGGCCCAGTGCAGATCTTCGATCACCAGCAGCGCCGGCTCGGATCGTTCGTCACCCACGTGGGCCAGCGTGCCGGCCACCGCGTCGAACAGCTGCAGCTGGCTGACATCGCCCCCGGGTGCGGGTCCGCCGAGGCCGACACCGCCCCAGTCGCTGGCGGGCAGGTCGGAACCGGCGGCGCCGTCGACGGTCAGCGGCCGCAATGCCTCGGTGAAGGGCAGGTACGGAAGGCCGACGCCGCCGACGTCGAGACAGTGGCCGATCATGACGGTCGCTCCGGCCTGCTGGGCCTGGGCGGCGAACTCGACCAGCAGGCGGGTCTTGCCCACTCCGGCGTCCCCGGCGACCAGCACGACGCCGGGCTGGCGCTGGCGTGCTTCGTCGAGCGCGGCCGTCAGAGCACGCAACTCACGGCCGCGGCCGACGAGCGGTGTCTCGAATCCAACCCGGGCCACGGCATCCATGGTGTCACGCGGCGGTGACAGCACGGACGCCGTGACGGGCGGTGCCGACACGGCGTCCGCGGGTGTCACGCGTGACGTTCGGGAGCGCTCGGCTTCGTCCTCCGCCCGTGCCCCCGGTTGCCGATCAGTCGCGTCCGCCGATGGCTGCGCGAGCGGCGGAAGTCTTCGGTGACGCGCTCGTGGCGGTAACTCACCTCGGCCTCGATGGCCGGTGCAACGATGCTGATCATGGTTTCCTCCTCGCTGATGTCTTCAGCGTCGTGCTGAGACGGGTTCGGCGGCATCGGGCAGTCGCCCATGAACAGGCGGACGTCACACTTAGTCCTGGCCGGCGCTCGCCTAAGGCCCCTCAGGACCCGTCGTTCGGCACTTGGCCCGTTTCGTCCACCGGAACCGGCTGTGGCACACTGGACGGCCGTTACCCGGTCAGTCACTCGTGCCCCTGCCATGGGGGGTGTGCCGACAGCTGTCATCCGGGCCCGCCCTGACGAACACCGTTCCGCCGACGACCCGTGGCGCCGGCGAGGAAGCGACCACGCCATGCACACCCTCGACACCGTCGACGCCGCCAACCTGCGCGACGACATCCCCGCGTTCCGAGCGGGTGACACGCTCAAGGTCCACGTCAAGGTCATCGAGGGCAGCCGCTCGCGGGTCCAGGTCTTCCAGGGCGTGGTCATCCGACGGCAGGGTTCCGGCGTGCGCGAGTCGTTCACGGTCCGCAAGGTCAGCTTCGGCGTCGGCGTCGAGCGGACCTTCCCGTTGCACACGCCGGTGATCGACCGCATCGAAGTGGTCACGCGTGGCGACGTCCGGCGAGCCAAGCTCTACTACCTGCGCAACCTGCGCGGTCGGGCCGCGAAGATCCGCGAGAAGCGCGACAGGGCCTGACCCCGCCCGACCGGGCATGATCGACCAGGGACGCGGCCGGTCCGCGCGCGACGCCTCCGCGCCCCGATGGTCGCGGGTGGTGGCGCCGGTGGCGCTCGCGGTCGTGGTCGTGGTCGCTGGCTTCGTCTGGGTGGGCCGGATCTATACGGTCACCACGGCCTCGATGACCCCCACGCTGCAGCCGGGTGACCGGGTTCTCGCGGTCCGGATCGGGCTCGACGATCTCCGCCGCGGCGACGTGGTGGTCGTGGACGTCCGAGGGACCTGGGCGCGGCCGGGATCTGCGGACGAGCCGACGGTGGTCAAGCGGATCGTCGGCCTGCCGGGGGAGCGGGTGGCCTGCTGCGACGTACAGGAGCGGGTCACGGTCGACGGCGAGCCGCTGGACGAGCCATACCTCGCTCCGGGCGGTCCCGGTCCCGACTTCGACGTGGTGGTGCCGCCCGGCCGGCTGTGGCTGCTCGGCGACGACCGGGCGGACTCGCTGGACTCGAGGGATCACCTGGGTTCGGCAGGCGGGGGCAGCGTCGCGACCGACGCGGTCCAGGGCAGGGTGGTGGCCGTCGCATGGCCCCCGGTGCGCCCGATCGAGCGGCCGACAGGGTAGCGTCGGTGCGTCGCGGCCCGGTCCCGGTGGCGCCGCATGACGACCACGGCGGGCCCGGCCCGGTGGTGACAGGGAGTGCTCGTTGGCGGAGAAGACGGTGCCCCGCGACGACGGTGAGGCCAGAGTGGACAAGCCGCGGCGGGGAGGAGGCTTCGCCGCACTCGTCCGCGAGATCGTGATCGTGGTGGGGCTCTCCCTGGTCATCGCCACACTCGTGCGCATCTTCCTGGTACAGGCCTTCCTCATCCCGTCCCAGTCGATGGAGGACACCCTCGTCGTCGGCGACCGCGTCCTGGTCTCCAAGCTCACGATGCGTTTCGGTGAGATCCACCGCGGCGACGTGGTCGTCTTCGCCGATCCGAACGGTTGGCTGTCTCCCACGGCCGACGACGCCACCGACGGTTTCGGCGAGCGGGTCCGCGACGCCCTGCAGTTCGTGGGCGTGCTGCCGGACGACTCCGAGGGTCACCTGATCAAACGTGTCATCGGCATCGGAGGCGACACGGTCGCGTGTTGCGACGACGACGGCCGCCTACAGGTCAACGGCGTGAGCGTCGACGAGTCGGAGTACCTGCTCCCGGGGGACGAGCCGTCGGCCACCGATTTCGAGACCGTCGTCCCCGACGGCGAACTGTTCGTCATGGGTGACCACCGTTCGAACTCCGGCGATTCGCGGGTCAACGGCACAGTCCCCGAGGACCGTGTCACCGGGCGCGCGTTCGCCGTCGTCTGGCCGGTCTCGAACTGGGCGTCGCTGTCCCGCCCGGACACGTTCGACGCCGTTCCCGACCGGTGAGCGCGGCGACGCCCGTCCGGCCGTAGGCTCGGAGCCCATGAGCCCGCCCGTCGTCCGGCCGACAGTCCGGGTGCTCCTGCTGGCCCGTGACGGCGAGGCGACGCGCGTCCTGCTCTTCCAGGCCTACGACGGCTATTGGTTCCCGCCCGGTGGGGGCATCGAGGGGGCGGAGACCGACGAGCAGGCGGCGCTGCGCGAACTGGCCGAGGAGACCGGGCTCACCGGTGTGGGCATGGGGCCGCACATCTGGAACCGTCGGGACGTGTTCGAATGGCACGGCCGGCTGCTCGATGTCCGCGAACGCTGGTACCTGGCCCGGATCCCGGACGTCGTACCGGTCGACCCCACCGGCTGGACACCCGAGGAACACGACGATCTCACGGCCCACCGATGGTGGTCGCTGCCGGAGCTGGAGGCGACGACGGAGCTTCTCGTACCCCGTTCGCTGGCGAGACTCGTCCGCGGCTTGATCCGCGACGGCGCACCCGCGGAACCGCTCGAGGTGGGAGTGTGATTCCGGTGACGAGGGCGATCGTCCGCCGCGACGCCGGGCTCTATGGCTACGAGCGCACCCTGACCCGGCTCGGCCTGGCACCTGTCGCCGGCGCGGACGAGGCCGGACGCGGTGCCTGCGCGGGCCCGCTGGTCGTGGCCGCGGCGGTACTGCGGGAAGGGCGGCGTGGCGAGGTGCCCGATCTGGCGGACTCCAAGCTGCTGACCCCGCCGGTTCGGGAACGGGTCTACGAGGCTGTTGTCGCCCGCGCTGCGGCGTGGTCGGTGGTCGTCGTTCCGGCCGACGAGGTCGACCGGCGGGGCCTGCACGTGACGAACATCGAGGCCATGCGGCGGGCGCTGGCCCGGCTCGAGCTGACGCCGGGCTACGTGCTGACCGACGGGTTCCCCGTGGCCGGGCTGGGCGTGCCCGGCCTGGCCATGTGGAAGGGCGACCAGATGGCGGCCTGCATCGCCGCGGCGTCGGTCATCGCGAAGGTCACCCGCGACCGGATCATGACCGAGATGCACGACCGGTGGCCGGGATACGACTTCGCCACGCACAAGGGGTACGTGACTCCCGAGCACCAGCAGGCGTTGAGCCGCTACGGCCCCAGCCCGGTGCACCGCCGGTCGTACGTCAACGTGGCGCGCGTCATGGGCGAGAATGGGCCCGTCGTCCTGGAGGAGACCGGATGAGCACCGAAGATCTCGAGAAGTACGAGACCGAGATGGAGTTGTCGCTCTACCGGGAGTATCGCGACGTCGTGGGGCTGTTCTCCTACGTGGTCGAGACCGAGCGGCGTTTCTACCTCACCAACAACGTGGACCTGCAGGTCCGCAGCGAGGGCGGCGAGGTCTACTTCGAGGTCACGATGAGCGACGCCTGGGTTTGGGACATGTACCGGCCGGCGCGGTTCGTGAAGAACGTCAAGGTCGTGACGTTCAGGGACGTAAACGTCGAGGAACTGGCCAAGAGCGACTTCGAGATACCCAAGTCCGGCCTGGACAGCTGACCGGGGGATGCGCCGGCGCCGCGGCGAAGGGTCAGGGAGCGTTACCGGTGATCCGGGCCAGGACGGCCGTGTAGTCGAGGTCACCCATGCCGGCCTCGTCGGCCTCGACGATCCAGGCCCGCGCCGCCGCGGCGAGGCGGAGATCGACATCGGCCCCCTCGGCCGCGCCGACGACGAGATCCGCGTCCTTGCGGGCCAGCGACAGCGCGAAGCGGCGGGGATACTCGCCGGACTCGACCGCGGCCCGTCGTCGCCGCGCCTGCTCGGCCAGTGGCGTCGTGGCCAGCACGTCGAATGCGACGTCGCGAGGCAGTCGGAGGCCCTCGGCCAAGGCGAGAGACTCGCCGAGCAGGCCGAGCACCCCGAACAGGGTGGCGTTCGCGACCAGCTTGGCCGCGGCGCCGGAGCCCAGCGGACCGACGTGTATCGGCGTCCCCAGCCTCGACAGCACCGGGTGACAGCGGTCGACGGATCGCGACGATCCACCGACGAAGATGCGCAGGGTGCCACCGCTCGCCTCGGTGACGCTGCCGAGCACCGGAGCGTCGAGCAGGCCGACATCGGCGGGAAGCAGCGACGCCAGGCGGGTGATGGCCGCCCGTCCCACCGTGGACATCTCGATCAGATCCGACCCGGGCCCGATGCCGGCCAGGACACCGTCCGGGCCCTCGGTCACGTCCCTCAATGCGGTCTGGTCCGAGACCATGGTGATGACCGCGTCCGCGCTGCCGGCGGCTTCTGCCGGGCTCGTCGCCGCGCTCGCGCCGGCCTCCACCAGCGGTCGGACCTTCGTACCGGACCGGTTCCAGACGACGACGTGGTACGCGCCGAGCAGACGTTGGGCCATCCGGCTGCCCATGGCACCCAGTCCGACGACGGCGATCGTCGAGACCGGCGACTGTTCAGGGGTGTCCACCGGGCCATCTGACACCGTCCCGCCGGGATGACACCAGCGGTGACGCGACGGGTTCGTCCACAGTCGCCGCGTCCCGGCGGCAGTCGCCCACAGGCCGGATACTCGGTCCGGCTTGGGCATGGCACGGGCACCACGCTCGTGGCGGAGGTGGTGCCGGTGCGGGCCAAGGACGGCGTAGGCCGGTACGGCGAGCAGGTGGCGGTGCGGCATCTGGAACGCGCCGGGTTCACCATCCTCGCCCGCAACTGGCGCTGCGAGATCGGCGAGATCGACGTTGTCGCACTCGACGGCTCCACCGTCGTGGTCTGCGAGGTCAAGACCCGCAGTGGCCTCGGCTACGGCTCCGGCCTGGAGGCCGTGACGCGGGAGAAGGCGGCCCGGCTGCGCCGGCTCGGCCATCGGTGGCTGGTCGAGAACGGCCCCCGCGGAGTCGGCCTGCGCTTCGACGTGCTGGCCGTGCACCGTTCCGGGCGCGGGCCGGCCGCGGTCGAGCACGTCCGGGCGGCGTTCTGATGCGCCTGGCGAGATGCCGCAGCGTGGCCCTGGCCGGGGTCACGGGCACCGTCGTCGACGTCGAGGTGCACATCGGCGGCATGCCCGGGTTCACTCTGGTCGGGCTCCCGGACGCGTCGCTGGCCGAGGCGCGCGACCGGGTGCGAGCCGCCGTGCTGTGCAGCGGGGAGCGATGGCCGTTGCAACGCATCACGGTCAGCCTGTCGCCGGCGGCCCTGCCCAAGCGGGGGAGCCACTTCGACCTCGGAGTCGCCGTGGCCATCGTCGCGGCCGGCGAGGAGCTGCCCGCCGGAGCGGCCGACGAGATGATCTTCCTGGGTGAGCTCGCACTCGACGGGCGGCTGCGACCGGTGCCGGGGGTGCTGCCCGCGGTCCTGGCGGCGGCCGGCGCCGGAGCGACGCACGTCGTCGTGCCCGAGTCCAACGCGGGGGAGGCCAGGCTGGTGCCGGGCGTCTCGGTGCTCGGCGTCCGCTCGCTGCGCCAGGTGCTGGCGGTACTCCGCGGCGAACCGGTGCCGGACGAACCCGAACCCTCTCCTGCGATGAGCGCCGCCGCACCGACCGGCGATGCGGCCGAGATCCCGACCGACCTCGCCGACGTCGCCGACCAACGCGGCGCCAAGCGCGCCGTGGAAGTCGCGGCCGCGGGTCAGCACCACCTGATGCTGACCGGGCCGCCCGGTGCCGGCAAGACGATGCTCGCGCGGCGACTGCCCGGCCTGCTGCCCGACCTGTCCACCGGCGAGTCGCTCGAGGTCACCGCCATCCACTCCGTGGCCGGCGTTCTTCCCGTCGACCGGCCGCTGGTCACCAGGCCCCCGTTCGCCGACCCTCATCACACCGCCTCGGTGGCCGCGGTCGTCGGCGGCGGGAGCCGGCTGATCCGGCCCGGTGCCGCGAGCCGCGCACATCTGGGCGTGTTGTTCATGGACGAGGCGCCCGAGTTCGCGCCGCACGTGCTCGACGCGCTCCGCCAGCCACTCGAGCACGGTGAAATCGTCGTGTCCCGGGCCGAGTCGTCGGTCACCTTCCCGGCACGCTTCCTGCTGGTGCTGGCGTCGAACCCCTGCCGGTGCGGCAACCATGGCAGCCGCGCTCGAGCCTGCTCGTGCACCCCCGACGCCGTCCGGCGCTATGCACAGCGCATCTCCGGCCCGGTCCGCGACCGCATCGACCTTCGCATCGCCGTGGAGGCGCCCACGCTGGCCAGCCTCGAGGAGGGGTTGGAGTCCGCGGAGCCGAGCAAGGTCGTCGCCGAGCGCGTAGCCCAGGCACGCGAGCGCCAGCACCACCGGCTCGCCGGGACGCCGTGGCGGCTCAACGGCGAGGTTCCGGGTCCGGTACTCCGGCGCGACCTGCGGCCGCCGGCAGCGTCGCTCGGCCCGCTGCACGACGCACTGCGAAAGGGGCTGCTCACCGCCCGTGGTGCGGATCGGGTGTTGCGCGTCGCCTGGACTCTTGCCGATCTCGCCGGTCGTGACCTCCCCGACCGGGGCGACGTGAGCGAGGCCGTCGGTCACCTTCCCGGCACGCTTCCTGCTGGTGCTGGCGTCGAACCCCTGCCGGT
>DATFBR010000141.1:0-4934 GCA_035253685.1 Jiangellaceae bacterium
TCGTCGGCGATCCGCCGTTCCACCCGCCGGGCGTCCTCCAGGCGCGACCGCTCGAGGGCGACGGCCGCGGCGAGGTCGTCCAGCGTGGAGCGCACGTCCTCCGACCACGTCCGGCGGTCGCCGGTGGCGACGAGGAACCACAAGGAGACCTGCGCGCCGAAGCGGGAGCCGGAGGCCAGGACGGTGACGTCTCCGTCGGACGTCGTGACGACGGCGGGCAGCTGGTCCAGCAGGAAGGTCCGGCTGAGCGTGTCGACGTCACCGGCGGGCAGCGGCGGCCCGTCGGCCGCCACGTCGCGGCCGGTGGGCGTCATCACCCGGCAGGCCACGCCGACCTCCTCGGCCACGATGCGCAGAAGAGCCGCTATGCCCCTGCCCTCCGCGACGGCCGACAACAGGCGGCGCTGGCGATCCCGGGCGACGGCCAGCCGGTGGCCGCGCTCGGCCTCCTGCTCCCGCGCGACCCGGTCGCTGACCTGACTGAAGGCGGTCTCGACCGGAACGCTGACCAGGGCGATGCCGCGCCGGCGACAGGCCCGGACCAGGTCGTCGGGGATCGCGCCCAGCGCCGCCTCTCCGGCACCGAGCGCGACCACGTCGAACTCTGCGAGCGCCTCGGCGAAGGCCTCACTGTCCGCGGCACCCCGGTGCCACATCAGGCCGGTGAGCACGAGAGCGCCGTTGCTGAGGTACCGGCGGGGATCGAGCAGGTCGATCGTCGTCACCGTGGTCAGCGGTCGGTCCAGGGCGCGCTCGCCGTCGACCAGCGTCAGCCGCAGGTCGGGATCGGCCACCAGGTCCCGCAGCAGCACTAGAGGATCATACAAAGCACCCGGTCCGAACGGCCGGACGATTCGTGCTCGCTGCGGCTGGCCCGTTGCGAGGTCGCGATGTCTACTACGTGCAGCCGATGGGGGAGTACGGCAATGGAGTTCATGCAGCCGCGGACATGGGCGGACGCCCTGGCGGTGAAGGCTGAGCAGCCGGACGCGATGCCGGTGGCCGGCGGCACCGACGTCATGGTCGAGCTGAACTTCGACCAGGCCCGGCCGCCGGCGCTGCTCGACCTGACGCGGGTGGACGACCTCGCCGCGTGGTCGCAGCATGGCGACCAGATCCGGCTCGGTGCCGGTGTCTCGTACACCCGGGTCATCACCGAGCTCGGCGGCCGGCTCCCGGGCCTGGCCACGGCGTCGCGGACCGTTGGTTCGCCGCAGATCCGCAACCGGGGGACGGTCGGTGGGAACCTCGGAGCGGCCTCGCCGGCCGGCGACGCCCACCCGCCGCTGCTCGCCGCGGGTGCCGTCGTCGAGGTGGAGTCGACCCGCGGGGTTCGCGAGATCCCGGTGTCGGAGTTCTACACCGGCGTCAAGCGCAACGCGCTGGCGCCGGACGAGCTGATCAAGTCGATCCTGGTCCGGGTCGCGTCCGGGCCGCAGGAGTTCTCGAAGATCGGCACCCGGAACGCCATGGTGATCGCCGTGTCGTCGTTCGGGCTCGCGTTGTTCCCCGACGAACGGCGGGTGGGCACCGGCATCGGCTCGGCCGCACCGACGCCGCGTCCTGCCGTGGAAGCCGAAGATTTCGTAGCCGGCGCGCTGGACTGGGACGGTCTCGGACCGATCGACGACGACGTCGCTCGCCGGTTCGGCGACCTGGTCGCGGCCGCGGCCGCACCCATCGACGACGTGCGAGGCACCGCCCGTTACCGGCTCCACACGCTGTCGGTCATGGCCCGCCGGACCCTGGGCTGGGCATGGCACGCCTACCGGAAGGTGTGAGGCACCCGTGCGCGTCACCGTGACCGTCAACGGCGAGAGCCGGCAGGCCGAGGACGTCTGGGAGGGCGAGAGCCTGCTGTACGTCCTGCGCGAGCGGCTGGGCCTGCCCGGCTCCAAGAATGCGTGTGAGCAAGGCGAGTGCGGTTCGTGCACCGTCTATCTCGACGACGAGATCGTGTGTGCGTGCCTGGTGGCCGCCGGTCAGGCCGAAGGGCGCGACGTCCGGACCGTGGAGGGACTGGGTAGCGGCGACGATCTCGACCCGGTGCAACGGTGCTTCCTCGACGCCGGGGCGGTCCAGTGCGGGTTCTGCACGCCGGGGCTGGTCGTGGCCGCTCACGACCTGCTGGAACGGACACCGCAGCCCGAAGACGCTGAGATCCGGGAGGCGCTGGCCGGCAACCTGTGCCGCTGCACGGGCTACGAGAAGATCCTCGACGCGGTTCGCCTCGCCGCCGCGCAGAAGGCGAGTTGAGCCATGGCCGGTCCACCGGATCTCGACACGACGGCGCCGGTGCAACCACCGGACGTGTCCGGTGATCTGGGCCAGGGCGGGGTCGGCCAGCGGGCGGCGCGCCCGGACGGAACGCTCAAGGTCAAGGGCGAGTTCGCGTTCTCCAGCGACCTGTGGGCCGCCGACATGCTCTGGGGCACGACCCTGCGCAGCCCGCACCCGCACGCACGGGTCACCTCCATCGACATCGGCCCGGCCCTGGCCACACCCGGCGTCCACGCGGTCCTGACCTACGACGACGTGCCGGGCCGCAAGCTCTACGGGCTCGAGCGCCCGGATCAGCCGGTGCTCTGCGACGGCACGGCCCGGTTCCACGGCGAGCCGGTCGCGATCGTCGCGGCCGATCACCCCGAGACCGCCCGGCGGGCGGCGTCGCGGATCGTCGTGGACTACGACGTGCTCGAGCCGCTGACCGATCCGGGGCGCGCCGCCGACCCCGCCGAGACGCTGCGGGTCCATCCCGGCGGCAACGTGGTCCGGCACCTGCGCATCCGCCGCGGCGACCCGAACGCGACCGCCGAGGTGGTCGTGACCGGCGAGTACGAGGTCGGAATGCAGGACCAGGCGTTCCTCGGGCCTGAGTCCGGCCTGGCCGTGCCGGCCGAGGACGGATCGGTCGACCTCTACGTGGCGACGCAGTGGCTGCACGTGGATCGCACCCAGGTGGCCGCCTGTCTCGGGCTGCCCGAGGAGATGGTCCGGATCACCCTCGGCGGCGTGGGCGGCGCGTTCGGCGCCCGTGAGGACCTGTCGATGCAGATCCATGCCTGCATGCTCGCCCGCCACACCGGCCGGCCGGTCAAGATGGTCTACTCGCGCGAGGAGTCGTTCTTCGGCCACGTGCACCGGCACCCGGCCCGGTTGCGTTACGAGCACGGGGCGACGCGCGAGGGGCGGCTCGTCTACGTTCGCGCCGACGTCCTCCTCGACGGAGGCGCCTACGCGTCCAGCACGCCGGCCGTCGTCGCGAACGCCGCCACGCTGGGCGTCGGTCCGTACGACGTCCCGAACGTCGGCGTCGACTGTCGGGGCGTCTACACCAACAACCCGCCGTGCGGCGCGATGCGCGGCTTCGGCGCCGTGCAGGCCGCGTTTGCCTACGAGTCGCAGATGGATCGGATGGCAGCGGAACTCGGCCTGGACCCGGTCGACTTCCGCCTGCTCAACGCGATGACCGAGGGCTCGGTGATGCCGACCGGCCAGGTCGTCGACTCCGCCGCGCCCGTCGCCGAGCTGCTCAAGCGGGTGCGGGACGCGCCGCTACTGCCGCCGCCGTCCGGCGGTGCCGTCGACCTCCGGATGATGCCGGGCGGTGTCTCCAACACCACGCACGGCGAAGGGGTGGTCCGCGGCACCGGCTACGCCGTCGGGATCAAGAACGTCTGCTACTCGGAGGGATTCGACGACTACTCGACGGCACGCGTGCGGGTCGAGGTCGTCGGCGGTGAGCCGGTGGCCAGCGTCCACACCGCCTCCGCCGAGGTCGGCCAGGGCCTGGTGACGCTGGTCGCGCAGATCGCCCGCACGGAGCTCGGCGTCGAGCAGGTGACCGTCCTGCCGGCGGACACCTCCATCGGCAGCGGCGGCTCGACGTCGGCATCGCGGCAGTCGTACATGACCGGAGGTGCGGTCCGCGCGGCCTGCCTCGCGGTACGGCACCGGGTGGACGAGCTCGGCGGGCTCCCGGCTCTCGCCGATGGATCGGCGGTCGAGGAGACGGTCGAATGGCGGCACCGGCCGACCACAGCGCTCGACTCGGACGGACAGGGAACGGCGCACGTTCAGTACGCGTTCGCAGCCCACCGCGCCGTGGTCGACGTCGACGTCGAGCTGGGTCTGGTCCGGGTGGTCGAGATCGCCACAGCCCAGGACGTGGGAAGGGCGATGAACCCGGACGGCGTGCTGGGTCAGATCCACGGCGGCACCGCGCAGGGGCTCGGCCTGGCGCTGATGGAGGAGATCCAGGTCGTCGACGGCGTCATCCGCAACCCGTCGTTCACCGACTACCTGATCCCGACCATCCTCGACATGCCGCCGATGGCCGTCGACGTGCTGGAGCTGGCCGACCCGCACGCGCCGTACGGGCTGCGCGGGGTCGGTGAACCGCCGACGATCTCGTCGACGCCGGCCATCGTGGCGGCGGTGCGGGCTGCGACCGGACTGCCGTTGGCCCGCATCCCGGTCCGGCCCGAGCACATCACCGGCACGGGCTAGCGCGGGTCGACCGGCTGGCGGCGGTCGCCTCCACCGGGGACAGGGTCGCGCTGGGCCGGTCGACATGGAGCAGCTTTGGCCACGTCGCTGCCTGGAGAAGGCGTGAACGTCAGAGGGTCGCAAGCTCGCTGTTGCTGAACAGGGATCCGTAGCTCGCGACGTGTCCCACCTTGCGCTCCAGGGACTCGACGACGATGGATGCGAAGTCGACGCCGGTGAAGTGGGCACTCCCCGCCAGCCCGCCCGGGCTGAACACATTGATCTCCATCAGCTTGTCACCGGCGATGTCGAGCCCCACGAAGAACATGCCGTCCTTCTCCAACCTCGGCCGGACTGCCTCGACGATCGCAAGCTCCGTCTCCCCGACCGTGGCAGCAGCCTCCTTGCCTCCCGCGCTGGTGTTGCTCCGCGGGTCAGAGCCGGAC
>DATFBR010000142.1:0-2919 GCA_035253685.1 Jiangellaceae bacterium
CCGTTCTGCCGCCGGTCACCGGCGCCGCCACCAGCGGCGTCCGGTGCTGCCCCGGGCCGCGGCCGGCGGCAGCTCGGCGGTGATCCGGTCGACGAACTCGCGAAGGTGCGCCGTCACGACGTCGTGTCGTTCCAGGATCACCATGTGGCCCGCGTCGGGCACCTCCACGTACGAGGCGTCCGGCAGGGCGTCCGCCAGTTCCCGGCTGTGCTCGACCGGCGCCAGCAGGTCGCCCACGGCGCCCACGACGAGCACCGGAACGCGGGCGAGCACCGGGAGGGCCGCCCTGCCGTCGTGACCGGAGAACAACGGGAGGAAGTCGGCGACGACCTCGATCGGCGTAGCGGCGTTCATGGCCGCGGTGAACTCGACCAGTGAAGCGGACCTGCTCTCGACGAAGGAGTACCGGCGCGTCAGCACATAGCCAAGGTCACTGCCGGCGCGGCGCCCGCGCTCGATCAGTTCGGGCCGGCGGGCGAGTGCGGCGACCACGCCCGGTGCCACCTTGTGGGTCAGGCGGCCCAACGGCCCGGGCAAGCCGAGGGAGACGGCGCCGAGGTCTCGGGCCGTGGTCGCGATCAACGCGACGCCGGCCACCCGGTCCCCGAACAGCTCCGGCCGATCCGCGGCGAGGGCGAGGATCGTCATGCCGCCCATGGAGTGGCCGGCCAGCACGACCGGTCCCCGTGGAACGGTCGCGTCGAGGACCTCGCCGAGATCCCGGCCAAGCCGTTCGATCGTGATGCTGTCTTCGGGCGCACGCATCGAGCGGCCGTGCGACCGCTGGTCCCAGAACACCAGCCGCGCCGTACCGGCGAGGTCCCGGCGCTGGAAGTGCCAGGAATCCTGGTTGAGCGCGTACCCGTGGGTGAACACGACGGTGACCGGCGCCGCTGCCTCGTCGACCTCGACATGGAGGTCGACGCCGTCGTCGGTCTTGAGGTGGTGCGGGGTGCCGCGGAGGGATCCGAAGTCCTCGCCGGCGTACGGGTCGCCACCGCGCAACGACCGCCCCACCACGTACCGCTCGGCGGCGAATCCGACCGCCGCTCCCGCCGCGGCCACGCCCAGGGCGGCACCGACCGACCCGGCGGCTCGGCCGAGCCTGAGCAGGCGGCTCACGCACCGACCTCCCCGACGTGCGCATACGCGCGCGGCAAGCGTGGGCCGAAGCGGGTCACGATCTCGTACGAGATCGTGCGGCAAGCCTGCGCCCAGTCCTGTGCCGTGGGCTCGCCCGCCGACGCGTCGCCGAACAGCACCACCTCGTCGCCGGCCGCGGCCGGGGAGCTCCCCAGGTCGAGCACGAACTGGTCCATGCAGACCCGGCCGGCCACCGGCCGGACCCGGCCGGCGGCGAGAACGGGTGCGCCCGGAGCTCCGTCACCGGACGAGCCGTGCCGCGGGACTCCGTCGGCGTACCCGAGCGGCACGAGTCCGAGCGTGGTCTCCCGGTCGGTGACGTAGAAGTGTCCGTAGGACACGCCCTGTCCTGCCGGCACCCTCTTGACCAGGGCGAGCCGGGCCCGGACCGACATCGCCGGACGCAGGCCGACCTCGTGCGGCGCGGCTTGGTCGGGCACCGGCGACAGGCCGTACACGGCCAACCCGGGGCGGACCAGGTCGAAGCGGGCGTCCGGTCGGGTGAGCGTCGCCGCCGAGTTGGCCAGATGCCGGACCTCGGGTGAGATGCCCCGGGACTCGGCGAGTGCGACGGCTTCCTTGAACGTCTCTATCTGTCCGACGACGGTCGGGTGACCCGGTGCGTCGGCGATCGCGAAGTGTGACCAGAGCCCGACGACCTCGACCAGCCCGTCCGCCTGTGCCTTCACGGCGGCGTCGACCAGCGTCGGCCAGTCCCCGACGGCCGCGCCGGATCGACCGAGCCCGGTGTCGACCTTGAGATGGACGCGGGCCGCCCGGCCGGTCGTCCGGGCCGCGGCGGCGATCTCCTCGACCGCCCAGACCGCCGACGCGGACACGTCGACGTCGGCCTCGATCGCGTCGCCCCAACGCTCCCCCGGCGCCGCAAGCCAGGCCAGGATCCGCCCCGGCAAGCCGGCCGCCCGCAAGGCCAGCGCCTCGGCCAGCACCGCCGTGCCCAACCAGGTGGCTCCGCCGGCCAGGGCCGCCCTGGCCGAGGGTACGAGGCCGTGACCGTAGCCGTCGGCCTTGACCACGGCCATGACCGCCGCACTGCTGGCTCGGCGACGCAGTTCGGCCACGTTGTCGCGGATCGCACCGAGGTCGACGCGCACCTGCGCGTGCGGAACAGGTGTGTCGGTCATCCGCCGATTCTCCCAACCCGGGTGAGCGCGTCCGGCAGGGCGTCGAGGACGTCGGTGGCGCTCGGGTACGCCGCCGGCTCTGCCGCCAGCCGCCCGGCGGCGCCGTGGACGTACGCCGCAACGCTGCCCGCGTCGAACGGGTCCAGGCCGGCCGCGAGCAGTGCACCGGCGAGCCCGGCGAGCACGTCACCCGACCCGGCCGTCGCCAGCGCCGGGGTGCCGGTCGGGTTGGCCCGGACGCGACCGTCGGGCGCGACGACCAGCGTGGTCGAGCCCTTGAGCAGCACCACGGCGTTCCACTGGGTCGCCGCGGCGCGTGCGTGGTGCAGCCGTCGCGCCTCGACGTCGTCGCGATCGACACCGAGCAACCGGGCCAACTCGCCCGCATGGGGCGTGAGCAGGGTGGGCGTCTCGAGCCGACGGGGCAGGAAACGCAGGCCGTCGGCGTCGACGACCGCCGGTCCCGCCGCGGCCAGCACCGTGTTCACGGCACCCTCGGCGTCCGAGCCGAGGCCAGGGCCGACCACCCAGGCCTGGACCCTGCCACTCGCGGCCACCGACTCGGGCCAGTGGTGCCGCACCTGCCGAGCAGCCTCGTCCGAGCCCAGGTAGCGGACCATCCCGGCGCCGC
>DATFBR010000143.1:0-3655 GCA_035253685.1 Jiangellaceae bacterium
CAGGCAATGGAGTTCTACCAGGGCGTCTTCGGCGGCACCCTGACGATGAACACGTTCGGCGAGTACGGCACACCGCCCGGCTCGGAGGCCGACAAGATCATGCACGGCCTGCTCGAGACCGACGAGGGGTTCACCCTCATGAGCTCCGACACTCCGTCCGAAATGGAGTACAACCCCGGGACCAACATCGCCATCAGCCTCAGCGGTGCCAACGACGAAGCAGATCGTCTGCGCGGCTACTGGGACAAGCTGTGTGCCGGCGGAACAGTCACCATGCCCCTGGACAAGCAGATGTGGGGCGACGAGTTCGGCATGTGCACTGACAAGTTCGGGATCGGCTGGATGGTGAACATCGCCCAACCCGAGTCCTGAGCGGTCCGGCCGATTCGGCCAAGGGAGTGCGATCCAGCGATTCATACGACGCCGAAGCAGCCACTGGTGAACCTCGGGTCAGCTCCTGTGCTGCTGCGTCCAGGCTCGCCGGCCTGAAGGCCGCTTTGGCCTGACCCGATGTCGCGCCGTTAGCAACGGCGCGACATCCACGCGCAGGGTCAGATGACGTGATACGCGACGGAATTCGCCAGAAGCACGTCGGGCCCTCCCACCGGAGCGCACCGGACAGGCCTCAGGTCTTCGGGATCACGAACTCGTACCCGGCGTCGTCCAGTGCCGAGATGATGTCGTCGAGTGCTGCGACGGTTTCCGACTGGTCCCCGCCGCCGTCGTGCAGCAGCACGATCGAGCCCGGTGTCACGCCGCCCATCACCACCTCGTATATCCGGTCTGCGCCGGGCGCCTTCCAATCCCTCGGATCGACGCTCCACCCGAGCGGCTCCTGCTCGTAGGAGGCGGCCACCGCGTTGACACCGGCAGAGAAGTAGCCGCCAGGGGCCCGGAAGAACGGAACCTCGATGTCGGGCGCCGCCGCGCGGATGCTGTCCAGGGTCCCGCCGATCTCGTCTCGCATCGCCTCTTCGGCTCGCGTGGAAAGTTTGAGGTCGTGGCTGACCGTGTGGTCGCAGAGAGTGTGCCCACCATCGACGATGTCCTCGATGATCTCGGGATAGGCCTGTGCGGCGGCTCCGACGACGCAGAAGATCGCCGTGACGTCGTGCGCGTCGAGGATGTCGAGCACCTGCGAGGTGTAGACGTCGGACGGCCCGTCGTCGAAGGTCAGCGCGACCGTTCGGCCGGGCACGCCGGTGGTGGTGATGGCTCCGAGCGCGTTGCGTTGCGGCGGGAGCACTGCGGCGTCGGCGGCGGCCGATGGTGACGCAGTGGGCGGCTCGGAAGGCTGATCTGTCGCCGGCAGTTCGCCGGCGACGGCGACGTCGTCGACCTTGCCTCCTGCGACGTTGTCGACCACGAACACGAGACTGGCCACCACGCCGGTGACGAGCATGGGCTTCCACGATGGGGCCACGCTGACCTCGCCGCAGTAGGTGAACCCGCCTGCCCGGGCTCTGTCTTTCCAGGGTATTGATCAGGTGGCCGCGATCCCGGCGACACGCTCATGGTCGCGTTCGGCCCGGTGACGGTGCGCGGTGGCCAGTCGATCCGCTACCGCACGTGCGTCGGCCTTGAGCTCACGACCGTGAGCGCGTGATCGAACACGCCGCGAACCGCTGCCGCGTCATCTGCGCGGACAAACGGAAGAACCAGGGCGACGTCACCGGCTGACAGTGCCATCCGCGCAGCGGGTGAGGACAGGCCGTTCAGTGCGTCGCAGTGTGGAGGCGTCGACGATCACATCCGCCGCAGGTGCTCCATCTCCTTGCGGATCTCCTCGTCTGCGAACTCGTCGTCCTGGTAGACGTCCCACGCGTTCAGGACAACACCGATGCCCCACCCAACGATGGGGAACACCGGCCAGAAGAACCCATCCGGGTTCGTCATAGCCCAGATCAGAACCAGGAACGCATTGACCAGCGCGTAGACCAGCAGATGCCCCTTGAAGTCGCGCTGCTTCTTGAGCCGCTTGATCGCCCGCTCGCGCAGAGCCGTGTCGGCACTTGTCTGAAGGAGCTCGTCCATCGGTCGCACCTCCTCTCCGTCCCCACGCTATGGCGACGGCTGTACGGCCATCAGGGCCCAAGGACTCCCAACCGGGGGGCCGAACGGCACGGGCCCCGGCTGATGGAACCTCGTCCTCGATCTGCGCCATCGCGATCAGATCGATCACGTCTGCCGACCTGCGTCGCGTCCCCGGTGCGAAGTCGATCCGCATGACCACTCGCCGGACGGTGGGACGGTTGACCTCCTCGAATCCGGCGTCCGCAAAGACCTGGCGGGCTCCCACGTGCACTTCGCCCCAGGTGATCTCCTTGCCCGGCTGGGTGATCATCGGGTATGCCTCCAGCGCCCGGGCGCCGTGCACGCAGGCGAAGTCGATCGTGGCCCGGGCGAGGGGATAGGTGAGGCCACGGCCCCGGTAGCCCTTCCGGACCACGAAGCAGGTCACCGCCCAGATGCTGTCGTCGTCCTTGTCCTCGTCCCGGTCGGTCCACGGCACGCGGGAGGTACGCAGCTTGGGGTACGCCGTACGCGGCTCGACGGCGACCCAGCCCACCGGTTCGTCGTCGACATAGGCCACCAGCCCGCTGGTGGCCGCGGCGTCAGGGTCGCCGCAGGCAGTCTGCGCGCGGAGCATTGCGGTCCGCTCCTCCTGCGTGGAGTCACGCCAGATCCAGCCGACGACCTTGAACCGCTGGCAATGACACCGCCCTGCGTAGTCAGTCGTCCCGAAGATCGCGACGAGATCGTCCCAGGATGCCTCGTTGGCTGGGACGATCGTCAGCCGCTCGTCCGGGATCGGCTCGCTCAAGGGCGCCATCCGGCCGGAGGGTCTTCCCCGACGAGACCGTCGACGGCCTCACGGAGCAGGTCGGCGTGCCCGGTGTGCCGGCCGTACTCCTCGATCAGGTCGCAGACCAGTCGGCGCAGGCTGGCATGGCGGCCGTCGGGGCCGGAGACGTGGATGAGCTGGTCGAGCCCGCCGCCGGCCAGAGCGGCGTCGAGCCTGGCGCGGGACCTTTCCACGGCGCCGTCGTACAGCCTGTACAGCTCGTCGGGCATGTCGTGGGCGGCCGAGGTGAACTCCCAGTCGCCGTCACTGTCCCAGCCGTTGTCGTCCCACGGTGCGCCGAGCGGCTCGCCACTCAGCTTGGTGGCGAAGGCATAGTCCTCCTGCGCGGCGAGGTGCTTGAGCAGGCCGCCGAGGGTGAGGGTGGAGGTGCCGACGCGGGTCTGAAGGCCCTCCGCGTCGAGGCCGCCTGCCTTCCACCGGAACGTCCACCGCAGGCGGTCCAGCGCACCGGCGAGATGCTCGGCCTCGGTGCCGGCCAGCGGGGGTTCCCACGGAGTGTCGTCGGTCGATGTCATGGGGGCCACCGTAGGGCCCGATGCTGACCGTCGAAGCACGACGCTCGCCTCCTGCATCACGGCCGCGCCGGCGCCACCTGCGCAGGTGTTCGTGAACCCTCCCGGCCCACAGCAAGATCACCTGAGCAGCATGAAACGCCCAGATGAGATGGCGGAGGCGGCGGGATTTGAACCCGCGAGAGGGTTTGAGCCTCAACCCGCTTAGCAGGCGGGCGCCATAAACCGGACTAGGCGACGCCTCCACACCCGGTGAAGAACGGGCCAGGCAAGGGTA
>DATFBR010000144.1:0-6738 GCA_035253685.1 Jiangellaceae bacterium
CCACTCGGTCGATCGCTGCCCCGGCCGGTACGGCGAATCCAGTCGCTTGGCGAGGATTCCCTCGAGGCCCATCCGCCGGCTCGCCTCGAGCAGGTCGGTACCACCGCCGATGAAGGCCGGCGACACCTGCCAGTGCCGTCCTGGTCGAACCAGCTCCTCGACCAGCGTCCGGCGCTGTGCGTACGGCAGTGCAAGGGTTGCATGCCCGTCGAGGCGGAGGATGTCGAAGACGATATAAGTTACCGGAACCCGCACCGCCAACTCGGCGGCACGAGCCGCCGAGCGGACGTGCATTCGCGGAGCAAGCGCACCGAAGTCCGCACTGCCGTCGGGCCCGAGGACCGCGACCTCACCGTCGAGTACGGCGGCGCGCCCGCCGAGCGCGGAGGATAGGCCGGCCAGTTCCGGGTAGGCGATCGTCGCCTCGATGCCCGAGCGGCCGACCAGGCGGACCGACGACGGCGCGACATGGGCGAGCATCCGCACGCCGTCCCACTTCAGCTCGTACGACCATGCGTCGTCCTCGCGGGCGGGTGGAAGCCGACCGGACACGGCGAGCATCGGTCGCAACTCCGCGGCCATCGCCTTGCCCCCGTTCTCGCTGGTGTGCGCTCAGCCGTAGCTGACCGGGCCGGGCGGCAGCGATGGCAGCAGGCCGAGTGCCTGCTCCCGGTCCAACCCGGTGGCCCGCAAGACATCGACCGCCAGCGAGCGAGCCTGTGCCACGACGACCTGACCGGCGAAGCCTCCGGTCTCGTCCAGTGCCTCGGTCGCAAGCTCAGCCGCCGCAACGGCGGAGGCACGGCTCTCCCGGGGCTCGTCACCGTGCCCGAGCTCGATCCGCAGCAATCTCGCCGCACCGGCGAGGGCACGCAATGACTGCGGCAGCGTCGAAGGTATCGGCTCGCGACGGCGCAACATGCTGACCACGTGCCGGGCCAAGACCCGCAGGTCGCGGGAGATGTGGTCGACCGGATCGGCAGCATCCAGATACCCGACGAGCTGGCCGCGCTTGCGCCACCGCACCGGAGCGATCATGGCAACCTCCGACGAACCCTCCAATGCCTCGTGTGCGGCATCGACCGCCGCCTGCGTGTCCCTGGCCCGGCCGAGTGCCAGGGCGGCACCGGCACGGTCACGGTCGGCCAGGGCACTGGCACAGTCGTCGATCAGCTCGGCCAGAGTTTTGAGTAGCGGGTCGAGCTCGCGGCGGGCGACCGACAGCGGGTTCAGCGGAAGCAGTAGGGCGCTGACCACCAGACCGACCCCACCGCCGACCAGGGTGTCGACGAACCGGTCGAGATCGACACCCTCGTCGGTTGTCGGAGTGAGTGTCGCCACCAGCACGGCAGAGGCCGCCGCCTGCGTGACGATCACTGCGCCGCCGCCCAGCGCGACGGCCGCGACCATCGCCAGCGCGACCACGAGCGCGATCTGGGCGACACCGGTGCCGATCCACGCCACCAGCAGGTCACCGATGAGCACGCCCACGGCCACGCCGACGACCAGCTCGACGACCCGCGGCAGCCGCTGGCCGAGTCCGACGCCGAGCGAGATCAGTGCCGCGATCGGGGCGAAGAACGGCTGCTTGTGCCCGACCAACGGGCCGGTTGCGACCCACCACGCGAGGGCGGCGCCGACGGCGCATTGCAGGATGGGAACGGCAGTGAGACGCAGCCGGCGCAGCCGGTCCCGAGCGCCCTGCCGTGAGCGTGCGGCGAGGGCCTCCAGCGCCTCCTCCCCCCGGCGCTGAGGCGTACCGGTCGGCTCGCCGGACACGGTGTCGATCGGCTCGCCGGACACGGTATCGATGCTAGGGGCGAGCCTAGAGATAGAGGCCGGTCTGGCCGTCCTCGAGCCGCTCGGAGGCCACGGCGTGCAGGTCACGCTCACGAAGCAGCACGAAGTCGTCGCCGCGAACCTCGACCTCGGCGCGGTCGGACGGGTCGAACAGGACGCGGTCGCCCACCTCGACGGTTCGCACGTTCCCACCGACGGCGACGACCCGCGCCCAGGACAGCCGGCGACCGACGGCAGCCGTCGCCGGGATGACGATTCCGGCCGACGACCGTCGCTCGCCGGCCTCGCCGTCCAGCGCCACCAGCACGCGGTCGTGGAGCATCCGCATGGGCAGCTTGTCGTGCGCACTGGGGCTCACGCCCACGAGGGTACGGCGTCGTCGGATCAGTCCCGACGCCGTGCCCGCCAGACCAGCACGGCGACGCCGACGAGACCGCCGACCAGTGCGCCGATGGCCTCCGCCCGTGGTCGCCCGGCCGGCGTCGTGACGGCTCGCCGCAGGGCGGCGCGGCCTCGGCCGGCGATCGCAGCCGGGCTCACCCGGTCGACGAGTGCGTCGACCCGGGCGGCGAGCCGGTCGGTGGTCTCGTTGAGCTCCTGCTCGATCTCGGCGGCCGAGCGCTGGGGGCGCGGCTCGGGCTCGGGTGGAGGCTCACTCGGGACGGTGGCGGTGGGCACCTCCGGCGCCGGCCCCGGCATGGGGCGGCGTGAGGCCGGCAGCACCGCGTCGGGCTCGCTCACCGTCACCTCCTGGCCGCCGTCCACGTGGACCGGGCACCACCGTACCCAGTTCGTCGACCGGGAACCGACCGCGCATCGAACCCGTAGGGCAGTTCCAGCCTGTGTTCACGCAGCATCGCGGCGTCAGCCAGCACGTCGGCCGTGCGACCGTCGGCCACGAGCGTCCCGCCGGAGAGCACGACCGACCGGTCGCAGAGCTCCAGGGCGTAGGGCAGGTCGTGGGTCACGACGATCAGCGTCACGTCCAACGATTCGAGCACCTCGGCGAGCTCACGCCTGCTCGCCGGATCGAGGTTGCTGGTGGGCTCGTCGAGCACGAGGACCTCAGGCCCCATGGCGAGCACCGTCGCCACGGCCACCCGGCGCCGTTGCCCGAACGAGAGATGATGCGGCGGCCGGTCGGCCACGCCGGTCATGCCGACGGACCGCAGCGCGGCGTCGACCCGAGCGTCGAGCTCGGCGCCCCGCAAGCCCAGGTTGGCCGGACCGAACGCCACGTCGTCGCGCACGGTCGGCATGAACAACTGGTCGTCCGGGTCCTGGAACACGATCCCGACCCGTCGGCGGATCTCGCGCAGGGCGTCGCGGTCGTGTTGCCGGACCTCGAGGCCGCCGACCCGGACGATTCCGGCACCGCCGGCCAGGATGCCGTTGAGATGGAGAACGAACGTGGTCTTCCCGGCGCCGTTGGGACCGAGCAGCGCCACCCGCTCGCCGCGGTCGACCACCAGGTCGACGCCGAACAACGCCTGGTGACCGTCGGGATAGGCGTAGGCGAGGCCGCGGACCTCGATCGACGGGGTCACACCCATACCGCACCCGCCCAGACAGCCAGTGCGGCGGCCGGCAGCGCGGCTGCCAGCGCGGCCGGTGCCACGAGGGCCGGCCGCATGTCCACGAGGGGCATCGCGCCGGCGTACCCGCGGGACACCATCGCCAAATGGACCCGTTCGCCCCGCTCGTAGGTCCGCACGAACATGGCCCCGGCTGCCTGGGCGACCACCTTCAGGTGGCCGATGTGACGCGCCTGAAAGGCCCTCGACTCGCGGGCGATGCGCATCCGTTGCATGTCGGCCACGACGACCTCGACGTAGCGAACCATGAACGCCGCGATCTCGATCAGCCGAGCCGGCAGGCGCAGTCGCTGCAGGCCCATCAACAGCATTCGGGCGTCGGTGGTCGCCGCGAGCAGGATCGATGCCACGACGCCGAGGGTCCCCTTGGCCAGTAGGTTCCAGCCGGAAAGCAGCCCGTCCTGGGACAGGGACACGCCGAGCACGTCGACCCGTGCTCCTCCGGAGACGACGGGCAGGAGGACGGCGAACGCCACGAACGGGATCTCCACCACCATCCGGCGCGCGATGAATCCGGCCGGGAGCCTCGCCACGACCGCTACGCCGGCGAGGAGCGCTGCGTAGCCGGCGAACGCCCAGTACCGTTCCCTCGGCGTCGCCACGACGACGAGGACGAACCCCAGCAGGGCCAGAACCTTGGCGTGCGCCGGCAGTCGGTGCACGATCGAGTCGCCGTGCCGGAACAGCAGGTGCGAATGGCCGTTGCCCATCAGTGGCTCCGGGCCCCGGTGCCGGTCCGTCGCGACCTGCGGCTCACGGACCGGAAGACCAGCCAGCCGGCGCCGATGATCAGCAGCACGCCGAGAACGCCGGCCACGCCGATCGGGATGCCACCGACTTCGCCGTAGTCGGCAAGCGCGGAGCCGCCGAGGAGGTGGTCGCGAGCCGTCTGCAGGAACCCGTTCTCACCGGCGACGTACTCGAGGCCGTCGGGGTTGCCACTGGCGTAGAAGCTGACCACACCCGCGAGCACGAGCGCGGCCGCCCCGCCGCCGATCACGATGCCACGGATGCTGCGGCTCACCTCGGCGGTCGCGGGCCCGGTCGGTGCATCGACGAGCTGGCCGTCGGCATTCTTGAGTTGGAGCGACGGCCGCACGTCGTGTGCGGCGTAGACCAGGTCGGGACGGACAGCGACGACGGCGCTGACCGTGAGTGCGGTGATGACGGCCTCACCGATACCGACGAGCACGTGCCAGCCGAGCATGGCGGCGGTGAGCGTCGCCAACGGGAGGTCGGCGTTCCCGCCGACCGCGAACAGCAGGACGAACACCAGGGCCGCCGCAGGCACCGACACCAGCGCGCCCACTGCCGAAGCCGGCACGACCGACGCCGGGCGGCGCGGCAGCACGAGCAGCACTGCCCTGGTGACGAACCAGCCGACGGCGACAGTGACGACCGCTATCAGTGTGACGTTGGTGCCGAGCGCCGTCAGCCCGCCGTCGGCGAACAGCAACGCCTGCACGATGAGCACCACCGAAACGCAGAGGACCGCCGTCCACGGCCCGACCAGCACCGCGGCGAGCGCTCCGCCCAGGAGATGGCCGCTGGTACCCACGCCGACCGGAAAGTTCAGCATCTGGACCGCGAAGACGAACGCGGCGGTCAGTCCGGCCAGCGGCGCGGTGCGCTCGTCGACTTCGTCGCGGGCCTTGCGCAGTGCGACTCCGACGGCGGTCGCGGCGGCCACGCCCGTGGCCAGGGAAGTGGATGCATCGAGGAATCCGTCGGGCACGTGCACGTCGTCCTCCTCGCCGAACTGTCGAACCCCGGCGCGTCGCCCGTGACTCCTGGGCTCGGCTGGTCGACCATCCATGCTAATTGCAAGTTATTCGCAACAGCCAGGCTCGCGGACGGGGTCCCATGCCGTCTCGCGGCGGGATCACTACGGTGGTCCCCGTGACCGATCAGCGACTGTCCCCCGGCGACCCGGCACCCGATTTCACCCTTCCCGACGCCGACGGCAGGCCCGTGTCGCTGTCGGACTACCGCGGCGGCCGGACCGTCGTGTACTTCTATCCGGCCGCGATGACGCCCGGATGCACGACGCAGGCCTGCGACTTCCGCGACAGCCTCTCGTCGCTGAACGCCGCCGGTGTCGGCGTCATCGGGATCTCACCCGATCCTCCCGCCACGCTGGCGAAGTTCCGCGAACGCGACGGCCTGACCTTCCCGCTGCTGTCCGACGAGGACCACGACGTCATGACGGCCTACGGCGTGTGGGGGGAGAAGAAGCTCTACGGCAAGACGGTGACCGGTGTCATCCGCTCCACGTTCGTCGTCGCGCCCGACGGGACCCTCGAGCGGGCGATGTACAACGTCAAGGCGACCGGGCACGTTGCCAAGCTGCGCCGCGAGCTGGCCATTCCGTGAACGCCGGTTCGGGTGGGTTTCGGGCCGGCAGGCCGCGGAGCCGGCCGCCTACACTTGCGGCCGGGCCCGCGGATACCGCTGCGGGCGCCACCGCGGGAGTGGCGTAACTGGCAGCCGCGTCGGGTTTAGGTCCCGGTGTCTTCGGACGTAGGGGTTCGAGTCCCCTCTCCCGCACGACAAACCCCCTGGTCAGGCAGCCATTCGTAGCTGCCGTGATCTTCGTTTGCTGACCAACTGTTAACGCGCTTCCCCGGCGATCAGGCCGGCGACTAGGTTCGCGGCGTTCTCGTGGCGACCGTTGGTGACGTGCGAGTAGTCGAGCGTGATCATTACCGACGCGTGGCCGAGGCGTTCCTAGATCACCTTCGGCTGCACGCCGGCCGACAACGCCATGGTCGCCCCGCCGTGCAGGAGATCGTGCAGCCGAATCCGCGCCAGGTCCGTCTTCGCGATCGCTCGGGTGAACTCGCGGCTGAAACGCTCCGGATGCAACGGCCCGCCGTCTGGTCGGTGGAATACCAGGTCGAGGTCGACGAACCCACCACCCACGGCCAGCCGCTGGTCCAGCATCCGCTTCCGATGCTCGCGCAGCACGGTGACGGTGCCCTGGTCCAGCGCGAGGTGTGGACGTACCGGACCGTGCGTGGCTTCAGGCTCCCGGACGTCGTTCACCCGCTGCGTGTAGCCGCGGCGGCCCGATCCACGACCTCCCCGCAGGCTCGTCTCGGTCACGACGACCTCGAGCATGGCGCGCTGGTTGAGGAGGAAGATCATCCGTAAGGCGTCGAGTTCGTCCCCGAAACCGTCGACCTTGGCCGCCCGCCCGACGAGGCGACGGCTTAGAGCAGACGCTGCTCCCGGTCGGCGATCGCGGTGCGCAGACGCTCTGTGATGTCAGGCGACTCGTCCGCAATCCTTCGCAATTGGTGTGTCGTCAACATGATCGCCTTCATCGGCGACGTGGCCACCA